>JADGAX010000001.1:0-300000 GCA_015231795.1 Alphaproteobacteria bacterium | reverse complement strand
AGGCGCTGGCGGCCTGGGCCATCTCCGAAGGGGTGGGGGGCATCGTTCCTTGCGGCACCACGGGCGAATCGCCCACACTTTCCAATGACGAGCATCACCGAGTGGTCGAACTGGCTGTCGAGGCCGCCGCAGGCAAGGTGCCGGTGATCGCCGGAACGGGTTCGAACTCGACGGCCGAGGCCATCGAACTGACCCGTCACGCCAAGAAGGCGGGAGCAAGTGCGGCCCTGGTGGTGACGCCCTATTACAACAAGCCGACCCAGGAAGGCCTGTACCTGCATTACAAGGCGATCAACGACGCGGTCGAGATTCCGATCATCATCTACAATATTCCCGGTCGTTGCGTGATCGACATGACGGTCGAGACCATGGCCCGCTTGTCGCAATTGCCGAACATCGTGGGCGTCAAGGACGCCACCAACGATCTTGGCCGCGTGCTGAAGACCAAGCGCGCCTGCAAGGCGGGGTTCTGCTTGCTGTCGGGCGAGGATGGCACCCAATTGCCGTTCCTGGCCCAGGGGGGCGCTGGATGCATCTCGGTCACCGCCAATGTGGCGCCTGGATTGCTGTCTCGCATGCATGCCGCCTTCGCCAAGGGCGACGTCGCCACGGCCATGAGCATCAACGAGAAGTTGATGCCGTTGCATGAGGCCCTGTTCGTCGAGACCAATCCCACGCCGATCAAATACGCCGTGTCGCTGCTGGGCAAGGGCAGGGCGGATGTGCGCCTGCCCCTGGCTCCCATCACGGACAGCGCCAAGGAGAAGGTGACGTCGGCCATGGCGCATGCCGGGCTGATCTGATCCCCCATCATGGCAAAGCCAGCCAAGCCAAGCCCGCCGCCGTCAGCCCAGAACCGGCAGGCGCGCTATAATTACGCGATCTTGGAGAAGCTCGAGGCGGGCATCATCCTGGCTGGCACCGAGGTGAAATCGCTGCGTCTGGGCAAGGGCAACATCAACGAAGCCTATGCCGGGCCGATGGGGGGTGAACTTTATCTCTTCAATGCCTATATCCCGGAATATCAGAACCGTTCACCGTTCGGGCACGAGCCAAGACGCCCGCGCAAGCTGCTGTTGCACAAGAAGGAAATGAAGAAGCTGATGGGGGCCGTGACCAGAGAAGGCATGACGCTGGTGCCGTTGGCCCTGTTCTTCAATCCGCGTGGCATTGCCAAGGTTTCCCTGGGCGTGGCCAAGGGCAAGAAGCTGCACGACAAGCGCGAGAGCGAGAAGGAACGCGACTGGAACCGCGAGAAGGGCCGCCTGATGCGCGACAAGAATTAAGGCGCAAATCGCTTGGCGTTTGAGGGACAACAAAGTCCCGCCCGGCGTTTGAGGGACAACAAAGTCCCGCCCGGCGTTTGAGGGACAACAAAGATGACTAACGAGCTGGATGAAAAACTGATCGCAGTCAAGGAGCGTTGGGCACGCGAAGGCAAGCATCAGTCGGGCGAGACGGCCAACAAGAAGGCGCGCTTGCCGCCCGGTCAGCACAAAACCGACGGCTGGCCGGTGCTTGATCTTGGCATGAAGCCGCATGTGCCGCTGAAAGACTGGACGCTTAATTTCACGGGCCTGATCGAGAATCCGCTGACCTGGACCTGGGATGATTTCCAGGCCCAGCCGCAGGTCGAGATCAAGGCCGACATTCATTGCGTGACTAGTTGGAGCATGTATGACGGCGTGTGGGGCGGCGTGTCGGCCAAGCGGCTGCTGGACGTGGTCAAACCGAAGGCCGAGGCGAAGTTCCTGCTATTCCGCTCTTATGACAGCTATACGACCAATGTGCCCTTGTCGCGTTTCGACGATGATGACGTGCTGCTGGCCCATAGCTGGAACGGCAAGGCCATCGACCGCGATCACGGCGGGCCGGTGCGTCCGATCATTCCAAAACTCTATTTCTGGAAAAGCGCCAAATGGGTGCGCTCCATCGCCTTCCTTGACAAAGACCAGCCCGGTTATTGGGAAGTGCGCGGCTATCACAACGACGCCGATCCCTGGAAAGAAGAGCGCTACAGCTCTGATTAGTCGCCAAGCACTCTAAACGCTGTGTTTGGTTGGCTTTAGCGGCCCAAGGTCAGGATAGCTTTGGCGCAGGGCCTGGAAATCGTCATGCGTCGCGATTTCGCACAACAACTGGATAAACCCATCGCAAGATGGTCCCTGGCGGTGCCCCATGGCGACCTTCAGAAAGCCCCGGCTGCTGCCATCCGGCCTCTCGTACCCTTCGGGAAGGACGATCTCGAAACGGTGATGACGAAAGCCGAAACTGGACCCCAAATGTACGGTCAGACCGCGTCGCTTGGCTTCGTTGTAGATGACTGATTCAAGCAAATTCCGGTTGTCCTGCCGGTCCTCGTTGTCGTGAAAATGGGCGATGACGAAAGGCGATTGCGCCCATTGCCATTCCGCCCGCTCGGTCAGGCTGGGATGGGCGATGCGGGCGAACAGCCCGTTGGTTTTCGACAGGGCTGCGGCCAGCCGCACATTGTTTGAAAAAACCTGCGACGCATAATTGTCCAGCCGTTGCGGATCGCTGAACCAGGGCAAGTCCAAGATGGCCATCTCGTCGAGCGACAAGGCATGTCCGAAGATTTTCCGTGCGCTGTTCATGTGGCGCAGCCATCGTTCCGTTGCGAAAATGCCGTTTGCCGCTCCTTCGCGGGTAAACAGCCGGGCGATGCCGACATTCGACAATTCCAACCCCTCCTGGTCAAGTTTCAGGCCCGAGCGCAATTCGATCGCCAGAAGCGGGCATGACCGCGCCAGCGCCTTGAGCAAGTCCTCCATCCGAAAGGCGGGGCCAAGCAAGGACGTGTCCAGAATCAGCGCCAGGGGGCGGTCTGATGGGCGCTCAAGGATCGCTTGCACCAGAAGTCCCGGGTCCAGCACCGTCTGGTCCCAGTCGTACATCGAAGGTTCGACCAGCAAGATATCCGTCTTGCCGCTGGCGACGCGTTCAAGCAAACCGTCATGCTTGCGATAGCGGCGGCAATACACTCCCCGTTTATCGTGCAGGCGCAGCAGCCGTTCCGTTTCGTAATAGCCGATAAAGGAATCCCAGCGCGGCGTCTCGCCCTTGGCCGACAGGAAGCGGGGCAGGACCTGCAACAGATTCGTAAGCGCGCCCATGGCGCTGGAAAACAGGCAAAATCTGGATTCCCAACCCGCGACCGGCGGGTAGCGCTTCTGGCAACGTTCCTCCAGCCGACTGGGCGTCAACACCCGCTCATAAACGTAGTTGGTCAGGTCCTTGCTGAAAGGAAGCGCCACATCTTCGAGATGCGGCGGCGATTTCATGGGCCGGTCGGCGAAGGAATGGGCCAGGCCCAGCCAGATGCGCCGCAGCGCCAATGCCATTTCTTCAAGCAGCACTTCTCCTGCCAGCGTCTCCAAATCCGGGGAATCAAGCAGACCGTTCGCCTGCTGGTGCCAATCGGCAAAGGCGGGGGCGAAAGCAGGCCTTGCCGCTGTGATCGCATCGACCAGCGCCAGCAGCTTATGGCATTCCGAACGGCAGGGCTGTTCGTCGTTGATGCTTTGCGCAAAAGGGCGGCGATGCAACGGCTTTAAAGATTCTTCCCCTGATTCCAACCCCGTCTTTGCCCCTGTTTTTCTTACACTTGCTGAATCGCCGACAGTTTCCAGTCGCCTGAATTTTCGCGCCTGAAGGTCCAATATTCGGTGGCTTCCATGCGTTGCCTGTCGCTGCCTTCGACGATTTTCCCCGAGGCCTTGTCGAATGTATAGTCCAGGGCCGAGAAACGCAGCGAGACGGTGGCGAAATCGAGAGCGCCCTCGCTCCAGCTTTCAGACAGGTCGCCTTTCTCAAGTTTCACGCTGTCGATGTGGTTTTCAAGGCCTGCACTGGCCAATTCTTCAAGCAATTCCTTGAAATATCCCTGCATCTCGTCGGTGGTCAGTTCGTGAAGGGCCTCGAGATCGCGACGCGACCAAGCCGATTGCACGCCATGCAGCATTTGTTCGAAGGCATCGAAATCCTGGGCCTGCAACGTCAGCGGCATTCCTGTCGGTGCAATCGCTGAAAGCTGGCTTGCGTTGTCCCGTGGCAAAACGATTTGCGGAGGGGCTTCGTCGGGCGCGCGTTGGCCCATGCCGCTTGCGCCAGCCATTGCGGGTTGCCCCGACAAGCCGAAGCCGCGCCGTTTGAAGAACGAAAAGGCCAGATAGGCCAGCCCGCCCAGCAAGGCCATTTGCAGCAATCCGCCCAGCATGCCGCCAAAGCCCATACCGCCCGCGAAGCCGTTGCCGAGCAAAAGCCCCAGAATGCCTGCCCCAAGCATGCCGCCCATCAGGCCGCCGAAGAATGAACGTCCGGGACTGGTGGCCCCCATCGGCGAAGCTGACGGCGAGGGCGTTGGGGTTGCTTGCTGCGGGCGCGCCTGTTCGGGGGCAGCGCTGCGTTCGACCGGTTTGGCCGCCGGGGCCGATTGGGTGGGAGGCGGGGCTGAATAGCTGCGTTGGCCGCGACTGCCGCCGCTGAAACCTTTGCCCGCCCTTGCTTCGGCGAAGGATGGAGCCAGCAGAATGCCGATTGCCAGAAGCGAAGCCAGAAACTTACCGTAACTCATTGGAACCCCTTGATCAATTAAGCGCGGCCGCCCTGACGGCTTCCTCGAACATGACTGGCGTCAGCCGGTTTGTCTGCGTGTTGTACCTGGAGCAATGGTAGCTATCGATGAGGCGAATTCCAGTAGGCAAAACATGAATTTTTGCATGCCCAAAGGCATAGGCGCTGGGCTTTTGCCCCAGGGCGCGCAGGCTGGCTTCATGAGAAATGCGGCCCAGAACCAGGATCGATTTCATGTTTGGCAGGGCGGCGATCTCCTTGACCAGGAAGGAGCCGCAAGCCTTGGCCTCGGCGGGGGTGGGCTTGTTCTCGGGCGGCACGCAGCGCACGGCGTTGGTGATGCGGCATCCCAGCAGTTGCAGCCCGTCATCGGGTCTTTGCTGATATGTCCCTTTGGCCAGACCCAGTTTCAGGAGAGTGGCATAAAGAAGATCGCCCGCGTAATCGCCGGTAAATGGCCTGCCCGTGCGATTGGCGCCCTTTAGGCCTGGCGCTAGCCCCACGATCAGCAAACTTGCGTCCAGCGGCCCGAAGGCGGGAACGGGGGCATTGTGCCAGTCGGGATGCGCCGCCCGGTTGCCAGCCAAAAAAGCGGCTAGCCTTGGACACAAGGCGCAATCGCGGGGTGGATCAAGCGACAATGTGGAAGCCTTACGGCTCGAGATCGTCATCCTCGTCGCCATAAGGGGCGCTGGGCGTGGCATGTGAAACGCGCTCGCGACCGGGCGATGGCGCCCTGGCGATCTGGCCGGTCAGGTCTTGCAATTCGATGAAGACGTCGGCTTGGCGGCGCAATTCGTCGGCCACCATGGGCGGCGAGGACCGGATGGTGCTGACCACGGTGACGCGAACGCCCTTGCGCTGCACGGCTTCGACCAGACGGCGGAAATCGCCGTCGCCCGAAAACAGCACCACATGGTCGAGATAGGGCACCATCTCCATCATGTCGATGGCCAACTCGATGTCCATGTTGCCCTTGATCTTCCGCCTGCCCTGGGCGTCGGTATATTCTTTGGTCGGTTTGGTGACCAGGGTATAGCCGTTGTAATCCAGCCAATCGACCAGGGGGCGGATGGGCGAATATTCCTGATCTTCCATCAGCGCCGTGTAATAGAAAGCGCGGATCAGTCGCCCCTTTGAGGCGAACATGTTCAGTAGTTTGCGATAGTCGATGTCGAAACCCAGCGAACGCGCCGCTGAATAAAGGTTTGATCCATCAATAAACAATGCCAAACGCTCTTGCGTGTAAAAGGTCATATGAAAAATCCTTGTTGGAAATGGCAGATCTAATGGAACTGATTTATGCCTGCTGGGCGATGAATACAAGCAAGATTATTGATCCGGCGGCTGGTGGGTAATGACCCAATGTTCCAACTGGGCGTCGGAAGACCAGCTTTTTTTAAGAAAAGCAATGATGTTGCGAACCTCGGCGCCCGATAGCTTGGCCGTTGTCTGACGCATGGTTTCACGCATGGCCTTAATCTGCTTGCGCTGATCTTCGCCCAGCGCCGCGTCCTTGGCCTCTTGCTCCTTGCCATGTCCGCCGCTTCTGGCCGTCTCGACCAATTGACGGTCCGTCAGCAGATGTTCCTGTCCGTAGAATCCAAGCACGGGTGCCTTCAGGGGGATGCCTTCCTTCGAGAAATGGCATGAGGCGCAGTGCTTCCCGAACATTTCTTCGCCTTGCTTCAGGTCGGCGGAAACCGTCGAGATCATGGCGTCTGGATTGGTCGCCCCCCTCCAGCCGACGTAAACCAGCACCAGAAGCATGACGACGAGCATGACGAATCTACCGTCCATCTTGCGCCTCGGCATTGGTTTGGGCGATGGCCAGATTGTCCATGAAGCGGCGATGTCCCGCCCGGCGCACCGGCGTTTGCGCGAAATGCTTGCGAAACGCCTCATCGTCCATCCCAAGCCATTCCGAGATGTCCTGGGGCGGGTCGAAGCGCGGCGCGAATTCAAGGTGGCTGGTCAGCGGCACCAGCTTGTTCCAAGGGCAGACGGACAGACAGTCGTCGCAGCCGAACACCTTGTTTCCCATCAGTTTCGCCAGATCGGCGGGCACCGGTTCCTTGCTTTCGATGGTCAGATAGGAAATGCAGCGTCTGGCGTCCATGCGATAGGGCGTGATGGCGCCTGTCGGGCAGGCAATGACGCAGCGCTGGCAATTGCCGCAACGGTCGCGTTCAGGCTTGCTGGGCGGCAGTTCAAGATCGGTCAGGACGGAGCCTAGGAACAGCCACGACCCGAAGCGGCGCGACACCAGATTGGTGTGTTTGCCCTGCCAGCCCAGGCCTGCCAGGGCGGCCAACGGCTTTTCCATCAAGGGGGCGGTATCGGTAAAGACCTTGACGTCGGCCTTCCAGCCCTCGGCCATCCAGCGGGCCAGGGCTTTCAGGCGCTTTTTCATGACGTCGTGATAGTCGCGCCCACGGGCGTAAACCGAGACGCGGGCGGGCAGGGACGCGTCTTCCTGAACCTTGTGGGCAGGCGCATAGGACATGCCCAGCATGACGATGCTTTTGGCGTTGGGCATCATCATCAAAGGATTCATCCGCCATTCCAGGCGGTCTTCCATCCAGCCCATGCCGCCATGGCGTCCTTCGGCCAGATAGGACTGAAGATTTTCTTTGGCTTGGCTGCCGGGATCGGGAAGGGCGAAACCCACGGCATCGAACCCCAGGCGTTTCGCCTCGGCCTCGATGGCCTGGGCGGCTTCGGCGCTCATCCCCGGCCTCGGTAATTGGGAATGTCCTGAGGCGGCACCCAAACGCTTGGTGGTAGCTCGCCCGCCTGAAAGAAAACGTCGATGGGCATGCCGCCCCTGGGATACCAATACCCCCCCAGACGCAGCCAGAGCGGCGACAGGAGCGCCAGCAGTTTCTTGGCGATGGCGACCGTGCAATCTTCGTGAAAAGCGCCGTGATTGCGAAACGAAGCCAGATACAGCTTCAGCGACTTGCTTTCGACCAACCAATCGCCGGGCACGTAATCAAGCATCAGATGCGCGAAATCGGGCTGGCCGGTGATCGGGCACAGCGAGGTGAATTCAGGCGCCGTGAAGCGCACGGCATAAGGATGATCGGGGTGCGGGTTGGCCACGCGCTCAAGAACCGCCTGATCGGGCGAGGCGGGAATAGGCGTCTGTTGGCCCAATTGCGAAAGGCCGGAAGGCTTGCTCATGCGCTGGTGATCCCGATGTCGCCGGCTGCCTGCCCGGCTTGAAAATCTATGACGAACTGCGAAAGCCTTCCCTCTGAAATGGCCTCGCGCAGCCCCCTCATCAAGTCCTGATAGTAGTTTAAATTATGCCATGTGAGAAGCATAAGCCCCAGGATTTCTTCCGATTTGATCAGGTGATGCACATAGCCGCGCGAGAATTGGCGACAAGCCGGGCATTGGCAGGCTTCGTCCAGCGGCCTTGGATCGTCGGCATGTCTGGCGTTGCGCATATTCACTTGGCCGAAACGGGTAAAAGCCTGCGCGGTGCGCCCCGATCTTGTGGGGATGACGCAATCGAACATGTCGATGCCGCGCGCCACCGCGCCCACGATGTCGGCTGGCTTGCCGACGCCCATCAGGTAGCGAGGTTTGTCGGTTGGCAGATGCGGGAGCGTGGTTTCCAGGGTGGCGAACATGGTTTCCTGCCCTTCACCGACCGCCAGCCCGCCCACGGCATAGCCTTCGAATCCGATCTTCGTCAGGGCGTTGGCCGATTCTTGGCGCAGTTCCGGATAGACCGATCCTTGCACGATGCCGAACAGTCCATAGCCGTCGCGCGCCTTGAAAGCCTGGCGCGAGCGCAAGGCCCAGCGCATCGACAGTTCCATCGAGCTTTTGGCGGTCTCGAAGCTGGCGGGGAAGGGCGTGCATTCGTCAAAGCACATGGTGATGTCGGTATCCAGCAGATGCTGGATTTCGATCGACCGTTCGGGGCTAAGCTCGTGCTTGCTGCCGTCGAGATGCGATTTGAAGGTTACACCTTGTTCGGTGATCTTGCGAAGCCTGGCCAAGCTCATCACCTGGAATCCGCCGGAATCGGTCAGGATCGGACCTTCCCAACCCATGAATCTGTGCAGGCCGCCGAAGCGGGCGATCCGCTCGGCCGTGGGGCGCAACATCAGGTGGTAGGTGTTGGACAGAACGATCTCGGCGCCGGTGCTTTTCAAGGCGTCGGGCGTCATCGCTTTGACCGTGGCCGCCGTGCCCACCGGCATGAAGGCGGGCGTTGAAAAATCGCCATGCGCCGTGGTGACGCGCCCGATGCGGGCCTGTCCATCCGTGCCCAGCAGTTCGAATTTCGTGCTCATGCGTAGCAGCTTTCAGAAAATAGCAGGCAAGCGTCGCCATAGCTAAAGAAGCGATAGTCGCTGGCGATGGCGTGGGCGTAGGCGGCTTTTATGCGATCAAGGCCGGCAAAGGCCGAGACCAGCATGAACAGGGTCGAGCGGGGCAGATGGAAATTGGTCATCAGCACATCGACGGCTTTAAAGCGATAACCCGGCAGGATGAAGATGTCCGTTTCGCCCTGAAAGGGCAAAACGCGCCCCTCGGGATCAGCCGCTGATTCCAAGATACGCAGGGCCGTTGTGCCGATGGCGACCACGCGTCCGCCTTTCTGCCTTGTTGTTTCAATCGCTTGGGCGGTCGCCTCGCTCACCTCGCCCCATTCCGAATGCATCTTATGATCCTTGGGGTCGTCTGCCTTGACCGGCAGGAAGGTGCCTGCGCCGACATGCAGCGTAACCATAGAGAAGTTAATCCCCATGCCCTGCAAGGCAGTTTTTAGGTCGGGCGTAAAGTGAAGCCCGGCCGTGGGGGCGGCAACAGCGCCTTCCTTGCTGGCAAACAACGTTTGGTAGGAGGTTTGGTCTTCAAACCCGGGATCGCTGTCCAGACGCTTGATATAGGGGGGCAGGGGCATGCGCCCAATCCGGTGCAGGCGCGCCGCGAAACTGCTGGCCGGGCCGTGAAAGCGCAATCCCACCTCGCCGCCTTCGCCCTTGTCGGTGACGACGGCCCTAAGGTCGGGGCCGAAATCGACCGTATCTTCGGGTTTCAGCTTTTTGGCTGGCTTGGCAAAGGCCCGCCAGTCCAGATCGCTCAGGCGCTTGATCAGGGTGACGTCGATTTTGGCCTCGCCGCGCCGCCCCAACAGACGGGCAGGCAGGACCTTGGTGTCATTGACGACCACCAGATCACCTGACCGCAGGAATTGCGGAAGATCGCGCACATGTCGGTCTTGGAGTTCCCGCCCAACCACAAGCAGCTTGGCGGCATCCCTTGGCGAGACGGGATGTTGAGCGATGCGGTCCTGGGGTAGGTCGAAATCGAAATCGGCTGTTTTCATAGAACGATGCTGTTGCGCCGCCTAGCCAGGGCCTTGGCGATGACTTCCTGTTGAAGAAAGGGCAGGTCGTACTTGGCCAGATTCATGGGATCGGCCCAGACGGCATCGTCGGCGTCGTCGCCCGGGGTTGCTTCGCCCATCACCCAATCGGCTTCGTAATCGGCCACGGTGTAGTGATATTCAACCTTGCCCTCGGCGTCATGCTCGATGATGTCCACCACCGCCACGATCTCGCCCAGATGGACGGCCAGCCCGGTTTCCTCTTGAATTTCGCGCAGAACCGCCTGGGACAGGGTTTCCCCCAGATGCTGCAAGCCGCCCGGCAGGCTCCACCCCCCCTTGCGAGGTTCGGCGGCCCGGCGGATCAACAGAACCCGTCCTTCCTTCCAAATCACGGCGCCGACCCCGGGCCGCGGATAATCAGGATATTGACGGGTCATGTTTTCTTCGCTTTCTCTGGAAAGATTCGATATTAATATACTTAAACGGACAGGATTGTTGGCGGCATGACAAGCAAATTCGTCGAACGGAAAGTTTTTTACCCCGGCCAGAAGATATTCGGCGAGGGCGAAGAGGGCAATCGGGCATTTCTTGTCGAGAAAGGCATCGTTGAAATCATCAAGCGCAACGAAGAGGGCGAGGAGCGCGTGTTGGGCACCATCGTCCAGGGCGGCATCTTCGGAGAAATGGCGCTGATCGACAACCAGCCCCGCATGGCCTCGGCCAGGGCGGCGGCCGAAACGTCGGTGTCGATCATTCCTAGGCAGGCCTTCGAAGACAAGTTGAAGCACGCCGATCCTTTCCTGCGCGCCTTGCTGACCATTTTCGTGCGCAATATCCGCGCCTTGACCACGGAGAAAATGAAGCGTGACAAGTAACCCCGAGAAGGTGCAGCCCTGGCATATGAGCCTGGCGGCCCGGCTGCGCGCCTACTTCTTTGCGGGCATCCTGATCACGGCGCCGGTCTCGATCACTGTTTATCTGGCATGGCTGTTCATCAGCACCATCGACCGTGAAGTGAAGGCCCTGCTGCCCGCCGCCTATTGGCCCGAGCAATTCTTGCCGGTGGGCGTTCCCGGCATCGGCGTGGTGGCGGCACTGGTCGGCCTGACCCTGATCGGCATGTTCACCGCCGGTTTCGTCGGGCGCTTCGTGACCCGTCTGTTTGACGCCTTGCTGGCCCGCATGCCGGTGGTGCGCGGCGTTTACAGCGCGCTCAAGCAAATATTGGAAACCGTGCTTGCCAAAAAATCGCAGGCGTTCCGCGAAGTGGTTCTGATCGAATATCCCAGGGCCGGATTGCACACCATTGCCTTTGTGACAGGCCAGGCCGCCTCTCAGGTGGGCGAGGCGCTGGGCAAGGGGGAGATCCTGTCCGTCTTCGTGCCGACCACGCCCAATCCCACGTCTGGATTCTTGCTGTTTCTGCCCCGCTCTGAGGTGATCACCTTGCCGATGACGGTCGATGACGGCCTGAAATACATCGTCTCCACCGGCATCGTATTGCCGGGGAAGTAATCGCCCTCAGGCGAAATCGCCCCGTCTTGCGGATTCGGCGATTTCTAACAACGTGTCATCCAGCTCCTTGGTGAAATGCTCGATGTCGAACAGGGGCAGGGACTTGCGGTCTTTGCTCAACCGCTGGCGGATGGCGCGAAGCTCGTCTGGCTGGCGCGCCAGATGGATCGCCTTGGCCGTATAGTCGGCCAAGTTCGTGCAGACCAAATCCTTAAGTCTTGCCGCAAGCAGAAGACTGGCCGAAACACGGGCTGGGAATCCGCGGCCCGCCAGCCCCAAGACCGGACAACCCGCCCAGAGGGCGTCGGTGGTTGTCGAATGGCCGCCATAAACCGGCGTGTCGAGCGCCAGATCGACCAAGCCATAGCGGGCGGTATGTTCTGGGCGCGGCTTGCCCCCCGCAAAAATCAGGCGGTCGGGTTGGACGCCCTGATGCCGCGCCCGCTCTTGCAGATTTTCCGACATCAGGGGATTGAAGCCCCAAAGCCATAAGACGGCATGATCCACGCCCTTCAAAATGGTCATCCAGGCGTCGAAGATGGCAGGCGTGATCTTGGTGGGTTGGACGAAGCTGGAAAATACGAAGGCGTCTTCTGGGATGCCTTCCTCGGCGCGTCTGGGCGCGGGCGCGATGACGCGCTCGGGATCATTGGGCTGATAGGTGGTGGCCAACCGGAATACCCGTTCATGGTAATGGCGCTCGGAGCCGGGCGGCATGATGACGGGATCGGCGATGATGGCGTCGCACAGATCGCCCATCGAACCGGGCCAGCCGAAGTAATTCACCGTGACTGGTGCTGCCACCTTCAGCAGCACATCCTTGTGCCGATGGGTGGTGAAGCCTGAAAGATCGATGAGCAGATCGATGCCGTCTTCGTCAATCTGGTCGGCCAATTCCTGGCTGGCGAGCGGCAGAGCATGGCGCCAGCAATCGCAGCCGTCGATCATCCGCTGCCCGGCGCTGCCCGGCTTCAAAGGGTTCTGGACATAGGCCGTGCAATGAATTCTGGCACGGTCGTGGCGGCTGGGCACCTGGGCATATTGAACCGCCAGCGGATGGTCGTGAAAATCGGCGCACAGATAACCGATCCTGATCGGCCCGTGTTGGGCGATGGGGCGTCGCTTGCGGGGCGGCGGATTGCCAGCCAACTGCCTGATGGCATTGGCCGCGTTTCTGGCGCTGGCCAATTGGGCGGCGGGATTGTCGGCCACCAGCAAAGCCTTGAAAGGGTCTGCGGCATGGCCCTGGGCAATCGCGTCCAGAAAGGCGGCGTCGATGGATTCCAGCCCCTCCCAGTCGCAGATCAGCCGCTTGATCTCGACAAGCTGTTCCAGGCTTTCCCGATCGCCGGGATCGTTGCGATGGGCTTGCGAATAGGCCTGGCAGGCTTCGGGCAGGCGGCCCAGCTTGCGCAGGGTTTTGCCAAGTCCGGCATGCGCGACCGTCAATCCCGGCCAGCGTTCCACCGCCCGGCCAAGATATTGGGCGGCGATCTCCCAGCGCCCGGTTTGCAAGGTCAGATTGCCATACAGGTAAAGGGCATGCGGATTGTCGGGATCGACCGCCAGCACGCGCAGGAATAAGTCCTCGGCCAGATCGAATCTGCCTTCCATCTGGAAGTCGATCCCCTTCTTGCAGGCGTCTTCCAGGGAAAGGCTGTGTCCGCTCATCCGCTCCTCAAGGTCGCTACTTGGGCGTCGCGGGCGAAGAGGTAAAGAAGGGTGCGAAGCGCTTGCCCTCGCTCGGATTCCAATTCGGGATCGCGCTCCAAAATCAGCTTGGCGTCGTCCTTTGCCGCGGCCAGCAGATCGGCGTGATGGGCCAGATCGGCCAGTTTGAATTCCGGCAGGCCGCTTTGGCGCGTTCCCAGCAATTCGCCAGCCCCCCGCAGGCGCAAGTCTTCCTCGGCGATCACGAAACCGTCCTCGGTTTCGCGCATGATTTTAAGGCGCGCCTTGGCGGTCTCGGTCAGCGCCCCGTACAACAGCAAACAAACGCTGGCTCGTTCGCCGCGACCGACGCGTCCGCGCAACTGGTGCAACTGGGCCAGGCCGAAACGTTCGGCATGTTCGATCACCATCACCGTGGCCTCGGGCACATTGACGCCCACCTCGATCACCGTGGTGGCGACCAGGATGTTCACCGGCCCTTCGGCGAATTGTTGCATCACGCGATCTTTTTCCGGCCCCTTCATGCGCCCATGCACCAGCCCGACATGGCCGGGGAAATGTTCTTCCAGATCGGTAAAACGTTCCTCGGCGGCCTTCAAGTCGATCTTTTCAGATTCTTCCACCAAGGGGCAGACCCAATAGACCTTGGCCCCTTGCGACAATGCCCTTGTGATGGCCGCCGTCACTTCCGATGCCCTGGACAGCGGCATTGCCCTGGTATCCACCGGTTTGCGTCCCGGCGGCTTTTCATCCAGGCGCGAGACGTCCATGTCGCCATAAGCGGTCAGCGTCAACGTGCGCGGAATCGGCGTGGCGGTCATCACCAGCACGTCGCAGGCCTTGCTTTTGCCGCTTAGTCCCAGGCGCTGATGAACGCCGAAACGGTGCTGCTCGTCGATGACGGCCAGCGCCAGATCCTTGAAGGCCACATCTTCCTCGATCAGGGCATGGGTGCCGACGATCAGCGGCATTTCGCCCGAGGCCAAGCCATCCAGAATGGCTTGCCTGGCTTTGCCCTTGTCCCTGCCGGTCAAGAGCGCGATGGGCAGGCCTGCAGCGGCGGCCAGCGGCTGCAAGGTGGCGAAATGCTGGCGGGCCAGGATTTCCGTAGGCGCCATCATCGCCGCCTGGGAACCCGCTTCCACGGCATTCAGCATGGCGAACAGGGCCACCACCGTCTTGCCGCTGCCGACATCGCCCTGCAGCAGGCGCAGCATGCGCGATGGCTCCATCATGTCGGCCAGGATTTCCGAAACCGAACGTACTTGCGCGCTGGTCAGTTCGAAGGGCAGGGCGTCTTTCACCTTGCGGCGCAAATGACCGTCTCCGGCGATGGAACGACCGGCCAGTTTCTTCATCGACCGGCGCACCAGGGCCAGGGCCAGTTGATTGGCCAGCAATTCGTCATAGGCCAGACGCATACGATTGGGCGTTAGGGCGAACAGGTCGGTCTCGTGCTGGGGGGCATGGGCCGATTTCAAAGCCTGATCGAAGCCGGGCCAGCCATTCTTGGTCTTCCAGGCGCTGTCTTGCCATTCCGCCATGGGGGGCAGGCGGTCCAGGGCGGCCAACACAGCCTTGCGCAGGGTTTTGGGCGGCAATCCCGCCGTCAGAGGATAGACCGGTTCCACGGCAGCCAGCTTTTCAAGGTCTTCCAGCGTGCCGATATGGTCGGGATGGGGCATTTGCAGTTCTGCCCCATAATGTTCGACCTTGCCGGAAACCACGCGGATTTCGTCCAGCGGCAGGGCCTTTAGCAGATGGTCGGCATGAGCGTGAAAGAAGACCAGGGTGATGCGCCCGGTGTCGTCGGCGCAGATCACCCGGTAAGGGCGCTGATGCCCGTGCTTGCCGGGCGGCGGCGGCTGATGGGATTGCACGCGCAAAGTCAGGGTGGCGATTTGTCCATCCGGCGCGTCTTTCAACTTTGGCTGAAAACGTCGGTCGATCAAGCCGCTAGGCAAATGCCACAGCAAATCGACCACCTTGTCGCCCTCCAGCAGCCTAGCCGCCAGCTTGGACAGGCGCGGCCCCAGTCCCGGCAGGCGGGACAGGTCGGCGAATAGGGGGTTCAGAATCGAAGGACGCATAGAAGGGATACGCAAATTGCTGTGGCGGTCGGATTGGCATCAGACTATACCGATGCCCGCCATGGATCATCGTAAAAAGCGCCTTCTGTTCCAGTCCCGCCATCGAGGCATGAATGAGAACGATCTGCTGATCGGCAGCTTTGCCGCAGCCCATCTGCCTGACATGGGCGAGGCCGAGATGGACGAGTTCGAAAGCCTGCTTGCGGAACTTGATATCGACCTGTTCGGCTGGATCACGGCCCAGCGCGATGTGCCGGAGCATCGGCAAACCCCTCTTATGCAAAAGATTCAGGCTTTCGTCCAAGGCTTTGTAAAACGTGATTAATTTAAGGAAATATCTCGGCGCGTCCCAGCGGGTCGATCTGGGAGGCTGCCCCGAAGGGCTGGAAGCCCTATTGCTGGCCGATGCCCTGTCCAAGGGAGCCGAGATCCTGCATGTGGCGCGCGACGACGCCAGATTGGCTTCCCTTGAGGAAGCTCTTGCCCTGGTGGCCCCCCAAGCTGAAATTCTGGTTCTGCCCGCCTGGGACACCGTTCCCTACGACCGGGCCAGCCCGCATGCCGATATCGTGTCCAGACGCCTTGATACGCTGTCGAAATTGGCCGCCGTTCCCCACAAGCCGGGGCGTATCGTCCTGGTTCCGGTGGCGGCCGCCTTGCAACGGGTGATGCCCCTGTCGCGCCTGAAGGGGGCTTCTTTTGCCGCCAGCAAGGGCGAAGCGCTTGATATGGCGCTATTCCAGGCCTTTCTGGCTACCAATGGCTATTCCAGGACCGAAACGGTGATGGAGCCGGGCGAATACGCCATCCGGGGCGGCATCGTCGATCTGTACCCGCCGGGCAATCCGGAACCCTTGCGCATCGACCTGTTCGGCGACGAGATTGAGCGCATCCGCGCCTTCGACCCCCTAAGCCAGCGCACCAGCGGCGAGGTTTCGGGATTCGCCCTTAGCCCCATGAGCGAAGCGCCGCTCGATGCCGACAGCATCTCGCGTTTTCGCACTGGCTACCGCGAGTTGTTCGGCGCTGTCTCGGGCGCCGATCCCTTGTACGAATCCGTGTCGGCGGGGCGGCGTCATCCGGGTCTGGAACATTGGCTGCCCCTGTTCCATGACGGCCTTGATACGCTGTTCGCCTATTTGCCCCAGGCGTCGGTGACGCTGGATTATCAGGCCAGCCAGTCCATCGAAGCCCGCCATACTCTGATCAACGAATATTTTCAGGCGCGTATCGAACGCAGCGCCTCGGAAGGCGGCATCTACAACCCCGTGCCGCCCGAGCGCCTGTTCTTGGGACATGAGGAATGGGAACGCTATCTGACGGCCAGGGGGTCTGTCGCCTTCACGCCCTTTGCGCCCTCTGACGGCCAGGCCGATGCGGGGGGACGCTTAGGCCATGATTTCGCCGAGGTGCGGGTAACCCCCGGCGCCGATCTGTTCGCCGCCTTCGCGTCCTTCCTGGGTGAAGAAAAGAAGGCCGGGCGCAGAACCATTCTGGCCGTGCAGGGCGAAGGCGCGCGCGAGCGCCTGTCCCACATGCTGGCCGAGCACAAGGTGGCGGGCGTGGTGGGGGCGGCCAGTTGGGCCGAGGCGGTCAAGGCGCCGCCCGGCGTATTGGCCCTGGTTCTGTGGGGCCTGGAGAAAGGTTTTTCCACCCAAGACCTGACCGTGGTGGCCGAACCCGATCTGTTGGGCGAGCGGTTGAGCCGTCCGGCCCGCAAGAAGCGCCGGGCCGAACATTTCCTGACCGAGGCGTCGGCGCTTTCGGAAGGCGATCTGGTGGTGCATGTCGAACACGGCATCGGGCGCTATGAGGGGCTGGAGGCGCTGACGGTGGGGGGTGCCCCCCATGATTGCCTGCGGCTGGTCTATGACGGCGGCGACAAGCTGTATGTGCCGGTCGAGAATATCGAGGTTCTGACCCGTTACGGTGCCGACGAGGGAACGGTGGCGCTGGACAAGCTGGGCGGTTCGGCTTGGCAGGCCCGCAAGGCCAAGCTGAAAAAGCGTATCCGCGACATGGCCGAACAATTGATCGCCATCGCGGCGGCCCGCATGGTCAGGAAGGGTGCTGTCATCTCGCCGCCCGAGGGTCTGTATGACGAATTCTGCTCGCGCTTTCCCTATGCCGAAACCGAGGATCAGCTGGCCGCCGTGGCCGACGTGATCGAGGATTTCGCCAAGGGCCGCCCCATGGACCGGCTGATCTGCGGCGATGTCGGTTTCGGCAAGACCGAAGTGGCCCTGCGCGCCGCTTTCGTGGCGGCGCTCTCGGGCCGCCAGGTGGCGGTGGTGGTGCCGACCACGCTGCTGGCCCGTCAGCATTACAGAACCTTCACCGAACGTTTCAAGGGCCTGCCGATCAGGGTGGAGCAATTGTCGCGCCTAGTGCCCGCCAAGCAAGCTACGCAGAACAAGAAGGACTTGGCCGAGGGCAGGGTGGAGATCATCGTGGGCACCCATGCGTTGCTGGCGAAATCGATCACCTTCAAGGATCTGGGCCTGTTGATCGTGGACGAGGAGCAGCATTTCGGCGTCGCCCACAAGGAACGATTAAAGCAGTTGCGGGCCGACGTGCATGTGCTGACCCTGACCGCCACGCCAATCCCGCGCACGCTGCAATTGGCGTTGACCGGCGTGCGCGAAATGAGCGTCATCGCCACGCCGCCGGTGGATCGGCTGGCCGTGCGCACCTTCGTGCAGCCCTTCGATTCCGTCCTGATCCGCGAAGCCCTGCTGCGCGAACATTTCCGGGGCGGCCAAAGTTTCTATGTCTGTCCGCGCGTGGCCGACATCGACCGTCTGGTCGATCAGTTGAAAACGCTGGTGCCGGAATTGAAGCTGGCGGTGGCGCATGGACAACTAGCGCCTTCCGCGATCGAAGACGTAATGACCCGTTTTGGCGATGGCGAGCAGGATATTTTGCTGGCCACCAACATCGTGGAATCCGGTCTTGATATGCCCAGGGTCAATACGCTGATCATCCACCGTGCCGACATGTTCGGCCTGGCGCAGCTTTACCAGTTGCGAGGGCGCGTCGGGCGCTCGAAGCAGCGCGGCTATGCTTACCTGACGCTGCCGCCCGGGCGCTTGGTCACCAAATCGGCCACCAAGCGGCTTGAGGTGATGCAGGCTCTCGACACGTTGGGGGCTGGCTTTACCCTGGCCAGCCACGATCTGGACATTCGAGGGGCGGGCAACCTGTTGGGCGAGGAACAGTCGGGCCACATCAAGGAAGTGGGCATCGAGCTATACCAGCATCTATTGGAAGAAGCCGTGGCGGCGGCCAAGGGCGACGAGGTGGCCGAAGAACAATGGTCGCCGCAGATAGGCGTTGGCCAAGCCGTGCTGATCCCGGAAAGCTACGTCGCCGATTTGTCGCTGCGCCTGTCGCTTTACCGGCGCATCGCCGATGTGAAGGAAAGGAGCGAAATCGACGAATTGGCGCTTGAACTGGCCGACCGTTTCGGCAAGCTGCCAGACGAGGTCGAGAATCTGCTCAATATCGTCGCCATTAAAATCGCCTGCCGCAGCGCCAATATCGAGAAGCTGGAAGCCGGTCCCAAGGGCGCGGTGATCGTCTTTAGAAACAACCAGTTCCCCAATCCGGCGGGATTGGTCGAGCTGATTTCGCGCCAAGTGGGCACCATCAAGTTGCGGCCCGATCACAAGCTGGTGGTGATCAGGGCCTGGGAAGAACCCGACGCCAGAATCAAGGGGGCCGAGAAGATTGCGCTGGAATTGGCGCGTCTTTCATGCTCTGCATAGCCAAATCAACCGAAAGGACCATTCATGAAAATTGCCGCCAAAACTGTCGTGACGCTCGAATACAAGGTTCGCGACGCGGACGGTCGGATGATCGACGAAGGCGCCGAGCCGATGGTGTACGTGCATGGCGGCAAGAATGTCGAGCAGGGCCTGTTTCCCAAGCTGCAAGCGGCGCTGGAAGGCAAATCGGAAGGCGACGAGGTGAAGGTGACGCTGGAGCCGCTGGAAGCCTTCGGCGAGCATGACGAAGAGCTGGTGATGGTCGAGCCGCGTGAATTCTTCCCTAAGGAAATCGAGGAAGGAATCATGCTTGAGCGTCAGAACGAAGACGGCAGCGTCGATCCGTTCCTGATCACCGAAATCGGCGAGGACCATGTGACGGTGGACGGCAACCATCCCCTGGCCGGACGCTCGCTGGTTTTCTCGTGCAAGGTGGTGGCGATCCGCCAAGCCACCGACCAGGAACTCGACAGCAGCGTGGCGGAAGTTTAGGACGAAAGTTCCTTCAGTGCGATGATGGGCGCGATGCAGGCCGCCTTGGCCTGCAAGCTCTCGTCGGCTGTTACAAGCGGGATATTCAAGTCGATTGCCGTCAATAGATAGACGCAATCATATACCGGATGGGCCAAGTCAGCCGCCAACTTGACAGCGCGTTCCATCAAGGGGCGCGTAGGAATGATCTCGATTTCGGCAGCGCTTAGCAAAGCGGCGGCGGCTTCGGCTTCCTCCAGCGTCAATTCCTGACGCCTTAATGATTTCCAAAGCACATTGGCGCATTCGGAACACCAAATGTCAGGCGCATAAAGCTTACTTTGGCGCAGCATCAGCGCTTGGCCGCTGCCTTCCTCGTCGATCACCCATTTGACGGCGACCGACGCGTCGATGACCGCCTCTTTGGGAATCACCGTTCGTCGCGCCCTTCACGTTGAAGAGTTTCCGATGGTGTGTGGCGTCGGCCTTTGGTCGCCCTGCGCAGTTTTTCGGCCAGCGCCCAGAAATCTTGGCTGGGTTCGTTGGCGATGGTGTCTGTCAGAATCTGGCGGATTTCCGCTTCGGTCGAGCGGCCATGTCGTGCCGCGCGGCTGCGCAGTTTCTCGTACACGCCGTCATCCAGATTGCGGACATTCAATGCCTTGGCCATCGTCTGCTCCTTGGTAGGAGTGATATCATTGATGGCAAGTGTATCAATATTTTTCTTCTATGTAATGAGGATTCTTCATTCCTACTCCGCAAACGTTTTGGTATTATCATACTTAACGTGCCTTCCATTACGATTAAACAGATGCGATTGATGGATATAAATTGATGGATATAATGAAAACCAAAGCGGAAGCATTATGGGTAAATATTGAAGAGCGTGATTCTATTAAGAAGATACAGTTATCAGTTTTTGGCGCTGCAATAGGATTTGCAGTTGGGTATATTGCAAAAGATTTTATGATGCAATCGCCTCACAATTTATCGTATTCTGATCAATTTGCCATTCTGCTATATTTTTCTCTTTATTTGTTTTTCTTACTTGCCATGGGGTATGTTTCCAATCGCGGAGATATCGGTCATGTTTTAAGAAGTATATCAAAGCCGGAGCAGGGTGATGTTGTTGACTCAAGAAAGATGAGTTGGGCAAATGTTTTTTTGTATAGAGCAAAGCTTATTATAATATGCTTTGCATTCTGTGCTCTTGTTATAACTTTATTCTACATAACTTCATCAGATTACTTTTTTAGTAAGGTCTATAAACTAGAATTTATTGAACTTAAATCAAATAAGAATTATCTTTTTACTTTATTTGTGGGGACGATATATGCGACATGGTTTGCTACGAGTTACTGGATAAACAAAGAATTCCCTGATCCTATGGATGAATTGTTCCCTGCGAAGGAAGCTGAAAAAAACACCTCTATGCCACCTTGAAATCCACGTGCCGGACATCGGCCATCTGGAGCGAGGCGTCGAGGATTTCCATCGACACAATATGCCCTTCGGAATCGTAGTCTATGATGACGTTCGGCTTGCTCTCATCGCTTTCGGCGACGGGCTTGTTCGAAAAGTCCAAAGTCATGGTGTCGGTATCGGGATCGTAGGTGATGTTCAACGCCTCTACTTCCCCAACTTCCGCGCCACGTCAACGGCGGCGTAGGTGAGGATGGCGTCGGCGCCGGCCCGCTTGAAGCAGAGCAGGGTTTCGGCCATGGCGCGCTCGCCGTCCAGCCAGCCGTTCTTCTCGGCTGCCTTCAGCATGGCGTATTCGCCGCTGACCTGATAGGCCATGGTGGGCACCTGGAATTCATCCTTGATGCGCCGGATGATGTCCAGATAGGGCAGGCCCGGCTTCACCATCACCATGTCGGCACCCTCGGCCAAATCCAGCGCCACTTCGCGCAGCGCCTCGTTCGAATTGGCGGGGTCCATCTGATAGGTTTTCTTGTCGCCCTTCAACGCGTTCTTCGATCCCACCGCGTCGCGGAACGGCCCATAGAAGGCCGAAGCGTATTTGGCGGCATAGCTTAAAATCAGCACATTCTCGAAACCCGAGGCGTCCAGGGCCGAACGGATGGCTTTGATGCGACCGTCCATCATGTCGGATGGGGCGATCACGTCGCAGCCGGCTTCGGCCTGCACCAAGGCTTGGCGGCACAAAAGTTCGACCGTGGCGTCGTTCAACACGTCGCCGCCCTGCCAGATGCCGTCATGGCCGTCGCTGTTGAAGGGGTCAAGCGCCACGTCGCAGACCACGCCCAGATCGGGATGTTTTTTCTTGACGGCCGCCACGGCGCGGCAAACCAGATTGTCGCCGTTCCAGGCTTCCTTGCCGTCGGGCGTTTTCAGCTTGGCGTCGATCTTGGGAAAGATGGCGATGGCGGGAATGCCCAGCTTCTTGGCTTCGCCCGCAGCCTTCACCAAGCAATCGATCGAGAGCCGCTCTACGCCCGGCATCGAGGAAATGGCTTCGCGCTTGTCCTTGCCCTCGATTACGAAAACCGGCCAGATCAGGTCGGCGGGCGACAGCGCGTTCTCGGCCACCAACTGGCGCGACCAGGGATGCTTGCGCAGCCTGCGCAGGCGGGTAGAGGGAAAGCTTCCTGGAAAACTGGTCATGGACGCGCTCTCAAAATGACGAAACCGGCGAAAGGTTACCCCTTCGCCGGTTCCTAATCACCAGATATTTTGCCGGATCAGACCTTGCTTAAAGCCTGGTCGAGGTCGGCCAGGATGTCGTCGATATGTTCCAGCCCCACCGACAGGCGGATGTAACCGGGCGACACGCCCGACGCCAACTGATCCTCGGCCCCTAACTGGGAATGCGTGGTGCTGGCCGGATGGATGGCCAGCGACCGCGCGTCCCCGATATTGGCGACGTGATAGAACAGCCCCAGCGCGTCGATGAATTTGCGGCCCGCATCGGCGCCGCCCGAAAGCTCGAAGCCGACCAGCCCGCCCAGGCCGCGCTTAAGATACGCATCGGCGCGACGCTTGGCCTCGCCCGACTGCTGGCTGGGATGGATGACCTTGGTCACCTTGGGATGTTTGGCCAGATAGTCGGCAACCTTGATCGCATTGTCGCAATGGGCGCGGATGCGCAAGGGCAGGGTTTCCAGCCCCTGGATGAGCTGGAAGGCGTTGAAAGGCGACAGCGCCGCGCCTATGTCGCGCAGCAAGGTCACGCGAATGCGCAGCACATAGGCGATCGGGCCTAATGGCTTGACCGCCTGCGTCCACACGGCACCGTGATAGCTGGGGTCGGGCGTGTTCAGGGTGGGGAAGCGTTCGGGGTTCTTTTCCCAGTCGAAATTGCCGCCATCGATGATGATGCCGCCGATACTGGTACCATGGCCGCCGATATATTTGGTGGTCGAATAGATCACCACCGCCGCGCCATGGTCGAAGGGGCGGCAGATGATAGGGGCCGCCGTATTGTCGACGATCAGGGGCACGCCCAGCGAGCGGCCGATATCCGCCACTTCCTTGATCGGAAAGACATTCAGTTTCGGGTTGGGCAGCGTTTCCGCAAAATACAGGCGGGTCTTGGCGTCGGTGGCCTTGCGGAAACTTTCAGGGTCGGCCGGATCGACGAAGCGCGCCTCGATGCCCAACTGCTTGAAGGTGTTGGCAAAGAGATTCCAGGTGCCGCCATACAGATCGGTCGAAGTGACGAAATTGTCGCCAGCCGAGCACAGGTTCAGAATGGCGAAGGTGGTGGCCGACTGGCCCGATGCCACGGCCAAGCCTGCCGCGCCGCCTTCAAGCGCCGTCAGGCGTTGCTCCAGCACATCGGTGGTGGGGTTCATCAGGCGGGTATAGATGTTGCCCAATTCCTTCAGCGCGAACAGATTGGCCGCATGTTCGGTGTGGTGGAATTGATAGCTGGTGGTCTGATGGATGGGCACCGCCACCGATTGGGTGGTGGGATCAGCTCGCCAACCGGCGTGCAGCACGATGGTTTCAGGATTCTTGCTCGAAACGGACATCTAAATTGACCCTCGCATGAAAAAAAGTCATCAAACACAGCTTCGATGAGCGTGTCAAGAATATATCCTCATTCCTGTGTGCAAAACACACGTACAACAAAAATTATATGTTTAATACGAAATCCATGTTGTTATGACGTTTACGTAAAGGTAATATTCAAAGAGACGAAGCGGGCAATTGCCAAAACCCGCTGGCAAGCGAAGAATGCATGAATGAAGGATGCCAAGACATCCGAACCGGAGTGAACGTCATGCCCGATGATGGAAGCCTGAAGCCCCAAGCGCCAAAGCCGATCAAGACCAAGAACAAGCTGCGCTTCGTGACGGCGGCGTCGCTGTTTGACGGGCATGATGCATCCATCAACATCATGCGGCGCATCTTGCAGTCCTCGGGCGCCGAGGTGATCCATCTGGGTCACAACCGCTCCGTCGATGAAGTGATCAGCGCCGCCATCCAAGAAGACGTCCAGGGCATCGCCATCAGTTCGTACCAGGGCGGCCATGTCGAATATTTCAAATACATGATCGATCTTCTGAAGGAACGCGGGCGGCCAGGAATCAAGGTGTTCGGCGGCGGCGGCGGCGTGATCGTCGCCGATGAGATCAAGGAACTGCACGCTTACGGCGTGGCCTGCATCTACAGCCCGGAAGACGGCCATCATCTGGGTCTGCAAGGCATGATCAACGACATGCTGAAAAAGGCCGATTTCAATCCGGCTGCGGGCGGCGTTCCTGCCGTCAAGTCCTTGTCCGACACGGCCCAACTGGCCCGCCTGATCACGGCGCTTGAAAATGGTCAGGTCGACGCCAAGACGAAAAAGTCGCTGGCCGATGCGGCCAAGAAAAGGGGCGTCGTTCCCGTGCTGGGCATCACCGGCACCGGCGGGGCTGGCAAATCGTCGCTGACCGACGAGGTCATCCGCCGGTTTCTTCTCGATAGCGACGCCTACAAGATCGCCATTCTGGCGGTCGATCCCACCAAGCGCAAATCGGGCGGAGCGCTTCTGGGCGATCGTATCCGCATGAACGCCATCAGCGGCCCCAATGTTTTCATGCGCTCGATCGCGACGCGTGACGCAGGCTCGGAAGTGCCCGCCTTCGTCGCCGACGCCGTGCAGGCCTGCAAGGCCGCCGGTTACGATCTGGTGATCGTGGAAACGCCCGGCATCGGCCAAGGCAATTCCGCCATCGCCGATCTGGCCGACCTGTCGCTTTACGTGATGACGCCGGAATTCGGCGCTGCCAGCCAGCTTGAAAAAATCGAGATGCTCGATTTCGCCGATCTGGTCGCCATCAACAAGTTCGACCGCAAGGGCGCCGAAGACGCGCTGCGCGACGTTAGAAAGCAAATCCAGCGCAACCGCCAAGCCTTCGGCCAGGATGCCGAAACGATGCCGGTGTTCGGCACCATCGCTTCTCGCTTCAACGATCTGGGCGTGACGGCCCTGTATCTTGAACTGCGCGCCCAGCTTGAAGGCAAGGGGGCCAAACTGCCGAAAACCCGTTTCAAGACGGGCGGCAAGCGCTATTCCGAAACAGGGGCCGCCATCGTACCGCCCGCGCGCACGCGCTATCTGGCCGAGATTGCCGAGACCGTGCGCGGCTATCACAAGACGGTCGGCGAACAATCGCAATTGGCCCGCGAGCTTCAGCAGTTGAACGAGACCAAGCGCATGCTTGGAAAGGGATCGAAGGAAATCGACGCCGAGATCGCCAAGCGCGAAATTCTGTTCGATCCCAGGGCCAAGAAGCTGCTCGACATCTGGCCCAAGGTGAAGAAAAGCTATTCTGGCGACGAATATGTGGTGAAGATCAGGGATAAGACCATCTGCACCCAATTGACCAGCACCACGCTGTCGGGCACCAAAATTCCCAAAGTCGTGCTGCCCGGCTGGCAGGATCATGGAACGCTGCTGGAATGGCTGTTGAAAGAGAATGTGCCCGGCACCTTCCCCTATACGGCGGGCGTCTTTGCCTTCAAGCGCGAGAACGAGGACCCGACGCGCATGTTCGCGGGCGAGGGCGACGCCTTTCGCACCAACGAACGCTTCAAGTTCCTAAGCAAGGATTCCGACGCCAAGCGCCTGTCGACCGCTTTCGATTCCGTCACCCTTTACGGCAACGACCCCGGCACGCGGCCCGACATCTATGGCAAGGTGGGCAATTCCGGCGTTTCCATCGCCACGCTTGACGATATGAAAGTGCTGTATTCGGGCTTCGACCTGACCAACCCGATGACCAGCGTTTCCATGACCATCAACGGCCCGGCGCCGATGATCCTGGCCATGTTCTTCAATACCGCGATCGAGCAGAATCTTGACAGGTTCAAGGCCGAAAATGGCCGCGACCCCACCGAGGGCGAGGCGGAAAAAATTCGCGCCTGGGTGCTGGAAAATGTGCGCGGCACCGTACAAGCCGACATTCTGAAGGAAGACCAGGGGCAGAACACCTGCATCTTCTCGACCGAATTCGCGCTGAAGCTGATGGCCGACATTCAGGAATATTTCGTCCAGCACAGGGTGCGCAATTTCTATTCGGTGTCGATCTCGGGCTATCACATCGCCGAAGCCGGGGCCAATCCGATCAGCCAACTGGCTTTCACGCTGGCCAACGGATTCACCTATGTCGAAGCCTATCTCGCGCGCGGCATGAAGATCGACGATTTCGCGCCCAACCTGTCCTTCTTCTTCTCGAACGGCATGGACCCTGAATATTCGGTCATCGGGCGCGTGGCCAGGCGCATCTGGTCGGTGGCCATGCGCTTCAAATACGGCGCCGGGGAACGGTCGCAGAAGCTGAAATACCATATCCAAACTTCGGGCCGTTCGCTGCACGCCCAGGAAATGGATTTCAACGACATCCGCACTACGTTGCAGGCCCTGATCGCCATCTACGACAATTGCAACAGCCTGCACACCAACGCCCATGACGAGGCCTATACCACGCCGACCGTGGAATCGGTGCGCCGCGCCATGGCCATTCAGATGATCATCAACCGCGAATGGGGACTGGCCAAGAACGAGAACCCCAACCAGGGAGCCTTCATCATCGACGAACTGACCGATCTGGTCGAAGAGGCGGTCTTAAGCGAATTCGAGCGCATCGCCGAGCGCGGCGGCGTGCTGGGCGCCATGGAAACCGGCTATCAACGCGGCAAGATCCAAGACGAAAGCCTGTACTACGAGCATAAGAAACATGACGGCTCGTATCCGATCATCGGGGTGAACACCTTCTTGAACCCGGCGCCGGAAGCCGCGCGTCCCGTCGTTCTGTCGCGGTCCAGCGACGATGAGAAGACCAATCAAATCAAACGGCTGTCTGCATTCCACAAGCGCCATGCCAAGGCGTCCAAGCAGGCTTTGGCCAATTTGCAAAAGGCGGCCATCGAGAACCGCAACCTGTTTGCCGAGCTTGTGGAAGCGGTGCGCGTCTGCTCGCTGGGCCAGATTTCTTCGGCGCTGTTTGAAGTCGGCGGCCAGTATCGACGCAATATGTAAAGAAAAGGCCGGGTATTATAACCCGGCCTTGAATCCATGTTTCGTAATTTAAATTCAGTAATTTATTTACGGGTCTTGCGCGAGCCGGGCTTGCGGCCAAGGCCGATCTTCTTGGCGAAATCAGAGCGTTGGGTGGCGTAATTGGGGGCGACCATGGGATAGTCGGCACCCAGTCCCCATTTGGCCCGGTACTCGTCGGGGTTCAGGCCGTAAGTGGTGCGCAAATGGCGCTTGAGCATCTTGAGCTTCTTGCCGTCTTCAAGGCAGACAATGTAGTCAGGGAAGATCGACCGTTTGGGATTGACAGCCGGCTTCTGGGCTTCGGCCTTCACTTCCACGGTACCATCGCCCAGATTGCTGAAAGTGGCGTAGACCATTTCGATGACTTCTGAAATCTGTGCGGCAGGCAGTGGGTTCTTGCCCACGTAAGCCGAGACGACCTCTCCGGCCAAGCGGAGAAGTTCTTGCCTGCTTATTTTCTGTTCAACTTTCTCGTTCATGGAACTAAGCCTTGAATGTTCGTCACGATGACGTATTCAGGCATACTTCTTATCGACTGTCAATTTAAACCAGACTTGTTATGAGTAATGAGTATTTCAGGCGACGGAGATAATGCAGTAGTATTTCGCTGAGTTGTTATCAACCCCGCTGGTTCTACGTTTGGGTACCAAGGTTTTTAACGCGAATAGCCTCCAATACTGATGACGCTATGGTCGTTATGACTTGCCCCGACTCGGCATCGGCGACATGCATTCGTCATCAGTCGGCTGGTTGGCAAGTTAGCCCGAGATATGGTAGGAAAGTCGCTCTGGTTCCCCGAACTCTAGCAGGATGCTTGGTTTACCCATGCCGCGTGACGTCATTGCCCTTGCCTCGGACCATGGGGGAGTTGAACTGAAGGCTCTTCTGAAGGAGGAGCTTCTGAAGCTGGACCATGGCGTGCTGGATCTGGGGACCGACGGGCCGGATTCGGTCGATTATCCCGATTTCGCCGAGGCCATGGCCGAGGCCATCCGTTCCGGCAACGCCAAGCGCGGCGTTTTGATGTGCGGGACGGGGATCGGCATTTCGATTGCCGCCAACCGCTATCCTTTCATCCGCGCCGCCCTGGTCACCGACGTCACCACGGCTAGGCTGGCCCGCAGCCACAACGACGCCAATGTTCTGGTTCTGGGCGGGCGCACCATGGGGCCGGAAGTGGCCCGCGACTGCCTGAAAGCCTTTCTGGATACCCAATTTGAAGGCGGTCGCCACCAGCGGCGCGTCGATAAAATGGGACTTGCCCGCACCTGATCGCTGACATCTGACCTAAGGACCGCTCATCAATGACCGTCATGCATGGCTTCTTCACCAAATCGCTTGCTGAATCCGATCCCGAGATCGCCAAGGCCATCGGCCTGGAACTGTCCCGCCAGCAAGACCAGATCGAATTGATCGCTTCCGAGAACATCGTTTCCAAGGCGGTGTTGGAAGCGCAAGGCTCGGTCATGACCAATAAATACGCCGAGGGCTATCCCGCCAAGCGCTATTACGGCGGTTGCGAATTCGTCGATATCGCGGAATCGCTGGCCATCGAGCGGGCCAAGCAACTGTTCGATTGCAAATACGTCAATGTTCAGCCCAATTCCGGCTCGCAAGCCAATCAGGGCGTGTTCCAGGCACTGGTCCAGCCCGGCGACGTCATCATGGGCATGAGCTTGGCGGCGGGCGGACATCTGACCCACGGTGCGTCGGTCAACCAGTCGGGCAAGTGGTTCAAGGCCGTTCAATACGGCGTTCGCCTGCAAGACAGCCAGATCGATTTCGACGAGGTCGAGAAGCTGGCCAGGGAACACAAGCCCAAGCTGATCATCGCGGGCGGTTCGGCCTATCCGCGCATCATCGATTTCGCCCGCATGCGCGCCATCGCCGACGGTGTGGGCGCTTATCTGATGGTCGATATGGCCCATTTCGCCGGTCTGGTGGCGGGCGGCGTTCATCCCAGCCCATTGCCGCACGCCCATATCGTCACCACCACTACCCACAAAACGCTGCGCGGCCCCCGGGGCGGCATGATCCTGTCCAACGACGAGGACATCGGCAAGAAGATCAACTCGGCCATTTTCCCCGGCATCCAGGGCGGCCCGCTCATGCATGTCATCGCCGCCAAGGCGGTGGCCTTCGGCGAGGCGCTGCGTCCCGAGTTCAAGTTGTACGCCAAGCAGGTGAAGGAAAATGCCGCCGCCTTGGCCGACCGGCTGATGAAGCGCGGCCTGGACATCGTTTCCGGCGGCACCGACACCCATCTGATGCTGGTCGATCTGCGTCCCAAGAAGCTGACCGGCAAGGCCGCCGAAGCCAGCCTGGAACATGCAGGCCTGACCTGCAACAAGAACGGCATTCCGTTCGATCCCGAAAAGCCCACCATCACTTCGGGCATTCGCTTAGGCTCGCCCGCCGCCACCACAAGGGGGCTGGGTAAGGCCGATTTCGAATATCTGGGCGACCTGATCGGCGACGTGCTGGACGGCCTTAGCCAGAATCCCAACGACAATTCAGCGGCGGAAAAGACCGTGCGCGCCAAAGTGGCCGATCTGTGCCGCAAATATCCAATCTATTAAGGGGGAAGCACCATGCGTTGTCCGTTCTGCGGTTACGAAGACACACAGGTCAAGGACTCGCGCCCGACTGACGATAATTCGGCCATTCGCCGTCGGCGCTATTGTCCGTCCTGCGGCTCGCGCTTCACCACCTTCGAGCGCGTGCAGTTGCGCGAACTGACGGTGGTCAAGAAGAATGGCCAGAAGGTGCCCTTCGACCGCGACAAGCTGGCCCGTTCGATCGAGATCGCGGTGCGCAAGCGGCCCGTCGATCCCGAGCGGGTGGAACGGGTGGTCAATTCCATCCAGCGCCGTCTGGAAAGCTCGGGCGAAAGCGAAATCCCGTCATCCACGGTTGGCGAACTGGTGATGGAAGCCTTGGCCAGTCTCGATCCGGTGGCGTATGTCCGCTTCGCCTCTGTCTATAAGAACTTCCGCGAGGCCAAGGATTTCGAGGAATTCATCGGAAGCCTGGGCGGGCTTGGACATCTGGTGTCGGGTGACCATCTCAAGGACTGAGTGACCATCCGGGAGGTTCTCATGGTATTTCATCGCCATCGCCAGCCCCGAATGGCAGGCGCGAGGCCGAAGGCGATGTGGTTCATCGGTGAGGCCTCGCAACGAACCAGTCGGGATGGCCATGGCGACCGAAGGCGGGCTTGGGTTGGACGCCCAGTTCGTCGAAGGCCGCTCATGATGTCCCCGCATCATGTCGCGCCCTTCTCCTGCTGGATCGCCTCAACCCACGCCCGTGAAATCTCATGACAACCTCCCGGACGGTCACTGATCTGGCCCATATGGCCGCGGCGCTGGGCTTGGCCCGGCGCGGGTTGGGCCGCGTTTGGCCCAATCCGGCGGTGGGTTGCATTCTGGTGAAGGACGGGGCGGTCGTGGGCCGGGGCTGGACTCAGCCCGGCGGGCGACCCCATGCCGAAACGGAAGCGCTGTCCAGGGCAGGCGAGGGGGCGAGGGGAGCTACCGCCTATGTCACCTTGGAACCTTGCGCCCATCACGGCAAAACGCCGCCTTGCGCCGAGGCCTTGATTCGGGCGGGCATATCCAGGGCCGTGGTGGCGGCGGAAGACCCCGACGACCGGGTTTCCGGGCGCGGCATCGAGATGCTGCGTTCGGCGGGAATTGATGTCGAGATCGGCGTCTTGGAAGATGAAGCCAAAGACCTGAACGCCGGTTTCTTCAGCCGGGTGCTGAACAACCGCCCCCTGGTCACTTTGAAACTGGCCACCACGCTGGACGGGCGCATCGCCACCCATCGGGGCGAAAGCAAATGGATCACCGGCGAGCGGGCCAGATCGGCGGGCCACATGCTCAGGGCCAGCCACGACGCCATTCTAGTTGGTGTCGGCACGGCGCTGGCCGACAATCCCGATTTGAACTGCCGCTTGCCGGGCCTGGATCTGGCAAGTCCGGTGCGCATCGTGGCCGACAGCCGCTTGCGCCTGCCCTTAACGTCCAAGCTGGTGCAGAGTGCGAAAGACATCCCCACTTGGCTGCTGACCTTGGAAAACGGCCCGCGCGAGCGGCGTCATGTGTTCGAGAAAGCGGGGGTTCGCTTGATCGAGGTTTCGCCGGGCGAGGGCGGATATCCCGATCTTGGGGAAGGTCTTCGCAAACTGGCCGATGCAGGGCTGACGCGCGTGCTGGCCGAGGGAGGGGCGCATCTGTCCGCCGCCCTCCTCAGGGCCGATCTGATCGACCGGCTGGTCTGGTTTCACGCCCTCGGCATCATGGGCGGCGACGGCGTTCCGGCGGCTTCCGCCTTTGGGGTGGATGCGCTGGCCCAGATGCCGCGCTTTGCGCGCCTGGGCGCGCGCGCTTTGGGCAATGACATGGAACAGGTTTTAGAAAGGGTAAGGGAAACGTAATGTTTACAGGCATCATCACCGATCTTGGCAGCGTCAAGGCCATCGAGAAACGTCCCGGCGGCGAAGCGCGCTTCGAGATATCCACCTCCTACAAGGCCGATGAAATCCCCCTGGGATCGTCGATCGCCCACAACGGCGTGTGCCTGACCCTGGTTGAAACCGGCCCCGGCTGGTTCTCCGTCTTCGCCTCGTTGGAAACGCTGGACAAAACAACCCTGGGTGGCTGGGACGTGGGCAGCCCGGTCAATCTGGAGCGCGCCCTTAAGGTGGGTGACGAACTGGGCGGCCATATCGTTTCCGGCCATGTCGATGGCGTGGGCAGCGTGGTGTCGATCGAGCCTGAGGGCGAATCGCTGCGCTTTACCTTTGAAGTCCCTGAAAGCATTAAGAAGTTCATGGCCCCCAAAGGGTCGGTGGCCATCGACGGCGTGTCCCTGACCGTCAATGAAGTGAACGGCGCCCTGTTCGGAGTCAACATCATCCCCCATACATGCCAAGTGACGACTTTCGGCAAATACAAAGTGGGGGATCGGGTTAATCTGGAAATCGACATGCTGGCGCGCTATGTTGCCCGGCTTCTTGAGAAAGATTGAGGTTTATAGCTGTGTCCCACGCCGATTATCTGTCGCCGATCGAAGAGATCATCGAAGAGGCCCGCCAGGGCCGCATGGTCGTTCTGGTCGATGACGAGGACCGCGAGAACGAGGGGGATCTGTACATTCCCGCTCAGTTCGCCAATCCCGACAACGTCAACTTCATGGCCAAATACGGGCGCGGACTGATTTGCCTGACCATGACCCGCGAACGCATCGAGGCGCTTGAAATCCCCTTGATGAGCCGTGACAACGGCACGCGCCATCAAACGGCCTTCACGGTCAGCATCGAGGCCAGGGAAGGCGTGACCACCGGCATTTCGGCGGCCGATCGGGCGCGCACCATTCAGGTCGCCATCGATCCCAAGGCCAGCAAATACGACATCGTAACGCCCGGCCATGTTTTCCCCCTGATCGCCAGGGACGGCGGCGTGCTGGTCCGCGCCGGACATACGGAAGCGACGGTTGACATCTCGCGTCTGGCTGGCTTGAACCCGTCGGGCGTGATCTGCGAGATCATGAACGAAGACGGCACCATGGCCCGCATGCCGGATCTGGTGAAATTCGCGCAGTTGCATGGCCTCAAGATGGCGACCATCGCCGACCTCATCGCCTATCGCAGGCGCTATGACAAGATCGTGAAGAAGGAAATCACCTCGACGTTGGATTCCATCCATGGCGGCGAATGGATGATGCATGTTTACGTCAACACCGTGGCCTATGCCGAACATATCGCCCTGGTCAAGGGCGACATAAAATCTGCCGGACCTGTCATGGTGCGCGTGCACGCCCTTAAGGTGCTGGACGACGTGCTGGGCGACAAATCTTTGGGGCGCGGCGGCGAGTTGCATGCCGCCATGGAGATGATCGCCAAGGAAGGGCGCGGCGTCGTCGTCTTGATCCGCGAACCCATGCCGACCAGCCTGTCTGATCGCGTCAGGGCCAGGGAAGGGGTGGCGCCCGCCGTCGAGTTGCGCGATTATGGCGTGGGCGCCCAGATTCTTCTCGATCTTGGCATCCAGGACATGATCTTGTTGTCGAACACCAAGCGCACCATCGTCGGCCTAGCCGAAGGTTACTGCCTCAATCTGGTCGAACAGCGTCCGATCCCTGTCGTTTAGGAGCATTGCATCATGGCCGGCATGAGCATTCTGATCGTCGAAGCCCGCTTCTACAATGACATCAGCGACCATCTGATCCATGGCGCGGTGCAAGAATTGGCCGCCGTGGGCGCCGGATACAAGCGCGTCATCGTTCCCGGCATTTACGAAATTCCCGCCGCCATCCGCTATGCGGTGCGCGCCATGGAACTGCGCGCCACCGACGAGCGCTATTCCGGCTATGTGGCGCTGGGCTGCGCCATACAGGGCGAGACGGATCATTACGAACATATCAGCAGCTCGACCATGCGCACGCTGCACGATCTGACCATCCAATACACATTGGCGCTGGGCAACGGCGTGTTGACCTGCAAGACCGAGGAACAGGCCTGGGAGCGCGCCCGGGTGGATGGGCGTAATTTCGGCGGCCAGGCGGCCAGGGCCTGCCTGCGCATGATCGAAATCAAGCGCGAACTTCGCCTGATTCCGAAATGAGTTCATCCCCATCCAAAGCGCCGCTGCCCAAACGGCGCGCCGTGGCCAGGCTGATGGCCGTGCAGGCGCTTTATCAAATTCAAGTGGCCGACCAAAGCGTCGACGAGGTGCTGGCGCAGCACTTGGCCGGTCCATTGCGTCTGGACGAATCCGACGCCGACGCCGACATCGCCGCTCCCGACCGTGAACATCTGGTCGCCGTGGTGCGCGAGGCATCGATGAAAAGCGCCGACATCGATGCGATGATCGCCAAAAGCCTGTCTTCGGGCTGGGAGCTTGAACGCATCGAACCCTTGCTGCGCGCCATCTTGCAAGCTGGCGTGGCCGAATTGTGGATGGGCAAAAAGGATCTGCCGCCCAAGGCGGTGATCAGCGAATATACCGACATCGCCCGCAGCTTTTATGACGGTCCCGAAGTGGGGCTGGTCAATGCCGTCCTCGACCGTCTGGCCAAAACGCTGCACGATGGCAATATTGGGTGAATTCGATCTGATCGAACGTTTGTTCGCCCCCTTGGCCGAGGGCTTTCCCGGTGCTTTGAATCTGAAGGACGACGCTGCTCTGGTGCCGATTTCGCCCGGTTGCCGCTTGGTCGTCACCACCGACGCTCTGGTGGCGGGCGTGCATTTCAGGACCGATGACCCGCCCGATCTAGTGGCCCGCAAGGCATTGCGTGTGAATCTAAGCGATCTGGCGGCAATGGGCGCCAAGCCGCTTGGCCTGTTGGTGGCCGCCTGTTTTCCCAAGGGCGTTGACGAAGCCTGGCTCGCCCGTTTCGCCAAGGGACTGGCGCAAGACAAGGCCGAATTCTCGGTTCCCATCATCGGCGGCGATACGGTCTCCACGCCTGGCCCCTTTACCTTGGCGGTAACCGCGCTGGGCGAAGTGGAGGAGGGACGCGCCCTCAAACGTTCGGCGGCTCGGGCGGGCGATGCGATTCTGGTTTCCGGCACCATCGGCGACGGCGCCCTGGGGCTTGACGCGCTGGACGGTAAGCTGGCCAATCTGTTCGAGGACGAACGCAAATGGCTGGCCGACCGCTATCTGTTGCCGCGCCCCCGGTTGGAACTGGGACAAGCCTTGGCGGCCAGCCGCAAGGCGCATGCTGGCATGGACATTTCCGACGGTCTGTTGGCCGATTTGGCGCATATCTGCAAGGCTTCGGGGCTGGCGGGAATCGTGCGCGAGCAAGACATTCCCTTGTCGTCGCCCGCCAGAACGGCGCTGAAGGACGATCCGAAGCGTCGCGAGCGCATTCTTGCCGGTGGCGACGATTACGAATTGCTGATCACGGCACCCGCTTCCAACGTGGCGCAGTTGCAAGAAATCGCGGCGCGCCTTCGCTTGGGCTTGACCGTGATCGGTCACATGGCGGAAGGTGCGGGCGTTCAAGCGTTGGACGCTTCGGGAGCGCCCATCGCCATCCCCTTAGCAGGGTGGCGTCACTTCTGATTTCTTTTGTTCGATAGGGTGGGGATATGAAAAAGCTGGTCATTCTGGTCGTGATTCTGATTTTGCTGGGCGGCGGCGCCGTCGGCGCCATGGTCGTTTTCGGCATCGGCCCCTTCGCCAAGCCTAAAACCGTTGAACCGGTCGCGGCGCCGGTGGTGAAAATGGCCTTCATCGACATGGAATCGATTTCGATCCCCGTCTTCATCCCGGATCAGAAACCAAGACAGGTCTTCATGACCTTGCGCCTGGAATCGAAGGACGAGTACCGTTCGAAGGTTTCGCACATGATGCCGCGCATCCGCGACACGCTGATCACCAATCTGCAAATCGTGCTGCCGGTGCATCTGAAGAACCGCCCCACCACCGATCTGTCTCAGTTGAAACCGCGTATGTTGTCCGACATCGCCAAGGTGATGGGACCCGGAGTCGTGACGGATGTGCTGGTCGTCGAGATATTTGAACGCTGATTTGCACAACATATTCGTAGATCATGATTTTATAATATACTTATGATTCACGGGGTTCCGTAGCGTAACCACCCTGCAGGGTGGGTATTTCCCTACCAATTTTGCAAGAGTCGTGTTGCGTGGGGGGAGGCAATCTGGCAAATTCGCCACCTCTTCGGCACCCAGCTAGGTTTCGCCCTGGCTGGACGCCAAAGACCACAGGGGTTTTCTTCAGTTCGTCCGACACATCTCGCTCTGGGAACAAAAAACCATGTCGACAGCCTTTATCTTGGTAATCGTCTGCGGCCTGCTTGCGCTGGCCTATGGCGCTTACGCCACCAAATCGATTCTGGCGGCTTCCGCCGGTAATGAACGCATGCAGCAAATCGCTGCCGCCATTCAGGAAGGTGCTAGCGCCTACCTCAACCGCCAGTACCGCACCATCGCCATCGTCGGCGTGGTCATCGCGGTTCTGATCGCTTGGCGTCTTGGCGTTCACGTTGCACTCGGCTTCGTGATCGGTTCGCTGCTTTCGGGCGCCGCCGGTTATGTCGGCATGAACGTCTCGGTCCGCGCCAATGTGCGCACCGCCGACGCCGCCCGCACGGGCGGCATGCAATACGCCCTGGACATCGCCTTCAAGTCGGGCGCCATCACCGGTCTGTTGGTGGTCGGTCTCGGCATTCTGGGCGTTGCCGGCTATTACGGCGTTCTCTCGGCTTGGATGCCGGGCGAAACCCGCGCCATCATGGAAGCCCTGGTCGCTCTGTCCTTCGGCGCTTCCTTGATTTCCATCTTCGCCCGTTTGGGCGGCGGCATCTTCACCAAGGGCGCTGACGTCGGCGCCGATCTGGTGGGCAAGGTCGAAGCAGGCATTCCCGAGGACGACCCCCGCAACCCCGCCGTGATCGCCGACAACGTGGGCGACAACGTGGGCGACTGCGCCGGCATGGCTGCCGACTTGTTCGAAACCTATGCCGTGACCATCGTGGCCACCATGCTGCTGGCGACCATCTTCTTCACCGGCGACGTCATGACGTCGATGATGATGCTGCCGCTGGTGATCGCAGGCGTGTGCATCCCCGCTTCGGTGGTGGGCACGTTCTTCGTCAAGCTGTCCGCTGACAACAACATCATGAAGGCTCTGTACAAGGGCCTGATCGCCACTGGCGTCATTTCGGCGGCTCTGGTCGGCGTGTCGATCTACATGACGGCTGGCTTTTCGACGCCGATCGGCGGCATGTCCTATACGGGTCGCGACCTGTATATCTGCGCGCTGATCGGTCTGGTCGTTACCGGTCTGATCGTTTGGATCACCGAATATTACACCGGCACGGGCTATCGCCCCGTGACCAGCATCGCCAATTCCTCGGTTACCGGCCATGGCACCAACGTCATTCAGGGTCTGGCCGTGTCGATGGAATCGACGGCGCTTCCGGTTCTGGTCATCTCGGGCGGCATCATCGTCGCCTACACGATGGCCGGTCTGTTCGGCATCGCCATCTCGGCAACCACCATGCTGGCCCTGGCAGGCATGGTCGTGGCCCTGGACGCCTATGGCCCGGTGACGGACAACGCGGGCGGCATCGCTGAAATGAGCGACATGCCCAAGGACATCCGCAAGATCACTGACGCCCTGGACGCCGTGGGCAACACCACCAAGGCCGTCACCAAGGGTTACGCCATCGGTTCCGCCGGTCTGGCCGCCCTGGTGCTGTTCGCCGCCTACACGGAAGATCTGAAGCATTACTTCCCGCAGCTTCAGCTCAACTTCGAACTGTCCGACCCCTATGTGGTCATCGGCCTGTTCATCGGCGGCATGCTGCCCTACCTGTTCGGTTCGATGGGCATGATGGCCGTCGGTCGCGCCGCCGGTTCGGTGGTGATCGAAGTGCGTCGTCAGTTCAAGGAAATCCCTGGCATCATGGAAGGGACGGGCAAGCCTGATTACGGCAAGGCCGTCGACATGCTGACCAAGGCCGCGATCCGCGAAATGATCGTGCCCTCGATGCTGCCGGTCTTCGCGCCCATCGTGGTCTACTTCGTCATCCTTCTGGTGGCGGGTCAGGCGCATGCCTTCGTGACGCTGGGCGCCATGCTGATGGGCACCATTGTCACCGGCCTGTTCGTCGCCATCTCGATGACCTCGGGCGGCGGCGCTTGGGACAACGCCAAGAAGTACATCGAAGACGGCCATTTCGGCGGCAAGGGCAGTGATGCCCACAAGGCCGCCGTCACGGGCGACACGGTTGGCGATCCGTACAAGGACACCGCCGGTCCGGCCGTCAACCCGATGATCAAGATCATCAACATCGTGGCCATTCTGTTGCTGGCCATGGTTGCTGCCTAATCTTGATAACCGCTTGACCGGAAAGCCCCGGAGCCGCAAGGTTCCGGGGCTTTTCATTTGAGGAATGGGTCATGAGTGCCGATGGCTGGGCCAAGCTGAGCGTTGGCGATATGAAGGGGGCCGAGGAGGCGTTCAAAGCCTCGCTGGCGGCCAATCCCCAGGATGCGTCATCGCTGCATGGACTGGGAAAGATGGCGCTCTCGGGCCAGCAATTCGAGATTGCGGCCTCGTTGTTGAACCGCGCTTACAAAATCGCCCCCGAGAACGAGCGGCTGGCCATCGATTTCGTTCAGTCCCTGGCGGGCGAATCGGTTCGCCATCCGCAGGACGCGCAGGCGCAATTCAATCTTGGCTTGGCCTTTCTCGGCTTGGGCGACATCGATTCGGCGCGCGACAGCCTGTTGACGGCGCTTCTGGCCGACCCATCGCATGTGGGTGCCCGTTGGTTGGTCAGCAGGCTTTTGCCGCGCGTTTATATGTCAACTGCCGAAATCATGCTGTGGCGGCGTCGCGTTTTCTCCGGCGTTTCGGCGCTTGAGGCCGTCCTTCATCCGCAATCGCCCGAAGAGGCCGCCAAACATGTCGCGGGCATTTTGCTGCGCACCAATTTCGAATTGGCCTATCAAGGCGAGGACGACAGGCCCTTGCAGGAACTTTATGGCCGTCTTGTCCACCGCGTGATGTCTGCCTGGCTTCCCGATCTGGCCGATCCCCCAAAATCGCGCGACCGGGTATCGAGCGACGACAAGCGCATCCGCGTCGGATTCGCCTCGTCCTATTTCACCAGCCACACCATCGCCTTGCTGTTCAACGGCTGGATACGCCACCTGGATCGCAGCCGGTTCATCATTCACGGTTATCTGACCAACGGCGTTCCCGACGGCTCAACCAGGGCGCTGGCCGGATTGTGCGACGTCTTTCGCGATCTGAAAGGACCGGTCGAAGAGGCCGCCCGCCAGATCCGTGCCGACGGGCTGGATGTGCTGATCTATCCCGATCTGGGTATGGATGGCCGCAGCTTTGCCCTGGCCGCCCTGAAACTTGCCCCGACGCAGGCCGTTTCCTGGGGCCATCCGGTCACATCCGGCCTGCCCAGCATGGATTATTTCCTGACCAGCGACTTGATGGAACCGGACGCTTCCGATGCCCATTATTGTGAAAAGCTGATCCGCCTGCCCAATCTGTCCATCGCCTACCGCCCGCCGCAACTTGAACAAACGAAAACGCGCGCCGATTTCGGTCTGCCCGCAACGGGGCCGATCTATTTATGCTGCCAGGCGCTGCAAAAATATCTGCCGCAATACGACCGTTTGTTCACCGCCATCGCCAAGCAGGCCGCGGGCGCCCGTTTCGCCTTCATCCTTCACAAGACGCGCCATCTCGACAACCGCAAATTCAAGGCTCGTATCGAGGCCGCCTTCAAGGCGGAGGGGCTGAACCCAGCCGACCACCTTGTCTTCCTTCCTTGGATGGCCTGGACGGACTATGTGCAGTTGAATGGGGCGTGCGACGTCTTTCTAGACAGCGTCGGCTGGTCGGGCGGCAACACCTCGCTGGAAGCCCTGTCGCGAAACCTGCCCATCGTCACCATGCCCAGCCATCTGATGCGGGGCCGCCACAGTTGCGCCATGCTGAAATTGTTGGGACTGGACGAATGCATCGCTTCCGATCTTAAAGCCTATGTCGCGATCGCCGTGAAGCTGGGAACCGACGCGGCTTGGAACGCGGCTGTGCGCGAGCGCATCAAGGCCGGGCAGGGACGTCTGTTCGACGATCAGGCACCCGTTAAGGCGCTGGAGTCCTTTATCGAACAGGCGGTTGCGAAAAGCTAGAATTTCCCAGGCGTGCCGCCGCCGCTGCTTGGCTGCGAGAAGCGCCCGACATTGCCGAACAATTGTTCAAGGAAGGTCATCTCATTGCCCGCCGTGGGCGTGACGCGCTCGACCTGTTGCACGATCTTGCCGTCTTGCATGCCCAGTTGACGCACATTCTTGACCAAGCCACTTTTCTCGAAGCTGATGGCGACCACCTTGCGCTCGATTTCCTTGGGCTTGAAGAAGGCCGTCTGCTCGGTTTTAGAGCTGATGTAATACCAGGTCTCGTCGTCAAAAGCGGCCACCGATGACGGCGTGCCCAGCATGGCCAGCACATCATCCTTGCCGATGTCGCCGGGCTTGATCAGGGACAATTGCTCTTCGTTGGGCAGGTTGCCGCGCACGTCCACGATGGGTTGGCAGGCGGCGACCCAAGTCAGACTGGCGACGAGAAGAAGGGCGGATACAGAGCGCATGTTGACGAGCAAAGCCTTGAAAGCCGATAGTGCGTTGCCGAAGAAGCTAGGTCTTGGGACCCTGCCTGTCAATCTTCCCCGCAAACGGTAAAGCTATGTCTTTGATAAAGAAGCTCTTTGGCGGAAACACCCCCCAACCTGCAACGGTGGAGCGCTATGGACGCATCGTAGCCAGGGCGCGGGAACCCGGCTTTTACGCGCAATTCATGGTGCCGGATTCGCCCGAGGGACGCTTCGATCTCCTGACTCTGCACGCCTTTTTGGTCATGGAGGCGTTAAGCCGGACCCATCCCGAAGAGGCGCAGGAACTGTTCGACTTGATGTTCGACGATATGGAGGTCAATCTGCGCGAATTGGGGGCGAGCGACATTCGAATCGGCGCCCGGGTCAAGAAACTGGCCCAGGGATTTTTCGGGCGCAGCCAGGCCTATCGCCAGGCTTTAGAGGCCAATGACGCCGCCGCCCTGATCGCCGCCTTGGATCGTAATTTGTTTGCCGCCGCCAAGGCCGACCCGGGGCATTTGGCCCTTCTGGCCGATTATGTGCTTCTTGCCTGGACGCGCCCCGAAACCGCCCAGGCCCAATTTCCGCCCCCACCTTTCGCCCAAACGCAGGTTTCGCCATGACTACCGAACAACTTCCTGAATTTTCGCGCCTTGTGTCCATCGGCGACATTCAGGCCCACGGGCTTGACCTGTCCATCGAGGCAAGACCCGACGAGTGCGAAAAGTTGCGCCTGCGCTTCGGTCTTGTGGGACTGGACGGGCTAAAGGCGCAGTTGCGCCTGACCCAGTCCACGAATGGCCTTTATTGTCTGGAGGGGCGGCTCCAGTCCGAGGTCACGCAAACCTGCGTGGTCACGCTCGAGCCGGTCAAGAACACAATTAACGTGGGAATATCAAGAACCTACGGAGAGGGCGATGCCTTGCAGGCGGCGCTTGAATCCCTGGAAAGCGAGATCGACCTTGATTTTGAGGCGGAGGATGAACCCGACGCCATCGAAAATGGCGTTATCGATGTGGGCGAGGCGGTGGCCGAGGAATTGGCGCTTTCCCTCGACCCCTTTCCCAGAAAACCCGGAGCCAGCCTTGAAAACACGCCCTATGCCGGGTCGGATGGCGCCGAAGGAAAACCCAACCCCTTCGCTGCGCTTTCGAAGCTGCGCGACAAGTTGGACAAAAAAGTGTAATACAATGGGTTAACGCGCCCTTGCCCTGTGCGGGGTTTTCATATAAGAAGACTGGCTCCGCTCCGGATGCTCGACGGCTTCGGAGCGTTCCCTTTTGCTCGAGAGATGACCCATGGCCGTACCTAAAAAGAAAACCTCGAAATCGCGCCGCAATATGCGCCGGTCCCATCACGCCCTGAAGCCGCAGGCCGTGGCCGAGTGCCCCAATTGCGGCGAAATGAAGCGTCCGCATCACATGTGCCCCTCTTGCGGCCATTACGATGGCCGTCAGGTGGCGGGCGATTCCGCTTCCGCAGCCTGAAATCCCGTATAGGGAGGGGATAGCGTGTCAGACGAGGTCGTGCTGGCTCTCGACGCCATGGGGGGCGATTCCGCCCCCGATATGGTGATCGAAGGGGTTGCGATCGTAAGACAGCGATTCCCGAAGGCGCGCTTCCTTCTGTTCGGCGACGAAACCCGACTGAAGGAATTGCTGGCCAAGCATCCGGATGCCGCCGAAGTTTCGACCATCCGTCATGCGCCCGACGCCGTATCCGGCGACGCCAAGCCCTCGCAGGTCCTGCGTACGGGGCGCAAATCCAGCATGTGGATGGCTATCGACGCCGTCGCCAAGGGCGAAGCCCAGGGCGTGGTGTCGGCGGGCAATACCGGTGCCTTGATGGCGGTGTCGAAGTTCGTTCTGCGCACCGTTCCCGGCATCGACCGGCCTGCCATCGCGGGTCTGTTTCCCTCGCAGCGCGGCGAGACCGTCATGCTGGACCTGGGCGCCAATGTCGATTGCAACGCCAACAATCTGGTCGAATTCGCCATCATGGGTGAGGTGTTCTGCCGCATCGTGTTGGGCATCGAGCGGCCCAGCGTCGGCATCTTGAATGTCGGATCGGAAGATCTGAAGGGCAACAGCGCCGTCAAGACCGCACATTCGATCTTAAAATCGCACCACATGCAGCTGAGTTTCCATGGTTTTGTTGAGGGGACCGACATCGGGGCCGGTACCGTGGACGTGATCGTCACCGATGGCTTTACCGGCAACGTCGCCTTGAAGACCGTCGAAGGCACGGCCAAGATGTTCTCGCGTTTCTTGAAGGAATCCTTCAGCCATTCCCTGCTCGCCAAGATCGGATATCTGTTGTCGCGCCCAGCCCTTGAACGCCTGAAGCACCGGGCCGACCCACGCCGCTATAACGGGGCCATGTTCCTTGGCCTTAACGGCATTACGGTTAAAAGCCATGGCGGCACCGACGCCCTGGGTTTCGCCAACGCCGTGGGCGTCGCCATCGATCTGGTCTGCCAGAATTTCAACGACAAGATCAAGGAAGAGCTGGCCCATCTGGCCGAAGAACCCGTGGCTCCCCAAGTGGCGTCGCTCTGATGGTCATTCGCTCGCAGATCGCTGGTGTCGGCTCGTATTTGCCTGCCCGCATCGTCACCAATCAGGAACTTGAGCGCAGCGTCGACACCACCGACGCTTGGATCGTCGAACGTTCGGGCATTCGTCAGCGCCAAATCGCCGCCGAGGGCGAGACGACCTCCGATCTGGCCTTCGAAGCAGCCAAGGCGGCGCTGGCCAATGCGGGCATGACCGCCGACGACATCGACCTGATCATCGTAGGTACGGCGACGCCTGATCACACTTTTCCGGCCACGGCGGCCAAAGTTCAGGCCCGTTTGGGCATGACCAGGGGCGTTGCCTTTGATCTTCAGGCCGTCTGCTCGGGCTTCGTTTTCGCCATGGCGACCGCCGACAATTTCATCAAGGCGGGCCAGGCCAAGGCCGCCCTGGTCATCGGCGCCGAAACTTTCTCGCGCATTCTGGACTGGAATGACCGCGGCACCTGCGTTCTGTTCGGCGACGGTGCCGGCGCGGTGGTTCTGAAGTCGGCAGAGGGGCAGGGGACGGTCGAAGATCAGGGCATTCTATCGACCCATCTTCATTCCGACGGTCGCCATTACGACCTGCTTTATGTCGATGGCGGGCCGTCTTCGACCAAAACCACCGGTCACGTCCGCATGAAGGGCAACGAAGTTTTCCGCCACGCCGTGGTCAATATGGCCGAAGTGGTGGGCGAGGCTCTGGCGGCCAATAATCTCACCTCGACGGATATCGATTGGGTGGTGCCGCATCAGGCCAATATCCGCATTCTGGAAGGTACGGCCAGGAAGCTGGCCATTCCCAAGGAGCGCATGGTGGTGACGGTGGACAGGCACGCCAACACCTCGGCGGCATCGATTCCGCTGGCCTTGGCCGAGGCCGTCCATGACGGTCGGATCAAGCGTGGACAGCTGCTTTTGCTGGAGGCCATGGGGGGCGGATTCACCTGGGGCGCCTGCCTGGTCAGATTTTAACTCTTTTTTTGCTCGAATCCCGGCTTACATCCCTTTGACGGGATTGACTGATTTTCCTTGAAGCGCTACCGTTAGGTAACTAACGAGCCTGGGGGGCCGAATCGATGACCGAGAAAACCATCACCCGTGCGCAACTAAGCGAAGCTATTTACGAAGAAGTCGGCCTTTCCCGCAATGAATCGGCGGCCCTTCTCGAGACTGTGCTGGAAGAAATGTCGCTGGCCTTGGCCAAGGGCGACACGGTAAAGATCTCTTCCTTCGGCAGCTTTTCTGTACGGTCCAAGGGACAGCGGGTTGGCCGCAATCCCAAAACCGGCACCGAAGTTCCCATCCTTCCCCGCCGTGTGTTGGTGTTCCGTCCATCACAATTGTTGAAGTCGCGCATCAACAAGGGCATGACCGCCAAGAAAGTGTAAGTCCCTTTTTCCATGGGCAAATCAGAAACGGCCTTCAGAACCATCAGTGAGGTTGCCGGGGATTTGGATATTCCCCAGCATGTGCTGCGCTTTTGGGAAGGCCGCTTCAATCAGATCAAGCCGTTGAAGCGGGCAGGCGGGCGGCGCTATTACCGGCCTGAGGATGTCGAGCTGTTAAAGCGCATCCGTGACCTGCTCTATGCCCAAGGCTATACGATCAAGGGCGTGCAGAAGCTGCTGCGCGACAAGTCGGGCACGGAAGGGTTGAAGTCGTTGCCCGCTCCGTCGTCCGGTTCTGCGCCAGCGCTTGAAGCTCCGAAATCGAAAACGACCCCGGCCAATGCGGCGGCGCAGCTTTCGCTCCTGCCTGCGCCAATTGAACCTAGCGAAACCAAGCCAGAGAAACCGTCGAAAAACCTGCTGGGCGAGGTGTTGAAGGAACTGGTCGAGCTTCGGGAAATCCTGACGGCTGGAGCCAAGGTTGGCGGCGCCAAGGCTGGCTGAAAAGAACCTGCCAGCCGCTTCTCTTTTCCCTTTTCTTTGCCCGAACGCCTCAGTATAGTCCGCGCCTGCCTTGTCAAAGGCTCGGTCGGAGCGTAGCGCAGCCTGGTAGCGCACTTGACTGGGGGTCAAGGGGTCGCAGGTTCAAATCCTGTCGCTCCGACCATTTCCTCCCCCAAAATACATTCCCGCATTTTTACGCCAAGATATCGACCCGCGGCAGCGAGATCGAGCGATCGACGGTCAAGCGGCCCGAAGCGTCGTATTTTGTTCCGATGGCGCCCGACAGATTGGCCCCCGCGATATTGGCGCCGGTGAAATTGGCGCCCGTTAAATTGGCCCCGGTCAGGTCGGCGCCCGCTAGGTCGGCATTGGAAAGGTCTGCCCCCCGCAGATCGGCCCCGGCCAGATTGGCTCCCGCCAGATCGCCGCTTCTGAGATCCGCCCTGGCATAGTTGGCCCCTTGTAAATTCCGTTCTGCCGCCTCGACGCCATATAGGTCGGCCCCCCGGCTATAGGGGGTGGAGAGGGCTTTGCGCAGGAAGGCGTTGCTTTGCGTCTGGACGTCGAAGGCCGGTTGCGATTTGCGGCTGGCATCATCGCTTTCGCGCGTTTGAACGGCGAATCGGGACTTTTCGTCACTTAGGAATTTGTCGGCAAGGCGTTGAGAATTGTCTTCCTTGCGAGGCTGCGAATCAGCACGCCGCGCCTGAAAAACGGCGCTTTCATAGCCGAAACCGCTGGTCCTGACCTCGCTCACCATCTCTGTCATCCCGAGATGTTCAAAGCGGGATCTTTCTAATCCCCGTCACTTTCGAATTCGCACCCAATATATACGAAATTTTCAGCAGAGTCTCAGGCTTCAACCGCTCCCGTGATGGTCATGGCGAAATTGCCGAAGCTGGCCTTAGCCTCGCTTATCGGGTTTAAAAGCGACAATTCATCTCTTGGGCTGTTCAGAAAGCGCATTGAACCCGTTCCAGCATGGAATAATCCGGCAACTGCCCCTTCAATCACCGCCCTGGCCAAGGTTTTGGAGCCGGGCGTCGGGGACCCTAGCAAGCTAGGCGCCGCGATCAGGGCGAAAGTGGGGATGGACAGAAAACCCAGTCGCTCGCCGGGCTGGCCGGTTAAGGAAATCTCGGCCTCGGCTAGGCGGCGGTCCTTGACGGCCAGGCTGCCGCCCATTTTCGTCCCGGCCCGCAAAGGGGCGGCGGCGGGATGATCCAGCCCGTAAGAGCGTGTCATCCACACGCTGCCCAGCTTCTTGGGCCAGCCTTGCAACAAGCCGCGCACCAGCGAGATATCCTGATCGACATAGATGAAGGGGCAATATAGGGCAAGGCTTCCCGCCCGCTCTGCCTCGATCAGAACGAAGAATTCCTTATATTGGGCATAGGCCGGGTCCAGAAGTTCCCATCCGTCCGACGTCGCCTGCCAATCACAGAAATGGCCATAGGCCTGGCCAGTGGCCGCGCCAAACCCATTGGGCAGCAGGCTTTGCGCCGCTCGTTGATCCACCTTGAAAGCCAAGGACAGCACATTGCCTGCATAATGCCAGGGCGGGGCAGGCAGCAAGGCCGAATGGCCCGATGGGGTGAAGGGTGGGGTGAAGCCGTTCAGCACATTGAACTCCTGTCACGTAGGAACAATATGAATCAATGGGATTTAGGCGTAGAGTGTAGAGCATGATCGGCGCGCTGTCAGGTCTTGGTGGCTATGCCGCCTTAGGCGTTTCGCCCGTTTCCAGGCCGCCAAGCCGCCGGGGAGTGGAGGGGGCGGTTGATGCCAACGCCCCAGAATCCAGGCCAGAATCAACCACATCCAATCTTGCCAACTCCTCCCAATTGAGCGAGGAAGAGAAGCGCATTGTCGCCAAGCTCAAGCAGCGCGAAGCCGAAGTCCTGGCCCATGAACAGGCTCATAAAGCGGCGGGCGGTGCCTATGCCGGTTCCCCCAACTACACCACGACCCAAGGCCCGGATGGGCGGCGCTATATTACCGGCGGCGAAGTCAGCATCGACATATCCGCCGAGGACACGCCCGAGGAAACCATCCGCAAGATGGAGCAGATCAAGCGGGCAGCCCTGGCCCCTGGCGATCCTTCAAGCCAGGATCGGGCGGTCGCCATGCAGGCCGAAGCCATCAAGGCTCAGGCGGAATCGCAGCGCAACGACCAACGGCAAGAGAAGTTGCAAGGCGAGGATGGGGAGGCCGGGGCTGGCTTGACAACGGCGGCTGGGGCAATCGAGAATGACTCCAGGCTCCTACCCAAAGGGCCGTATAACCAAGTTTCCAAGGCCTATCGGTCTGCCGCCGTGGTGGCTGACGCATTTCAAGGGGTTGGGGTACAGGCGTGACTTTTCGATTATGTGTTGCTTTGTCGCCCCATGGTTTTGGCCATGCCGCCATGACATTGCCAATCTTGAACGATATCAAGTCTAAGCAGCCCGACATCGAACTGATACTTTACTCGAACCTGCCTAAGCGGCTCCTCAAGTCGCGACTCGACTTTGATTTCGAATATCTTGATGGCATTGATGATTTTGGACTTGTCATGAATTCGGCCACGTCGGTCGATTGCGATGCAACTGCACAGGCATATAACCTACGACATCTGGAATGGCGTCAACGACAGGAAGACGAGGCGGCACGGCTAAAATCCATCCGCCCCGATCTGGTGATCGCCAATATTCCCTATCTGACTTTGGCCGCCGCCAAGCATTTGGCCGTGCCCGCAATCGCCCTATCTAGCCTGAATTGGTACGATCTGTATCAGGCCTATCTGGGCGGGCGACCCGAAGCGCCGGGCATTCTGGAACGTATCTTGGCCTCGCACGCCGCCGCTCCAATGTTCCTCAAACTGACGCCCTGCCTGCCCATGACTGCCTTGGCAGATGTGAGCGAATTGGTCGAACTTGGACCTTCGGCCAGGATCGGCGTCAAAGATCCCGCTGGCCTGCGCAAGGGCCTGGAAATTCCCATCGGCCATAAGGTGGGGGTGGTGGCCTATGGGGGCATCGCCACCCGCTTGCCGATCGAGGACTGGCCGGTAATCGAGGGGTGGACCTGGCTGATTCCCGAAGGCTGGAATCAACGCCGGGCGGATTTTCGCTCCTTCGAGACATCGGGCATGGCCTTTCCCGATCTGTTGGCTTCAGCCGATCTGATCGTGACCAAGCCGGGTTACGGCACCTACACGGAAGCCGCCTGCAACGGCGTCGCCGTCCTGGCCCAGGACCGGCCGGACTGGCCGGAAACCCCTTATTTCGATGCATGGATGAAGGCGAATGCCCGCTATGTCAGCCTGCCAGAAACGTCAATTCTGGCCGGGGATATACAAGACCAGATTGAATATCTGACCGGGCTGAAGGCGCCTCAATGTCCCCAACCCACTGGAATTGCCCAGGCTTCTGATATCATCTTGAAAGAAATAAGAAAACTGCAAGAGCGGTTATAGACCCGCCATCTGTTTTCCAACCGGAATATCCACAGTTTCCAGACCGAAACAATGAATCTGCGGATGAAGTTATAGGTTTGTTGGTTTATTTCGATCTGGCAATTATTGGCGTTCGACCAGACGTCGGCCTTCATCGGTCAGCTTGCAGACCAGCCAGTCTGGCTTCAAGGGATTCGAGAACCAAGGTTGCGCCCAGCCGCGATCAAGACAGGATTTGATCGTGCGCTCATTATAGCGCTGACCTTCCTCATCGAACAAAGGCAGTTTGCCGCCGGGCTGCGACAGCCCGCGTTTCAGCCAGCTGATCTGAAAGTCTGTCGCCCGTTCTTTGGATGAACCCATGGATTTGCCCCCGTCCTGCCCCTAGAATATAAGCCGCGACTCGGGAGGCAAGCAAAAAGATGGACTATCGCCTGCTTTACATCACGGCCGCCGATATGGACGAGGCGGAAAGGCTGGGCAAAGGGCTGGTCGAGGCCCGCCTGTGCGCCTGCGCCAACATTCTGGGGTCAATCAAAAGTTTCTACTGGTGGCAGGGCAAGATGGAGGAGGGGGGCGAAGTGGCGCTGATCGCCAAGACCAGGGTGGACCTAGTCGATGTCGCCACCGCCTGGGTGAAATCCAATCATTCCTACAGCGTGCCCTGTGTGGTCAGCCTGCCTATCGACGGCGGAAATCCGGATTTCCTGAAGTGGATCGGCGAGGAGACGAATTCCCCCTAACCGCCATCATTCTCTCATCGCCACGGTAGCGGTGGCCATTGCGGCGATGCCTTCCTGCCTGCCGGTGAAGCCAAGGCCTTCCGTGGTGGTGGCTTTCACGCTCACTCGTCCCTGATCGATCCCTAAAATCTCGGCCAGCCGGGCGATCATGGCCGGGCGGTGCGGCCCCACCTTGGGGCGCTCGCAGATGATGGTGACGTCCACATTCACGATCCGCCCGCCCTTGGCCGCCGCCAAACTGGCGGCATGGGCCAGGAATTTGTCCGATGCCGCCCCCTTCCATTGCGGGTCCGAGGGGGGGAAATGGTGGCCAATGTCTCCGGCCCCGATGGCGCCCAACAGGGCATCGGTCAGCGCATGCAGGGCCACATCGGCGTCGGAATGGCCTTCAAGCCCGTGGGAATGGGGCACCTTCACGCCGTTCAGCCAGACATGATCGCCGCCTTCCTTGAAGCGATGCACGTCGAAACCGTTGCCAGTGCGGGCCATCATTGGACGCTCGAAGGCCTTGGACGCCAGTTCCAAGTCGCGCTTGGTGGTGATCTTGACATTGTTCACGCAGCCTTCGGTCAACGCCACCGCCAAGCCGTGGGCTTCCAGCACAGCGGCATCGTCGGTCAGTTCCTGACCAGCCATCGCCCGATGGGCGGCCAGAATGTCTTTGTAGCGAAAGGCTTGCGGAGTTTGGGCGCGCCACAGATTGGCCCGGTCCTGGGTGCCCGCGATCATGCCCGCCTCGGCGCGCTTCAATGTGTCGGCGACCGGAATGGCGGGAATCGCCCCGGCATGATCCTTCAGGGCGGCGATGGCCCTGGAGATCACGCCTGCCTCGACGAAAGGTCTGGCCCCGTCATGGATCAGAACATAATCGGGCGGATTGTCTTGCAGGCTTTCCAGCCCCAGGCGCACCGAATCTTGGCGGGCCGCGCCGCCGGGAACGGGGTCAAGCAGACGCAACCCCCTGGCGGCCAAGTCGTAAAGCAGCCTGTCATCGGGGTGAATGACGGCGCGCACGCCCGTAATCTCGGGATGGGTGGCAAAGGCGGCCAGTGAATGGGACAGCACCATGCGCCCCCCCAGTTCCAGATATTGCTTGGGCAATTCGGCGCCGAAACGGTGCCCGCGCCCAGCCGCCACGATTAGGGCCACACAAGAAGCCATGGATGACAATCCCCTCAATTTTCCAGGCGCATACCATAGACCAGCCAGCACGGCATCGCTATAGTGCGCCCATGCTGAATTTATCGTCTTTCGACTCTTTGGCCGCGCTGGCCTGTCTGATGCCCGCCCTTCTGCTGGGCTGGATACGTCCAGCCAAACGCGACGGCGCTTTCTGGGCCGCCATCTCGCTGGCTATCTTCGGCCCGGCTTCGGCCACTGCCTTCAACATTCTGGAAGGCTGGCATACCGGCCTGTCCGCCGCCATCTGGGCCAGCATTACGGTTACGCTGGGTGTTTTCATGGGCCTTAGCTTTTGGTCGCGCCAGACCTGGCGGCTGATGCCGTTGCTGATGCCCTATCTGTCCTTGCTGGGTCTGATCGCCGCCATTTGGAGCCAAGCGCCCGAGCGCCCCCTGATCGGCACCGCGCCTTCTGGCTGGATCGCTTTGCATATTCTGGTTTCCGTCGCCACCTATGCGCTGGCGACCCTGGCCGCCGTGGCGGCGTTGGGCGCCTTCTTGCAGGAACGCTCCTTGAAGCGCAAGCAGCCCACCGTCTTGACCAGGGCCTTGCCCGCCATGGCCGAAAGCGAAGGGCTGACATTCTCTCTGCTGTTGGGGGCCGAGGCCGTGCTGGGGGTTGGAGTGATTTCCGGTTTTCTGCTCAATCTGCTCGAGCGCGGCCAGTGGCTCCATATGGATCACAAGACTCTTTTGTCGCTGCTGGCTTTTTTGGTGATCGCAGCGCTTCTGGCCGCCCATCACCGCATCGGCATTCGCGGACGACACGCTACCCGCTTGGTTTTGGTGGCTTATTTGCTTCTGACCCTGGCCTATCCGGGCGTTAAATTCGTCACCGATGTGCTCATTTCCAGTCCTGCCTAAAGTTTAGACTTATTCAAGCCCATTCGGAGCTTGCCAAACAGGCACCCTGCATAATATTGATGCAGGCCTGGAGTCTTACCTAAATATGACATTAACGATTGGTTCAATCCGTCTGGACAATTCTGTCGTCCTGGCCCCCATGGCCGGGGTGAGCGATGCGCCGTTCCGGCGTTTGGCCAGGCGCTTTGGCGCGGGCTTAACCGTTTCCGAGATGATCGCCAGCAAGGCGATGGTGCGCGCCCACGCCAAAACCTTGCGCATGTCCAGCCCCCTGGATCAGGAAGGCCCGCAAGCCGTTCAGATCGTTGGCTGCGAGGCGGATGTGATGGCGGATGCGGCGCGCATGAACGCCGATCGCGGCGCTTCGATCATCGACATCAACATGGGCTGTCCGGCCAAGAAGATTATTCGCGGCGAAGCGGGGGCGGCCCTGATGAAGGACGAGCTTTTGGCTGGCCGCATCATGGAGGCGGTGGTCAGGGCGGTTGACGTTCCCGTTACCGTCAAGATGCGCCTGGGCTGGGATGAGGGCAGCGTCAACGCCGCCCGTCTGGCCAAGATCGCCGAAGAAAGCGGCGTGGCGATGGTGACGGTGCATGGCCGCACCCGCGCCCAATTTTACGGCGGGCAGGCAGATTATGAACGCATCGGCGAGGTCAAGCGCGCCGTGACCATTCCGGTAATCGCCAATGGCGACGTGACCAGCCTGGACAAGGCCCGCGAAATCCTTGACCGTTCGGGAGCAGATGGTGTGATGATTGGGCGAGGGGCCTATGGTCGGCCTTGGTTTCCTGGTCTGGCGGCGCATTTCCTGGCGACCGGCGAGAAAAAAGACGAACCCGATGCCGCCGGACGCTTGGCCGTTCTGTTGGACCATGTCAACGACATGCTTGACCATTATGGGGAAAGTACCGGCGTTCCCATCGCCAGAAAACATATCGCTTGGTATTCGAAGGGCCTTCCCGGTTCGGCGGAATTCCGCAGCCAGTTGATGCGACTTGGCGAAGCCAAGCAGGTGCGGGAACGTTTGCTTGATTTCTGGCGCCAAGCCAGTGACCGGCTGGCCGCCTGATGAAATTCAACCAGGCCCGCAAGCGCGCCTTGCCCGCGCAAACGCCCCTGGATGCCCAGGCTGTTCTGAACGCGCTGTCGATGGCCATCATGGTGGTCGATGGCCAGGGCGCCATCCGGCATTTGAACGCGGCGGCCGAGCAATTGTTCGAATCCTCGCTGGGGCACCTGGAAGGCATGCCGCTGACCGAGCTGATCCCCGAGGATAGCCCCCTATTTTCCCTTATTCATCAAGCACGTACAGATGATTGTCCGGTGTCGGAATACGGCGTCAATCTCGATACGCTGCGCACGGGTCCACGGACGGTGACCATCCAGGTCGCCCCGGTCGCCGAAGAGCCGGGTTCGATCGCCATCGCCTTGCACGAACATTCCATCGCCATGAAGATCGGCCGCCAGATGATTCACCGCAACGCGGCCCGTTCGGTCACCGCCATGTCGGCCATGCTGGCCCATGAAGTGAAGAATCCCTTGTCGGGCATCCGCGGCGCCGCCCAGTTGCTGGAGCAGAACGCCAGCGAGGACGACCGGGTGCTGACGCATCTGATCTGCGACGAAACGGATCGCATCTGTCAACTTGTCGACCGCATGGAAGTGTTCTCGGACAAGCGTCCCCTGGAGCGCGAGCCGGTGAACATCCACCGCGTGCTTGAACATGTGCGCAGGCTGGCCGAGAACGGTTTCGGGCAGAAAGTGCGCTTCATAGAGGCCTATGATCCGTCGCTGCCCATGGTGCTGGGCAACCGCGACCAACTGATCCAGGTCTTTCTCAATCTGGTCAAGAATGCCGCTGAAGCCTGCCCCCCCGAAGGCGGCGAGGTGGCGCTGTCCACCGCTTATCAGCATGGCGTGCGCTTGGCCGTGCCGGGCAGCGACAGCCGCGTGCATCTGCCGCTGGTCGTTTCCGTGCAGGACAACGGCAACGGTATCCCCGAGGATCTGGGGCCGCATCTGTTCGATCCTTTCGTCACCACCAAACCCAAGGGCAGTGGATTGGGGCTGGCCATGGTCGCCAAGATCATTGACGACCACGGCGGCATCGTCGAATTCGACAGCCAGCCCAGACGCACGGTCTTTCGCGTCTATCTCCCCATGGTCTCGAACGAGTCCGGAGCCGATATCTGATGAGTCTTCCCGCTACCATTCTGATCGCCGATGACGACAGGAGCATCCGCACCGTTCTGACACAGGCCCTGAACCGGGCAGGATACGAGGTGCGCACCACCGGCAACGCCGCCACGCTGTGGCGTTGGGTCGCCGACGGCGAAGGCGATCTGGTGATTACCGACGTGGTGATGCCCGACGAAAACGGGCTGGACCTGATTCCACGCATCAAGAAGATCAGGCCTGATCTGCGCATCGTCGTCATGAGCGCGCAAAGCACCTTGCTGACGGCGGTCAAGGCCACGCAACGCGGCGCCTTCGAATATCTGCCCAAGCCCTTCGACCTGAAAGAAGTGGTCAATATCGTGGGCCGGGCGCTGGCGGCGCCCAAGGCCGATCCCTCCTTCGATTCCAGCCCCGACGGCGAGGAATCCCTGCCCCTGATCGGCCGCTCGGCGGCCATGCAGGAAATCTATCGTGTTCTGGCTCGCCTGATGACGACCGATCTGACGGTGATGATTACCGGTGAATCCGGCACCGGCAAGGAGCTGGTTGCCCGCGCCCTGCACGATTATGGCAAGCGCAGGAATGGCCCCTTCGTCGCCATCAATATGGCGGCCATCCCGCGCGAACTGATCGAAAGCGAATTGTTCGGCCATGAAAAGGGGTCGTTCACCGGCGCCACCAACCGGTTGGTCGGTCGTTTCGAACAGGCCGAGGGCGGTACCTTGTTCCTGGACGAAATCGGCGACATGCCGCCCGAGGCGCAAACCCGCCTGCTGCGGGTGCTTCAAGAGGGCGAATACACATCGGTCGGCGGGCGCGTGCCCATCCGGGCCAATGTGCGCATCATCGCGGCCACTCACCGCGACCTGACTCAACTGATCCGCCAAGGACTGTTCCGCGAGGATTTGTTCTACCGGCTGAACGTGGTGCCCATCCGCCTGCCGCCGCTTCGCGAGCGCACCGAGGACATCCCCGAACTGGCCCGCCATTTTCTGGGTCAGGCGGCCAATGAAGGATTGGCCCCCAAAACCATCTCGCCGGATGCGTTGGAGCGCCTAAGACGCCATCGTTGGGCGGGCAATATCCGCGAGCTTGAAAATCTGATGCGCAGGCTGGCGGCTCTCTATTCGCAGGAAGTCATCGGACTGGATGTGATCGAGTCGGAACTGACCGACACCAGCCAGGGCATGAAACCCTCGCATGGCGAAAACCGGGAAAGCCTGTCGGAAACCGTTGACCGCCATCTGCGCGACTATTTCTCGGCCCATGGCGACGCGCTGCCGCCGACCGGCATCTATGACCGGATTCTGCAGGAAGTCGAACGCCCCCTGATCGGCATCACCTTGGAAGCCACCAGGGGCAATCAGATCAAGGCGGCCCAGCTTCTGGGGTTGAACCGCAACACCTTGCGCAAGAAAATACGCGAGTTGGACATTCAGGTGCTGCGTGGATTAAAGTAGGCGCGGCCTTCCTCAAGACGGGACAAAAGATGTCCAATTCTGTTTCCCCCCTCATCCTTCGAGACGCTGCGCTCCTCAGGATGAGGGCAGATATTTCATCTCACCCTGAGGAGGCCGCCCCGGCGGCCGTCTCGAAGGGTGAGAGAGCGACTGCCGCATAATGCCCAGAATCTTCCGGCACCCGACTTGGATCGCGCTTTTGATATGGGCAAGGCGCGTCGATTTGGGACGCAAACTGGCGATCGCCCTGACCATTGCGGCGCTGGCCTCGAGTGCTGCCACCATCGCGGTTCTGAACGGCGCCTCGTCGATCACCCCCGATCCGATGACGGTGGCGGTTCTGCTGGCCGTCGATCTGATCTTGGTGATGGCCCTGGCCATCGTGGTCACGCGCAGGCTGATCCAGGTGTGGGGCGAGGGCAGGCGAGGCGGCGCCGGATCGCGCCTGCATTTCCGTCTGGTCATGCTGTTCGGTCTGGTGGCTTTGATTCCCGCCGCCCTGATGGCCGTTTTTTCGGTGCTCTATTTCAGTATCGCCCTGGAAAGCTGGTTCAACCCCCGCGTCAAGACGGCGATCCTGGAATCGAGGGCGGTGGCCAGCGCCTACCTGAAGGAGCACCACGCCCTTCTGGCCAGCGACATCGTGGGCCTGGCCGAACAGATCAACAGCGAAGGGCCGAAACTGGCCGTCAGCCCGGATATCTTGGTGCAAATTCTTCGAACGCAAAGCACGCAGAAAGGGTTCTCCGAACTGGTGATCTTTCAAGGCAATGGTCGGTTGGTGGCGCGTGGTGGATTCTCCTATTCCATGCAGTTCAGCCAGATTCCCCTGGTGGCGATGGAACGGGCCAGACGCGGCGAAGTGGTCATGCTGACGGGCGATTCCGAGGATCGGGTGCGCGCCATGGTCTCTCTGTCCGCCATTCCCGATGGTTTTTTGTATATCGGACGCTTTGTCGATCCCAAGGTCATCAATCATATGCTGCGCACCAACGAGGCCGCTGCCGAATATGAAAAGGCCGAGGGCAGGCGTTCTGGGATAGAAATTAGCTTCTCGGCCATTTTCGCCGTGGTGACGCTGTTGTTGTTCCTGTCGGCCATCTGGGTGGGATTGGCGCTGGCCAATCAGCTGGTGCGCCCCATCGCCGCCCTGATCGAAGCCGCTGATCGCGTGCGCGAAGGCAATCTGGAGGCCAAGGTCGACGAAACCCTGGCCGGGCGCGAATTGGGGTCCTTGGCGCGCGCCTTCAACCGCATGACCAGTCAGCTTGACGGCCAGCGCAAGGAACTGATCGAAACGAATCAAGCCCTGGATGAGCGGCGCCGTTTCACCGAGACCATTTTGTCGGGCGTGTCGGCTGGCGTCATCGGCCTGGATTCTCAGTCCAGAATCAACTTGCCCAACCGCCCGGCCAGCGATTTGCTGGGGTGCGAATTGGAATCGGCCCTGGGCCAACCCCTGGCTGACGTCGTTCCTGAAATGGCCGATCTGCTGGCCCAAAGCCAGCGCAGGCCGGAACGGATCACCCAGGGCGAAATCCGTCTTGAGCGCAAGGGCAATGCCCGAACCTTGCTGGTCCGGGTTGCCGTGGAACGGCTGGTTGATCGGATCGAGGGCTATGTCGTGACCTTCGACGACATCACCGAATTGCTGTCGGCCCAACGCATGGCCGCCTGGGCCGACGTTGCCAGACGCATCGCGCATGAAATCAAGAATCCGCTGACGCCCATCCAATTGTCGGCCGAACGCTTGAAGCGCAAGTACCTGAAGGAAATTCAGACCGAACCCGAAATCTTTTCGACCTGCGTCGAAACCATCGTGCGTCAGGTGGGCGATATCGGGCGCATGGTTGACGAATTCTCGGATTTCGCCCGCATGCCGGCACCCGTCGTGCGCAACGAGAATTTGGCGGAAGTGGTGGGACAGGCCATGTTCCTGCAACGCCAAGCCCATACGGCCATCAAGTACGAGATGAAAATGCCCCCTGGCGAGGAAACGCGCTGCCTGTTCGCCTGCGATGGCCGCCAGATCAACCGCGCCCTGATCAATCTGTTGAAGAATGCCGCCGAATCGATCGAAGGGCGCGAAGGCGATGAACTGGAACCCGGCTGGATCGAGCTTCAAGTGTCCAGGAACGAGCCGAACGGCGGGCTTTCCATCAGGATTGAGGACAATGGCAAGGGCTTGCCCAAGGAAGAACGCCATCGCCTGACCGAGCCATATGTTACAACCCGCGCCAAGGGAACCGGGTTAGGGCTTGCCATCGTCAAGAAAATCATGGAAGACCATGGAGGCGAATTGAGGCTGGAGGACCGGGATGGGCCGGGTGCGCGCACCTTGTTGATCTTCCCCCGCCGCGAAGTCGCCGCAACCGTCACGAACGAACGCCATGGCGCATGACATTCTGATCGTCGATGACGAGGCCGATATCCGGTCTCTGGTCGTCGGTATCCTTGAAGACGAAGGCTATTCCTGCCGGGAGGCGGGAACGGATCAGGCGGCGCTTGCCGCCATCGCCGCCAGACGTCCCAGCCTTGTCTTGCAAGACATCTGGCTTCAGGGCAGCAAGCTGGATGGGCTTGGCATTCTGGCCCTGATCAAGCAGGACCATCCCGACGTTCCCGTCGTCATGATGAGCGGTCACGGTACCATCGAAACAGCGGTGGCTGCTATCAAGGAAGGCGCTTACGACTTCATCGAAAAGCCCTTCCAGACCGACCGCATGCTGCTGGTGGTGGAACGCGCCATCGAACAGGCCAGGCTCAAGCGCGAACTGTTCGACCTTAAGAACCGCTCTGGCGGCGCCATGGAACTGGTGGGCAACACCAGCGCCATGAATCAGCTACGCCAGTCGGTCGAGAAGGTAGCCCCCACCGGATCGCGCGTGCTGATTTCAGGCCCTCCCGGCTCGGGCAAGGAAGTGGTCGCCAGATTGCTGCACGCCAAATCGAAGCGCGCCGAAGGCCCCTTCGTGGTGTTGAATTGCGCCGCCCTCAATCCCGAGCGCATGGAAATCGAACTGTTCGGCACCGAACAGGGCATGTCGGAAGGGTCGGGGCGCAAGATCGGCCTGTTGGAACAAGCGCATACCGGCACTTTGATGCTGGACGAAGTGGCCGACATGCCCCTGGAAACCCAGGGCAAGATCGTGCGCGTGCTGCAAGACCAGACATTCGAGAGGGTGGGCGGCGGCACCCGGGTCGAGGTGGATGTGCGGGTGATCGCCTCAAGCAACCGCGAACTTCAAGAACAGATCGCCGCCGGCCGTTTTCGCGAGGACTTGTTCTATCGCCTGAACGTCGTGCCGGTCAAAGTGCCCAGCTTGAAGGATTGCCGGGAAGACATTCCCCAAATCGCCCAGCATTTCATGGACCGCGCCGCGCGCACGGCGGGCGTGATCGCCCGCCAGCTTGGCGAGGATGCCCAGGTCGTCCTTAAAACCTACGACTGGCCGGGAAACGCCCGCCAGTTGCGCAATGTGATGGAATGGCTGTTGATCATGAGTCCCGGCGATGCGCGCGAGCCGATCTCGGCCCCCATGCTGCCGCCCGATCTGTCGTCGGCGACGCCCGCCGTTCTCAAATGGGACAAGTCGAGCGAACTGATGAGCCTGCCGCTTCGCGAGGCGCGCGAACTGTTCGAACGCGAATATCTGGCCACCCAGGTAGCGCGTTTCAACGGCAATATTTCGCGCACCTCCGCCTTCGTGGGGATGGAACGTTCAGCATTGCACCGCAAGCTGAAGTCCCTGGGCATCGGCTCGAGCGAAGACTAGGCATGAAAGACCCATCGTCATGAAAGTCATCATCTGCGGCGCCGGACAGGTTGGGTTCAACATCGCCCGCTATCTGGCCAGCGAAGGCAACGAAATCACGGTCATCGACCAGCGGGCCGACTTGGTGCGCAAGATCTCCGACTCGCTCGACGTGCAGGCCATTCTGGGACACGCCTCGCATCCCGACGTTCTGGATCAGGCCGGGGCCAGCGACGCCGAAATGATCATCGCCGTCACCGCCGCCGACGAGGTGAACATGATCGCCTGCCAGGTGGCGCATTCGCTGTTCAACGTGCCGACCAAGATCGCCCGCGTGCGCCATCAGGGCTATCTGCATCCGATGTGGTCGAACCTTTTTTCCAGCGAGCATCTCCCCATCGACGTCATCATCTCGCCCGAGATCGAGGTGGCCAGGGCCGTCATTCGCCGCCTGCAGGTGCCGGGCGCCATGGACGTCATTCCGCTGGCGGGCGACAAAGTGCGCCTGATCGGCGTGCGCTGCACCGAAAACACGCCGCTGGTCCACACGCCCTTGCGCCAACTGACTAAGCTGTTTCCCGATCTCAATCTGGTCATCGTGGGCATCGTACGCCAGGACAAGGCCATCGTTCCCACGCCGGAAGACCAGATGCTGCCCGGCGACGAAGTCTATTTCGTGATCGACAAGCAGCATGTCGAACGCGGCATGGTCGCTTTCGGCCATGAGGAAACGGAAGCCAGACGCATCTGCATCCTGGGCGGCGGCAATATCGGCTTGTTCCTGGCCCAGCAGATCGAGGAACAGCATGCGGGCATGTGGGTGCGCCTGATCGAAAGCAATCGCGAGCGGGCGGAATATGTCGCCAAGCAGTTGAACCGCGCCGTGGTGCTGCATGGCGACGCGCTGGACCCCGACATGCTGAAGGAAGCCAATGTCGAAATGGCCGAAACCGTGGTCGCGGTCACCAACGACGACGAAACCAACATCCTGGCAACGTTGTTGGCCAAGCGTTATGGGGCCAAGCGCACCATGGCGCTGATCAACAAGACCTCCTACAACCCGCTGGTGGGGCCTTTGGGGATCGACGTCGTGGTCAGCCCCCGGGCCATCACGGTTTCCAACGTGCTGCAGCATGTGCGCAAGGGGCGCATCCATGCGGTGCATTCGCTGCATGAAGGTTTTGGCGAATTGATCGAGGCCGACGCCTTGGAGACATCGCCTTTGGTCGGCAAGCCATTGAAAGACATAAAACTTCCGCCTGGAGTGTTGATCGGCGCCGTGGTGCGGGCAGGCAGCGTGATCAGCCCCAGGGGATCAACGGTCATGCAGGCCAAGGACCGCATCATCTTGTTCGCCGCCGCCAGCGCCGTGAAGAAGATCGAAAAAATGTTCTCGGTACGCCTGGAGTTCTTCTGACATGTCTCGTTACGCCTATGTGAACGGCCAGTATCTTCCCTTAAGCGTGGCTGGCGTGCATGTCGAGGACCGGGGCTATCAGTTCGCCGACGGCATCTACGAGGTGATCGCCGTGCATCAAGGCCGTCTGGCCGACGAGGAGGCGCATCTTGCCCGCCTGGACCGCTCGCTCAAGGAAATTGGCCTAGCTTGGCCGGTAACGAAGCGCGCTCTCAAACACATCATGCGGCGCGTGATCGCCATCAATTTGTTGAAGAACGGCATGCTGTATTTGCAGGTCACAAGGGGCGTCTCCAGACGCGATCACGCTTTTCCTAAAGCAGACGTAGCGCCAGCGCTGGTGGTGACCGCCAAGACATTGAAACCCACCTCGCAAGAGGTGCTGGACAAGGGCGTATCCGTCGTCACCATGCCCGATTTGCGCTGGAAGCGTTGCGACATCAAGTCGGTGGCTTTGTTGCCCAACATCCTGGCCAAGCAGGCCGCCAAGGAAAAAGGCGCCTATGAGGCATGGTTGCTGGACGACAAGGGTTTCGTCACCGAAGGTTCGTCCACCAATGCTTGGATCGTCACCGCCAAGGGCGAAATCGTCACGCGGCCCTTGGGCACACCCATTCTGGCGGGCGTTACGCGCCGCGCCATTCTGGCCCTCGCCAAGGACGCCAAGCTGAAACTGGTGGAACGCGCTTTCAAACCCGCCGAGGCGTTGAAAGCCAAGGAAGCCTTTTTGACCAGCACCACCAGCTGGGCGCTGCCGATCACCAAGATCGACGGCAAGCCGGTGGGCGACGGCAAACCCGGCCCCATCACGCTTCGCCTACGCCAGCTTTACGCCCAGGCGTTGGAGAAGGGGCTGTAGCCGATGGCCGCCACCAGCTATCTGATCATTCCGGGTCTGGGCGGTTCCGGTCCAGATCATTGGCAAACGAAATGGGAAGCCCAGTTGCCCAACGCCAGACGCGTGCAGCAGGAAGACTGGGACCGGCCCGACAAGGACGCCTGGATTGCCAACCTGGACAAATGCGTCGCCGACAGCCAAGCCCCGCTTGTCTTGATTGCCCATAGTCTGGCCTGCGCCCTGGTCGCCCACTGGGCTGGACAATCGGCACATACCGACAAAGTGCATGGCGCGCTGCTGGTCGCCCCGGCAGACGTGGATTCAACGGAACATTCACCCAGCGAGGCCCGTTGTTTCGCCCCCATGCCGCTGGAACTTCTGCCTTTCAAGACCCTGGTCCTGGCCAGCCTGAACGATCCCTATGTGGCACCTGAGAGGGCGCACTATTTCGCGGCCTGCTGGTATGGCGGATTCTTGGATGTCGGCGAGCTGGGCCACGTCAACGCGGAATCCAACCTTGGCGACTGGCCCCAGGGCCGCGACTTGCTGTCCAGCATCTTGCCCAGGTCATGAGCCAGTCGCGCCCCAGCTTTCTGATTTTCGACTGGGACAACACGCTCATCGACAGTTGGGCCTGCCTGCATGAAGCGATCAACATCACGCTAGACGCCATGGGCCAAGCGCCATGGTCGATGGACGAAGTGCGCACGCGCATCGCCCTGTCGCTGCGCGATCATTTCCCCATTCTTTTTGGAGATCGCTGGGAAGAGGCAAGTGAGGTTTTCTACGCCGCCTTCAAGCAAGTGCACCTGTTGCATCTGAAGCCCCTGGATGGCGTCGAGGAGATGCTGTCCGAATTGAATGGGCGCGGCTTGTTGATGGGCGTGGTCAGCAACAAGACCGGCGCCTATCTGCGCGAGGAAGCCGATCATCTGGGGTGGAGCGGCTATTTCCACCGTCTGGTCGGCGCCACCGATGCCGCGAGAGACAAACCGGCCCCCGATCCGGTGCATCTGGCGCTTGACGGATCGGGCATCGAGGCGGGGCGCAATGTCTGGTTCATTGGCGATGCGCCCGTCGATATGGAATGCGCACGCGTGACGGGATGCGTTCCCATCCTGCTTCGCTCTTTCCCGCCCAAAGCTGGCGAATTTTCGACCCATCCCCCCGAAGCCGCCTTCAAAAAGCCGGAAGACCTTCTTATTTACTTGGAAAGCCTTAGTTAATCGCGCCTTCCGGGTAGGGGGTTTCCTTCCAAAGAAAATGGTGATAATCCTGTTTTTAAGGGCCGATGCCGGTGGGCATCCGGTTCGTCACAACAAGAGCGTCCACCCAAAACAAAGGAACAGAAAATGTCTTCCGAAAAATCACAAAACGTCCAGGACGTCTTTCTCAATTACATCCGCAAGAATAAAACGCCCGTCACGGTCTTTCTGGTCAATGGCGTGAAGCTGCAGGGCATTGTCACTTGGTTCGACAATTTCTCTGTTTTGCTGCGCCGCGACGGCCATACGCAGCTTGTGTACAAGCATGCCATTTCTACCGTGATGCCGGGCACGCCCATTTCGCTCTTCGAGCCGCCCATCAAGGAAGACGGCGGCGAGTGAGTTCTTTTTGAACGATCATCCCGCCAAGGGCGCTGGCGACGGCGCTGCGGGAACGCGCGTCCTGGTCGTCCACCCCTTCATGAAGGGGACGCCGGACAGCCGAGACCCCGAGGCCCGCTTGGACGAGGCCGTGGGCCTGGCCCAGGCCATCGCGCTAGAGGTCGTTGCCGCCGAATATGTGCCCTTGTCGAAATACCGCCCATCGACGCTGCTGGGGCAGGGAACCGTCGAGCGCCTGAAAGGCGTCATCGAAGAGGACGAGATCGTCCTGGCCATCATCGACGCAACTTTGTCGCCCATCCAGCAGCGCAATCTGGAAAAGGCCTGGGACTGTAAGGTGATCGACCGCACCGGCCTGATCCTGGACATTTTCGGGGCCAGGGCCAGAACGCGGGAAGGCTCGCTTCAGGTGGAATTGGCGGCCCTTTCCTATCAGAAAAGCCGTTTGGTGCGGTCATGGACCCATCTTGAGCGCCAGCGCGGCGGCTTCGGCTTCCTGGGCGGGCCTGGCGAAACGCAGATCGAAACCGACCGGCGCCTGATCGGCGAGCGCATCGCCAGATTGAAAAAGGAATTGGAAGAGGTCAAGCGCACCCGCGACCTGCACAGAAAGGCGCGCAAGCGAGTACCTTATCCCATCGTAGCTCTTGTGGGTTACACCAATGCCGGCAAATCGACCCTGTTCAACCGCCTGACCAAGTCGGACGTCTTTGCGCAAGACCTGTTGTTCGCCACCCTGGACCCCACCATGCGCGGCCTGCAACTGCCTTCGGGGCGCAAGGTCATCTTGTCCGACACCGTGGGGTTCGTTTCCGACCTGCCGCACGAATTGGTGGCCGCCTTTCGCGCCACGCTGGAAGAAGTGCGTGAAGCCGATCTGATCATCCATGTGCGCGATGTGGCACATCCGGAATCAGAATCCCAGAAGTCTGATGTCGAGAAGGTCTTGAAGGAACTGGAACTCGGCGACGCCTACGAGCAACGCATGATCGAGGCGCTCAACAAGATCGATCTTCTGGAAGACAGCGAGCGGGAAGGGGCGCTGGCGGCATCGGAGCGCCCTGGCATGAAGGCTGCCGTTTCCGCCCTGACCGGCGATGGCTGCGGGCTGCTTTTGGAACGCATCGATTCGATGATTTCCATGGCGATGAACCAAATATCGGTTACGATCCCGCTGTCCGACGGGGCCTCGATGGCCTGGGTCTACGAACATGGCGAAGTGCTGGAGCGCCAGGATGGCGATGATAAGGCCATTTTAAAACTGCGCCTTGACGAAGCCAATCTGTCGCGCCTGAAATCAAGGCTAGGTGTGACCTTTGATGATTGATCTGGCGCATGTGGACCGGCTGATCCGCGATGTGGCGCAAGACGTCATTCTTCCGCGTTTTCGCAATCTGAAGGCGGGCGAGGTGCGTACCAAAAGCTCGGCCCGCGATTTCGTGACCATCGCCGACGAAGAAGCCGAAAAGCGGCTGACGGCGGAATTGACCGCCCTGCTGCCGGGTTCTTGCGTGGTGGGAGAAGAAGGTGTTGCCGCTGACAAAAGCGTGCTTGAGCGCCTGCGGGGCGACGATCCGGTTTGGATCGTCGATCCGGTGGACGGCACTGCCAATTTCACCGATGGAAATCCCGCTTTCGGCGTGATGGTCGCCCTGGTCAAGGGCGGCGAGACGCTGGCGGGTTGGATTCACGATCCGTTGGGACAGCGCACCGCCATGGCCATGAAGGGCAAGGGGGCTTGGCTGGAGGGGCAGAGATTGACGGTGCTCGCCCCATGTCCCGTTCACGAGATGACCGGCGCCATTTATTCCAAACGCACGTTGAACCGCTTGGCCGAGGCCGTCAAGAAACGCCGCTGCACGAGCTGCGCCGCCTTCGATTATCTGGGCACACTGACCGGCCTTAGCCATTTCGTGCTGTTCACGCGCCTGATGCCCTGGGACCATGCGCCGGGCGTGCTGATCCATGCCGAAGCGGGAGGCTTTTCCATGCTGACCGACGGTCGCGTCTATGTGCCCTTGCCGATGGAGGGCGTGCTCATCGCCGCCAGCGACGAGGCAAGCTGGACGGCGGTCAAGGATTTGGTGGATTCATCGACAGGGGGAACGATATGAGAATACGTTTCATTCTTCTCGCATTCGCCTTGCTGATCGCGGGCCATGCGCGTGCCGATGGCGATGTCACGGTCGAAACATTGGCCAAATCCAGCGCTAGTTGGAACGGAACGATGTTGCCGCCCTATGCGTCAGGCCAGCCCGAAATCAGCATCCTGCGCATTCGCATTGCGCCCGGCGCGACGCTGCCGATGCACCTGCATCCGGTGATCAATGCAGGCGTCATGATAAGCGGCGAGTTGACGGTAAAGACCGAGAAGGGCGAGGTCCTGCGGCTGAAGGCGGGCGAGGCCATCATCGAGGTGGTCGAACAATGGCATTCGGGCCAGAACGAAGGCAAACAGCCAGCCGAAATCGTGGTTTTCTACGCAAGCACCGCCGGGCAACCGCTGTCCGTCAAGCGTTAGTCAGCTACGCCGTTCCACCTTGAAACCGGCAAAGGCCTGCTGGGTCGGCATCACTTCGATGCGGTTGATGTTGACATGCGCGGGCAGGGCGGTGGACCAGAAAACGGTCTCGGCAATATCGTCGGCGGTCAGCGCTTCGACGCCCTGATAAACCTTGTCGGCCTCGGCCCGATTGCCCTTGAAGCGCGTCAGCGAGAATTCGGTGTCGGCCATGCCGGGTTCGATATTGGTGACGCGCACATTGGCCCCCAACAAATCCGAGCGCAGGGCCAGCGAGAATTGCTTCACGAAGGCTTTGGTGCCGCCATAGACGTTGCCGCCCGGATATGGATAGTTGCCCGCCACCGAACCGATATTGACGATATGGCCCTTGTCGCGTTCGACCATGCCGGGCAACAGCGCGCGCGTGACCGTGACCAGCCCTTTGACATTGGTGTCGATCATGGTTTCCCAATCGTCCAGATTGACCTTGTGGGCGGGTTCAAGCCCCAGGGCCAGTCCGGCATTGTTGATCAGGATGGTCACGTTGGCGAAGTCTGCTGGCAGATTGGCGAAGGCGTTCAGCACGGCGTCGCGGTTTCTGACATCCAGTTCGACCAGATGTGTTGGCACGCCCAACTCGCCTTTCAGCTTTTCAAGCCGGTCCATGCGCCTTGCAGCCAGAACCAGCTTGGCGCCATGCTTGGCGTAGCGCCTGGCGATCGCTTCGCCAAAACCCGACGAAGCCCCCGTTACGACCACGGTTTCGCTGGAACAATCGATCATCTCGCACCTCGTCAAAACATCTTGAAAATCATTTTAGGGGCGGGCGATTGGTCATAGCGCGTGATCTGCCAGATATAGACCTTGGCCGTTCCCTGCTGCTCGGTCTTTTGCGCGTTGCTTTCCAGCATGGGCAGATCGCTGATCATCTTGACCGTGCCATTGATGCTCATGCCAAGGCCGGTGGCGCGCTTGGCGTCTTCGGGGCTTAGCGTGTCGAACCAGATCGAGGCGCGGCCATCCTTGCCCACCAGCACCTTCATGATGGCGGCGTTCCGGCGCACGAACGTGTAGATGAAGGTGCCGCTGATCTTGTCGTCATGGCGGTAGCGCACGCGAAAGCGGCCGTTGCCCATGGTCGCCACTTCCTGAAAGCCGCTGTCGCGCCGCAGGTCGCGTTCCAGAATGGCCGTCTTTTTGGTCTGTTCCTCGATGGGCAGATTCTTGGTCTTGATGTCGTAGACCAGGGGGGCGTAATCCATCGTGCCTTTGTATTGCACGGCGAACGACCCGTCCTTCATGATCTGGATGATCGCCTCGAACTGGCTGGGCAGCCAGCAAGACCCCAGCAGTGGGACGAGAAGGGCCAGGATGAGAAAGCGAAGGATGGAAGCGCGCATGGGCGAAGACTAGCACAGCCTGCCGTTCAGCGCAGCCTTTCCTGACGTTTGAGGGCCAGGGCCAGCAGCAGGCAGATCAGGGCCAGCGTCGAGATGAAATAGGGGGCGGCCCCCCACGATCCCACCCGGTGGACCAGAAAGGCCAGAGTGGGTGGGCCTGCCAATTGGCCGATGCTTAAGCCCTGCACGATCATGCCGCCGATGGTTCCGACATGAGCGGGCGTGGGGGCGAAAGCGGGGGCGGCGATGAAGATGGCGGCTGGGATCAGGCCGCCCATGGCCGAGAACAGCAGACATAGGCCGTAGCGCGCCGCCAGCGGCAGTTCGTCGGCGAAGATGCCCCAGGCGCACAGGCCCATGGCCAGGGCCGCCATGAAGATCACCTGCCAGCGGGCCAATCCAAGGCGGATCAGCGGACCCGCCGACAGATTGCCGACCACGTTGAGCAGCAGGGCCAGGGCGGTCAGGCGGGCGGCCAGGGCGGGATCGAGCGCTTGTTCCTGCACCAGATAGGACGGCAGAAAACCGAACACCGTCTGGAAGGACATGCTGTAAAAGCAAAAACAGGCCGCCAGAATCCAAGGCGTCGGCAGCTTCACCAGATCGCGCAAGCGCCCCCTGGGGCGTTGCGCCTGCAAGGCGGCGTCGGGGCTGATCAGCAGGAAGGACAAAAGCAAGGCGGCCAAGGTCAGGGCCGAGGCGACCAGCCAATTGGCCCGCCAGCCGAACAGCATCAGCAAGGTCGGCGAAAGCGCCATCATGAAGGCCGCCCCCACCGGCATCCAGGTGCTCCACAGGCCGAAGGCCAGCCGATGATCCTTGGCTTGGCATTCGCGAAAGATCAGGGCCGGGGCCGCCACCACCACCGAGACGAAGCCGATCCCTTCAAGGGCGCGGGTGGCCAGCAACAAGGGCGTGGCCTGCGCGAAAGCCCCCGCCAGACTGCCCAGAACCGTGCAGCTTAGGCCGAACAGCAAGGTACGCTTCTGCCCCAGCCGATCAACCAAGCGTCCGACGAAGGACCCAGTAGCGGCGCCCAGAAGGGCGAACAAGGACAGAAGCCAGCCCACGGCCACCAAACTCATCTCGAGATCGGCGGAAACCTGGGCGGCGGCGGGCGGCACTTTGCCGACATGCATGGCCATGCTGACGCCAGCCAGCAGCACGGTCAGAACGGCAAGCCATTGGGTGGGACGCAAGTTGGCGTTGGGCATGATGGCTATTCAGCCGACTTCGCGGCTTCCCAGGCGGCTTCCATGGCTTCGGGCGTTTTTGCGCCGCTGGCCTCGACCGATTTGAAGCGCCGCTCGAATTTGCGGTTGGCCGAGCGAAGGGCCGATTCGGGATCGATCTGAAGTTTGCGGGCCAGATTGACACAGGTGAACAGCAAATCGCCCATTTCCTCGAAGCGGCGGCCTTGCCCGCCTTTGTCCATCTCGGCTTCCAACTCGGCCAGTTCCTCGCGCATTTTGTCGATGACGGGAGCGGGGTCGGCCCAGTCGAATCCTTTGCGGGCGGCCCGCTTTTGCAGCTTGGCAGCGCGCGACAAGGCGGGCAGGGTGACGGCCACGCCATCCAGCGCGCTGGTCCTGGGCTTTTCCTTTTCCTTATGGCCTTCCCAGGCCCTGGTCTGGGCCTCGGCATCGGCTTCCTTGGCGTCAGCGAAGACATTGGGGTGCCTGCGCACCATCTTTTGCGCGATGGCGTCGGCGATGGCGTCGAAATCGAACAGGCCCTGTTCGCGGCCCAACTGGGCGTAGAAGACAACCTGAAACAAAAGATCGCCCAATTCGTCCTTCAGCGCATCCCAGTCCGCCGTTTCAATGGCTTCGGCCACCTCATAGGCTTCCTCGATGGTGTGCGGAACGATGGTGGCGAAACTTTGCTCAAGGTCCCAGGGACAGCCCTCGCTGGGATGGCGTAATTGGGCCATGACGGCCAAAAGGCGGGAAAGAGGCGTGTCGGAAGAGGGGGGCTGGCTGCTCATGGCGGCAGCATACCCACCCTCATCCGTCGCACAAGCTAAATCAGCGCCATCCGGCGCGGTCGAAGATGCGCACCGCCAGGGCCGAATTCTCGCCCAGCATGGCAACGTTAAGGGTCTCGCCCTTGAAGCTGCCCCAGGCCGCCACATTGGGCGCCAGCTTGGCCGAGGCCAGCACCGGGAATTCGTTGTTGGCTTCGGCGAAGGTTTTCTGCGCCTCGGTGCCGGACAGGAATTCAAGAAGCTGCACGGCTTGCGTCTTGTTCTTGGCTGAAGCCGTGACGCCGCCGCCCGCCACATTCATGTGGACGCCGCGATCCTTCTGGTTGGGAAAGAACAAACCGACCTTCGACGCCGTTTCTCGCTCGTCGGCCTTGGGCGAAATCTGCATGCCGCCGAAATAATAGGTGTTGGCGATGGCCAGATCGCATTGACCGGCGGCCACGGCGGCAATTTGGTCGCGATCACCGCCCTGGGGCTTGCGCGCCATGTTGGCGACCACGCCCTTGGCCCAGCTTTCGGCCTTGTCCGGCCCCAAAACGGCTATCAAACCGCCCAGCAACGACTGGTTATAGGCTGAAGACGAACTGCGCACGCAAATCCGTCCTTTCCATTTCGGATCGGCCAAGTCCTCGTAGGTGGACAGCTCTTCCTGCTTTACCCGGTCCTTGGCATAGAAGATCACGCGGGCGCGGGCCGACAGACCATACCAATAGCCTTGTGGATCGCGGTATTGGGCGGGGATGTTCTTGTCCAGCACCGCCGATTTCGTGGGCTGCAAGACGCCCGCCACCCTGGCCTTGTGTAGATGGGCAACATCGGTGGTGATGAACAGATCGGCCGGGCTGTTGGCCCCCTCGCTCTTCAAGCGCTCAAGCAACTGATCCTCGGCAGCCGACAGCAAATTGACCTTAACCCCGGTCTTCTTAGTGAACTCGTCCAGCACGGGCTTCAGCAGATGATCCTTGCGGGCCGAGTAAAGATTGACCTCGGCGGCGCTGGCTTGAGCAGTGCCGAACAGGAGAGCGAGGGCGGCGAAGGTCAGTAGTGGCTTTTTAAGCGAAAGAGACATCGGCGAAGCATCCTAGTCGAGGGAGGGTTGGAATTGATATTGAGAGTTATTCGCATCATCAAAATCTGTCAAGGGCCAATCTCACAAAGCAGGAGCAGGGGGGGCTAATCGCCGGAAATGGGGAAAACGAACACCTGGGTTCTATCGATTTCCAAGGCGACCCGAAGCCCCTCGGGGGGGAGGGCACGGCTGGCAAGGCGTGCATGAAGATGAACGGGCTGGCAGTCTGGCCGTTCAACCTTCAAATGAATCAAACTGGTACGGCCAAGCAACCGAGAAGCCAGCACCTGCGCATGGCCCATTGGATCTTCGCGCAAGTGAACGCCTTCGGGGCGGATCAGCATTTCCACCTTGGCTCCGTTCAGGAAACCGGGGGCGGGGAAGGGTCCCAAACAGGTTTGAACATTCCCATCAACTACCTGAGAGGAAAGAGAATTAACCTCACCGAAGAAGGACGCCACGAAGGGATCGGCGGGTGAGGAATAAAGGCGCTCGGGCGTGTCCATCTGCACGATCCGCCCGCCTCGCATCACGGCGATGCGGTCGGCCATGAACATGGCTTCCTCGGGATCGTGGGTCACCATCAACGTCGAAACACGGCTGGATTTCAGAACATGCAAGGTTTCGTCGCGCACCTGATCGCGCAGGCGCTTGTCCAGGCCGGAAAACGGCTCGTCCAGCAGCATCAAGCTGGGATTGGGGGCCAGAGCGCGGGCCAAGGCGACGCGCTGCTGCTGACCGCCGGAAAGCTGATGCGGCCAGTTGTCGGCATGGCTGTCCATGCCGACTTGTGACAGTCTTTCATGGGCTTGCCTGCGCTTCTCGGGGCCGGACAATCGATCCAGCCCGAAAGCCACATTGCCCAGCACGTTCAGATGCGGAAACAAGGCGTAATCCTGGAATAGAAAGCCGACATGGCGCTCTTCGGGCGGCAGATGCGTGCCCAGGCCGGAAACCAGACGGCCATTCAGATGCACCGTTCCGGCGCTGACCCGTTCAAGGCCGGCCGCGATGCGCAAGGTGGAGGTTTTGCCGCAGCCGGAAGGCCCCAATAAGCACACCAATTCGCCCGGACGAACCTCGAGCGAGACTTTATCGACCGCGACATGGCCGCCGCCATAGCCCAACACCACGTTTTCAAGAACCAGCCCTTGATTCTGGGTCATGCGCTTTCTCCACCCGGTCTTGAGGTGGCGATGGCCCTGGACAACAAGATCACGGGAATGAGACCGGCAGCCACGATGACCAAGGCAGGGAGAGACGCCTCGGCCAGCCGCTCGTCCGACGCCAGGGTGAAAACGCGGGTGGCCAGCGTATCGAAATTGAAGGGACGCATGATCATGGTGGCGGGCAGTTCCTTCATGACATCGACGAAAACCAGCAGGGCGGCGGTCAGCAGACTGCCTCGGATCATCGGCATATGCACCCGGACCAGACGCTTCAAGGCGCCAAGCCCCAGGGTGCTGGCCGCCGCCTCGATCGAGGGCGTCACCTTGGACAGGCTGGCTTCGACCGTCTGCACCGAAATCGCCAGGAAACGGACACAATAAGCATAGATCAGGGCGGCGATGCTGCCCGTGATCAAAAGGCCGGAAAGCACGATCCCGAACCGCTCGTCCAGGAAGGCGGCCAGCGTCTTGTCCAGGAAGGTGAGGGGCACCAGCGTGCCGACCGCGATCACCGACCCAGGAACCGCATAGCCCAGGGCCGACAGGCGGACGCAGGATTTGACCAGACGGGTCGGGTGCAGCCGCTGGGCATAGCCCAGGATAATCGCCAACAGCACCGCCAGCCCGCCGGTCAAGGCGGCCAGAACCATGCTATTGCCCGCCAATTCAAGGAAATCGAGCGGAATTTCAAACCCATATGTCTCATAGGCCATGGCCAGCAACACGCCGCCCGGCAGCAAAAAGCCCAGCAGGACCGCAAAACCGCAGAAAGCCAGGGCCAGAAAAGCGGGCAAGGGGGCCAGTTCGACCCTGGGCAGGTTGCGGTAACGCCCCGTCGTGTGGTGATGACGCGCCTGGCCTCGGGAAAAGCGCTCAAGCAACAGCAGGGCCACGATGAACAGCATCAGAAGGGCGCCCAACTGTCCCGCCGCCTGCGGCTGGCCCATGCCCAGCCAAGTGCGATAGATGCCGGTGGTGAACGTGTCGACGGCGAAATAATGCACGGTGCCGAAATCGTTGAGCGTTTCCATCAGCGCCAGGGCGGTGCCAGCCGCGATGGCGGGGCGGGCCAGGGGCAGGGCCACCCGAAAGAAGGCGCGCCAGGGGCTTTGGCCCAGGGTTCGGCTGGCCTCCAAAACGCAGACAGACTGTTCAAGAAAGGCCGCCCGAGCCAGTAGAAAGACATAGGGGTAAAGGACCAGCGACATGACGATGATGGCGCCCTCCAGCGAGCGCATCTCGAAGAACCAATAATCCCTTGCCGAAGTCCAGCCAAAAGCAGCGCGCAGGACTGTCTGAACCGGACCCGCATAATCGAACAGCCAAGTATAGGCATAGGCGACGACATAGGCGGGCATGGCCATGGGCAGCAATTGCGCCCATTCCAGCCACCGACTGCCCGGAAAACGGCACATGGTGACCAACCAAGCGGTGCCGACGCCGCCCACGATGACGCACAGGCTGACTCCCAGCAAAAGGAGGATGGAATTGACGATATAGCCGGTCAGGACGGTGTCGGCCAGATGGCTCCATAGATCGCCCTGAAACAACAGCAGATTGCTGGAAACCACAAGGACCGGCAGGGCCGTGGCCAGACTGAGCAGAACGGCGAGGGCGGGCCAAGCCATGCGGCCAAGCCTGATTGTGGAAGGCGCGTTATCCGGGGCGAGAATGGCCGTATTCGGCATGGTCAATGGACTGTGGTGGGCAATTTCCGACTAATCCGAACCATAGGGCCTGAGAGGCCGAATGCAAATCATTTTCATCTCAAGCCAAATGCGCTCTTAAATCGGTTATCGAAGCCTATGGAAATCAGGGCCGCATATGCATCTTCGCATAAGTTTGCCTAGAAGGCTTCTAATTAGTGAATGAACGCTAAATCCTTATTAGGTAATGGGTTAAGTATATTCCGACCCGTTCAGTTGCAAGAGAATTTAGTTATGTTTTCTACAGAATCAGTCATTAGAAAATTCAATATTTCAGGAGGCCGTCATGCCAATTTTAAAAGGTCTCCAGTATCAGGCACCCATTGCCCCATTGGTTGGCCGTGTTTTTTTTCAGGACCGCGTGGACTCTGGCGAAACTTGGTTCCGCCAGTTTTCCATCCCTCCCTGTGACAGCCAGCCTTACCGAGACAATAGGGAACCGTCACTTGAAGAACTGCTGGCCGATCCAGTCATTCACCATTTGATGGACTGTGACGGCGTCAAAATGACATCTCTGCTCACGCTTATCAGAGAAGCGCAAAGGCGGCTCCGATGATACCCAAACCACTTAAGGAACTGCTTGGAGATACGTTGACCTCACCAGAGGAACGAAGTTTCGATCATTACGAAACGGCCATCTTGACCATAATGAAAAGTTGGCCGGATCTTTCCAGGTCCTCGGCGGTCAGATTTGTCAACGAACTACTGGAAATTGCTGACGAAAGAGGCATTGAGGACGTCAGTCCGCAGAGAAGAGCAGGCCGGGATAAGCGCCTCTGAATATCCGAGCAGCAAGGAAGAGACCTGCATTGACCGCGTGGGATACGCAGCACAAGATTGTCGCATAATATATATTATGTGTAGAAATGGCATGTATGGTTTATAATGTCATATCAATTTGATAACAAAATGCCCTAACCTGAAACATCAATAACCATTCCGTCATAAGCTGGTTCCACATGATCCGGCAAGCGCGCCTTCAAGGCTTCATAATCGAAGTGGAACGACAGATGCGTCAGCACGGCGCGCTTTGGTTTGATGCGCTCGATCCATTCCAGCACGGTATTCAACTCGGCATGGGTCTCATGCGGGAAATCGACTGTGCAGGACACGATCCATGTCCCCACCCCCTCCAGCGCCTTGAAGGAGCTTTCCTCCATACGCACCACGTCAGTCGTATAAGCCAAGGAGCCAAAGCGAAAGCCCAAACTGGTGGAATAGCCGTGATCCAAAGCTATGGGCACGATCTCGTGGCCGGCAACCTGAAACGGCCCATCGATAATATGCGGCCTTAACAAAGGCTTATATATCAGTTTGGCGTCGGGATGCTGCGGCTCGAAGACATAAGCGAAGCGTTCCTGAATGGTTTTCAACGTGCCTTCGTCGGCATAGGCGTCGATCCAATCATGCATGCAGCGGTTCACGTCGCGGATGTCGTCCACCCCATGAACATGGTCGGCATGCGCATGGGTATAAAGCAGCGCGTCGAGGCGCGAGACATCGGCATCCAACAACTGCTGGCGTAGATCGGGCGAGGTATCTATCAAGATATTGTGGTTATCCCATTGAACCAGCAGGCTTGGCCGCTTGCGGCGGTTCTTGGGGTTGCTAGGATCGCACTTGCCCCACCCCCGACCGATCATGGGGACGCCGGTGGCGCCGCCCGATCCCAAAACGACCGCCCGTATCATGCCGCCACCTTGGCGAACAGGCTGTGAAAATTGACCGTGGTCTGACGCTCGACCTCGGCAATCGACAAGCCCTTGAGTTCGGCCAGTTTGGCGGCCACGCGGGCCACATAAGCCGGTTGGTTGCGTTTGCCCCTGAAGGGCAAGGGGGCCAGATAAGGCGAGTCCGTTTCGATCAAAATCCGATCCAGCGGCACTTGGCGCGCCACCTCCTGCAAGGCTTCTGCCTTCTTGAAGGTCAGGATGCCCGAGAAGGACAGAAGAAATCCGATTTCCATTGCAAATTCAGCAAGCTCTATGCCTGAGCTAAAGCAATGAATAAGGCCTGTGAAGGCCCCATTTGCCATTTCGTCGGCCAGAATCCGGCGGATATCGGCGTCGGCGTCGCGGGTGTGCACCACCAAGGGCAAGCCTGCTTGCCGGGCGGCTTGGCAATGGATGCGCAGCAGCCGCTCCTGGGCATCCCTGGGGCTATGGTCGTAAAAGAAGTCCAGCCCGGTCTCGCCGAAACCCACCACCTTGGGATGGGCCGACAACTCCAAAAGTCGTTGCAGTGTGCAAGCCCCCTCTTCTTCCCCGGCTCCGTGCGGATGGACGCCCACCGTACACCAAACCGGCGGATGCGCCTCGGCCAGGGCGATGACCGGGTCAATCTTGGACAAGCGCGTGCCGATGGTCAGCATCAAGCCAACGCCCGACGCCTTGGCCTCGGCCAAGACCTGATCCAAGTCGGTCTGGAAATCCGGGAAATCCAGGTGGCAATGGCTATCGACGAACACTTAGGACGCGGCCTCTTCTTCCTGATAGCGCGGAAACAGGCCCTGTGGGGGCGGCAAAGGTGTGCCGCCAGCCAACGCCTTGTCAAAACACGAGAAATCCCGCTGATCGGCGGGGACCGCCAATTGATCGAGCATCCGGCCCATGGTGGCGGGCATGAAAGGCTGCAAGATCAGAGCGATGCAGCGTACCGTCTCGGCCAGGACATACAGCACCGTGCCCATACGCTCGGGGTCGGTTTTCTTCAGCGCCCAGGGGGCCTGACGATCGACATAGCCATTGGCGGCCCGCACCACCACCCAAACGGCCTCGATGGCTTCATGGAAGGATTGGCTGTCGATGGCAGGCCTGACGCGAACCAACAACCCTTGGGCCGGATTCAGCATGGCGTGGTCGTCTTCTGTAAAGGGGCCGGGCATGGGCAGGACAGCCCCGCAATTCTTGTTGATCATCGACAGCGAACGCTGGGCCAGATTGCCCAGATCATTGGCCAGTTCGGTGTTCAGCCTACCCACCATCGAGCGGTGCGAAAAGTCGCCGTCCGCGCCGAAAGGCATTTCGCGCAGCAGGAAATAGCGAACGGCGTCAAGCCCATAGCGTTCGACCAGGGCGGCGGGCGAAATGACGTTGCCCAGGCTTTTGCTCATCTTCTGGCCTTCGATGGTCCACCAGCCATGGGCATAGACGCGCTTGGGCGGCTGAAGACCCGCCGCCATCAGGAAGGCGGGCCAATAGACGGCGTGGAAGCGGATGATGTCCTTGCCCACCATATGCAGATCGGCGGGCCAGTAGCGGGCATAATCGCCGCCCTGGTCGGGATAGCCGACGGCGGTGATGTAGTTGGTCAGCGCGTCCAGCCAGACATACATGACATGCTGGGGATTGCTAGGCACCGGAACGCCCCAGCCGAAGGTGGTGCGCGACACCGACAGGTCCAAAAGTCCGCCCTTCACGAAGCTGATCACCTCGTTGCGGCGCGAATTGGGGCCGATGAAGTCGGGATTGGCCTCGTAATGGGCCAGCAACCTGTCTTGCCAAGCCGAGAGTTTGAAGAAATAGCTGGGTTCCTTGACCCATTCGACTTCGGCCCCCGATGGGGCGCGTTTCTTGCCGTCAGGCCCGGTCGTCAGTTCGGTTTCGGTATAGAAGGCTTCGTCGCGCACGGCGTACCAACCCTCATAGGCACCCAGATAAATCTCGCCCCGCTTCTCCAATTCGGCCCACAAAGCCTGACAGGACCGGAAATGGCGCTCTTCGGTGGTGCGGATGAAATCGTCGTTCGAATAGCCCATCTGGGCCGCCATATCGCGGAAGTTCTGCGACACGCGATCGGTGAATTCCTTGGGCGCAACACCCTGCGCCTCGGCCGACTTCTCGACCTTCTGGCCATGCTCGTCGGTGCCGGTCAGGAATTTGACGTCATAGCCGTCCAGGCGCTTGAAACGCGCCATCACATCGCAGGCCAGCGAGGTATAGGCGTGCCCGATATGCGGCGCGTCGTTGACGTAATAGATCGGCGTCGTGATGTAGAAGGGTTTCGAATGCAAGTCTTTTTCCTTTTTGCAGTTCTCATCCTTCGAGACGGGCCTACGGCCCTCCTCAGGATGAGGCACATTACCTACTCCCTCACCCTGAGGAGCGCGAAGCGCGTCTCGAAGGGTGGGAAAACGCTTTCCGTTCAACTTCCCGTCAGCTTCTCGACGGACAGGAAAGCGTTCAAAACCACCTGCTTGCGGTCCAGATGCACCGCCTGGGCGCGCAGGAACAGGGCGGTCAGTTTTTCCCACAGCTCCACCCAGCGATCAAGGGCGGAGCGCGAGAGCAAGCGGGCCATGATTTCGGCCTCGCCCGGCATCACTTCGGCCACCCTGCCCCCGCCCCCCTTAATGGCCAGACAGGCCAGCCAGCCGGAAAACAGGCTGGACAGGGTTTGGAAGGCCAAGGCGCCGTCGGCGCGCGCCAAACGGTCGCCAAAAGCATGCAAGGCCGGAATGTCCATGGCGGGAACGCCAGCCAAAAGGCCGATCATCTCGCGGTAGAGGTCAAGCCCCCCCTCGCCATAAAGGTCGAGCGCCCGGCCCAGGCTGCCATCGGCCAGGCGGATCAAGGCCCTGGCTTCCTCGGAGGACACATCGGGGTTGTAGCGCATCATCAAGCGCGCGCTGGCATCCTCGGACAAGGGCGACAGGGCCAGACGCCGACAGCGCGAACGGATGGTCGGCAAGATGCGCCCTGGCTGATGGCAGACCAGCAGCAGCAGCGAGCGGGCTGGCGGCTCTTCCAGCAGCTTCAGAATGGCGTTGGCAGCCGAACGGTTCATTTCATCGACCGCATCGACGATCACCAGCCGCCAGCCGCCCTCGGCGGGCGTCAGGCTCAGGAACTGTCCCAGGCCGCGCACGTCTTCCACCACGATCTCGGTTCTGGGCTTGCCCTGGTCGTTCACGCCGCGCTCGATCACCTTGCAATCGAGATGGCCGCCCATGCCGATGCGATGGAACAAAGGCTCTTCCGGGGCCATGAACAGGCTGGAGGGCGGCGGCGGCGCGCCGAACAGGCCAGCCTCCTGGCCCGAAAACCGCCCCTGATCCAACACGAAGCGGGCAATGCGGTAGGCCAGCGTCGCCTTGCCGATGCCCTTGGGGCCGGTGATCAGCCAAGCATGCGCCATGCGCCCGGAATTCCAAGCGCCAAGAAAGGCCTGTTCGGCCTCTTCATGGCCTTCCAGGTGCGGATTGTTGCGCGGATCGAGCTGTTCGGCGGACATGAAGGCAAGTGTAGCAGAGAAAGGGCTGCTTACGGCAAGTTTGCTTGTTGGAATTGGCTATGTTCAAAACGGGGCAGATTTCGGACAATCTGCTATGATTTCAAACCGCTGACTCTGGCCCGCATCTGTTTGACCAAATCGTCCATCTGCCTTTGTTCGTCGCCCACGCTGGCGGCGGGCGCGGATGGCGCGGATGGCGCTGTTGTTCCAGACGCGCTGACAGGCTTGACCGGAGCCGGGGGGGATTCTTCGAACAAGTCGTAATCCATCGGCTGAGGTGCTGCTGCCTTGCCATTGCCGATATCCTTGGCGCGCTTTTGCCGGTACATGCTGCGCAACGAGGCGTAATAATCCAGCGAGGTGCGTTCAACCTCGTCCAGCGGCGCTATGTATTTTTCGCGGGTATCGATGCCGTCGACAACCGCAATGCCCGCCATGCCATAGGGTGGCACCACCAGGGCCAGCGCCAAGCTGGCGGGGTCGGCGACAAAGCCCGCGACCTTGCCCACGGCATCGCGGGGATTGGATGGCCCCAACAGCGGCAAGGTGACGAACGGCCCCTCGCCAACCCCCCAGACGGCCAATGTCTGGCCGAAATCTTCCTCATGGGCTGGTCCCAGTTTTTCATCCATGAGATCGAACAGGCCCAGCACGCCCGCCGTCGTGTTGACGCAAAACCGCCCCAGGGTCACGCCGGATCGCTTTATTTCGCCTTGCAGCACTTCGTTCACGAAGGTCCAAGGTTCATGCATGTTCGTCAAGAACGAGCGGATGCTTTTGCGGACCGGGGCTGGAACATAGGCGCCGTAGCCTTTGGCCACCGGCTTGATGACTCCGCCATCCACCCATTGGTTGGCCGCGAAAATAGCGCGGTTCGTGGGTTCGCCGGGATCATTGGTCTGTTTGTATTCAGCCAAAGCCGGCTTGTTCGAGGCAGGCGGCGGCGTGGCGCAACCAGCCAGCAAGGCCGTCAAGGCGCATGCCGCGAGAAATGGTCTGAAAGCTCCCATGAATCACGCCGCCCCGACAGAAAAGCCAAAACACAAATCGATTGAAAACTGATATGGCGGCTTTGCCTGCAAATCAAGCCAATCCGAACTTTTGGCTGACAATCGCTTGAATTTGCGCCGCCACAGCATCGACATTCAACGCGGCGTTGACGATCTTGCAGCGATCCGGCTGACGGGCGGCGATATCTTGAAATCCTTGGCGCAGGCGGTGGTGGAAATCTTGTTTCATCCGTTCGTAGCGGTCTTCGCCCCCGCCCCGGCTGTTGGCGCGTCCCAGCCCCTCTTCGACCGGCAGATCGAGGATCAGCGTCAGGTCGGGCATGAAGCTGGCATTGGCGATGCGGTGCAACTCGAAGATGCGCTCGGCCCCCAATTCATGGCCATAGCCCTGATAGGCGACGGTGGAATCTACGAAACGGTCGCTGATCACCCACAAGCCGCTTTCGATGGCGGGATGAACGGTGCGCTGCAAGTGGTCACGCCTAGCCGCCGTGTGCAGCAACGCTTCGGTCATGGCGTCCCAGCGCCCCGACTCGCCCGAAACCAGCAGCTTGCGAATATCCTCGGCGCCAGGGCTTCCCCCCGGCTCGCGGGTCAGGAGAACCCTGCACCCCTTGCCTTCCAGAAAAGCGGCCAGCCGCTTTGCCTGGGTCGATTTTCCCCCACCCTCTCCGCCTTCGAGGGTGATGAATTTACCCATTGGGTCCCCAGACGATGTATTTGAAGGCGGCGACCAGACGACCGAAGAATCCCAATCGGTCGATGGTTTCGACGGCGCGCAGCGGATATTCCCGGCTCTCGATTTCCGGACCCGAGACAACCAGCTTGCCGATCACCGCACCCTTGGCGATGGGCGCCGAGATGGGCGAGTCCATCTCGACCGCCACTTTCATCGTCTTCCTGGCCCGCTTGAGAACCGTCAGTTCCACGCCCTGGCCGATCGACATCGCCACTTGCGGCTTGTCGCCCAGCCAGACCGGAACGTCGGTCACCAGCTCGTTCGCCTTGAAGAGAGCGACATTCTCATACTCGCGAAAGCCCCAATCAAGCAGACGCCCGGCTTCCTCGATCCGCTCCTTCATGCTGTTTAGGCCATTGATGGCCAGGATCAAGCGCCGCCCTTCTCGCGTGCCGGAAATCACGATGCCGAAACCGCCGGCCTCGGTATGGCCGGTCTTCAAGCCGTCGACGCCCAAATTGCGTTCAAGCAGAATGTTGCGGTTGGGCTGGGTGATGCCGTTGAAGGTGAATTCCGTCTCTCCGAAATAGTGGTAATATTCCGGGAAGTCGGCAATCAGGTGGCGGGACAGGATCGCCAGATCTTCGGCGGTCATCAGGTGTTCTGGATCGGGCCAGCCGCTGGCGTTCTTGAAGGTCGAATGTTTCAGCCCCAGTTCGCGGCCCTTCGAGGTCATGGCGTCGGCAAATCCGGCTTCGGTACGCGCCAGACCTTCCGCCACCACCACGCAAGCGTCGTTGCCCGACTGGATGATGATGCCGCGGATCAAATCCTCCACGCGCACGCGCTCGCCCACTTTGACGAACATCTTCGAACCGCCCATCCGCCAGGCCTTCTCGCTGACCGGAAAACTGTCGTTCAGCTTGACGGTGCCGTGCTTCAAGGCCTCGAACAAAAGATAGATGGTCATCAACTTGCTCATCGACGACGGCGCCATCAACTCGTCGGCGTTCTTGGACAGCAACACAGATCCGGTGCGGTAATCGATCATCATCGCCTGCTGGGCGAAGATGTCCATGGCAAAGGCCCTGGCGGGAATCATGGCCAGAATCAGGGCGGCAAAAAGGGACATGCGCATCGGCTTGGCGATGATCATAGCCATCAGTCGACAATCAGCTTGGCGTCGGGCGCGCCCGAGCGCACGATCTGATCGAGCATGCGGTCGGCCTCGTCCAGACTGGCGATGGGGCCAAGGCGCACGCGGAACATCGGCTGCGCGCCGATATTGACCTGGGTGATGCTGGCCTGGCCCAGCGGCGACAGGCGGGCCGACAATCTTTGCGCATTGTCGTAGCGGGCAAAGGAGCCGGCCTGAATGAACATATTGGTCGAGCGCGGCGCCACTTGCTGCACGGGCTGTGATTTCAAATCGCTGATCGGCGCCGAAGCGGCTTGGTTGAGCCTGGATGGCGGGGAAACCGTCGCGGGTTTTTGCGCGGACGGCGCGCCATCCAAGGTTTGCGAGGTCACGGTTTCGCGCGGAGCCGCCGCCACCTGCGCCGCTTCCTTCTTGCCGTTGGCCGTCTGCCCCGCATAGGCGGCGGCCAGTTGGCGGCTTTCCTCGGGCAGTATCTGCACGCGCACGCGCGCCGTGCCTTTGCCTTCGAATCCCAAAAGCTGCGCCGAGCGGCGCGACAGATCCAGAATGCGTCCTTGCGCATAGGGTCCGCGGTCATTGACCCTGACCGTCAACACGCGCCCATTGTCCAGATTGGTCACCCGCACAAGGCTGGGCATGGGCAGCGTGCGATGCGCCGCCGTCACGTCGTTCTGGTCGAAGGTTTCGCCATTGGCCGTCGTCTTGGCGTGAAAGCCCGGGCCGTACCAGGAAGCGATGCCGGTTTCGTCGTAATTAAAATCCTCGGCCGGATAATACCAGACGCCGTTGATCTGATAGGGATTGCCAACCTTGTACGTGCCCGGCAGGGCGCTGGGATCATTGCCCAGCTTGGTCGCATGGGTCGCCAGACGCATCTCGGCGCAGCCGCCAAGCGCCAGAACCAGCCCCAGCAACAGGGCGGCATGCCTGTTGTTCGTCATCTTCAGCAAAGGAATCGCCACCATAGTTAGTTAAGCCGGTCCCGCCAGCCAATAGGTTTTGTATATTAGGGCGAGCCGATGCGATCGGCAAGATGCCCGACGGCGGTGGCGAAGAAATGCGAGCGGTTCCACTTCATGATAACGCGATAATTATCATAAACCAGGAAGATATCCTCGCCGCCGCTTTCCGGACGCACCAACGAGGCCGTGACGGCGCGCTTCGGCAAGGGCTGTCCGTCCTTCGAGGCGACGCCAAGATCGCTCCACTCTTCCAAGGTCTTGCGAGTCTCGAGACCGATCAGGGCCGAATCGAAGTCGACCGGAAGAGCAACGGCCCGGCCCCAGCCGATATCGTCGCGCCAGCCAGACTTGGACAGGTAATTGGCGGCGCTGGCCAGGGCGTCTGGCGTGCTGCCCCAGATGTCGCGCTTGCCGTCGCCATCCTCGTCTACGGCGAATTTCAGGAAGCTGGATGGCATGAACTGCACTTGGCCCATAGCACCCGCCCATGAACCGCTCATGGCGGCGGGCGTTATATGGCCCTGGTTCAAGATGCGCAGGGCATCCAGCAACTCGCCCCTGAAGAAGGCGGCGCGTCGCCCTTCATGGGCCAAGGTCGCCAAAGCCGGAATGACGGGGAAACCGCCGGAAACGCGCCCGAAATCGGTCTCCACGCCCCACAAGGCGACGATGAAGCGCGACGGAACCCCATATTTCGCGCTGATGTCCTTCAAAAGCGCGGCATGAGTCTTTACCATTTTGCGCCCCTTCTCGACCCTGGAGATAGGCGCCACGCGATCCATGTATTTCCTGAAGGTCAGCTTGAATTCCGGCTGCGCCCGGTCAAGTTCGATCACCCTTGGTATCGGCGAGATGCCATCCAGCGCGGCAGCCAGCGTTTCCTCGGAAATCCCCGATGTCTTGGCCTGTTTCCTGAAATCGGCAAGCCAGAGCTGGAATTCCTGCTTGGGCGCTTGGGATTCGGCCTGCCCCGGGCTGGTGGCGGCAGCACCTTCCTTGCCGGGTTCCGTGCTGGACGGAGCCGCGCAGGCGGATAAAAGGGCGAGAAGCAGGAAAGCAGCCGAAGCCTTGCGCATGGGATACACCTGTTTGAACGAGACCCGCCCTTTTGGCAGAAAAAGCGCTTGCCCTCAAGGGGCGGGAAAAACCTGACTGGTCCGATCCATGGCGGCGTAGGAAATCAGGCCAAGCCATTCATGGATGGCGGCGCCGAAAAGTCCCAACTTTCCCGCCAAGTTGAAACCCAGGTCCAGATGCAATTCTCCGTCGGTGACATAATCAACCGGCCAGGCCGAAACATTCCAATCTTGGCGCCTGAAACAACCAACGGCCCTGGGCATATGCGCAGCCGAGGTCACCAATAGCCAGGTTTCGCCCGCCACTGGCTGTCCCAGTTCCTTCGAAAAGACGGCGTTTTCATGGGTGTTGCGCGAGCGGTCCTCGAAGATCGCCCGGTTGGCGTCAAAACCGATCTCTTGCAGCAGTTGTTTGACCAGCGGCGCTTCCCTGGCTTCGGGATAAAGCAAGCTGCCCGATCCGCCCGAGAAAATGATCTTGGCCTTCGGGTGGCGGTTCGCCAGTTCGATCATGGCGAACAGGCGCTCGACCGCGCCGCCCACTTCAACCCTGCCCGTCTTTTGGCTAAGGACGGTATCGACGAAACCGCCCAGAACGATGATGCCATCCACCCGTTCCGGCGCTGGTTTGGCCGGAAAGCGCGCTTCCAAAGGCACGATCAGCCAGCGTCCCACGGGAAGAATGGCGAAGATCAGCAACAAGAACGTAACGCCAACCACCAAGCGCCGCCCCAGAACGACGCCCTTGCGCCGGTAAAGCAGCGGCAGGGACAGCGTCAGCACGATCAAAAGCAGATTGCCCGGATTGACCGCCAGCCACAAAATCTTGGAAAGGATGAAATCCATCCCCACAGACTAATTGAAAGCGTGGGTCAGTGCATAGAGGCCATAAGCGACGCCGCCCGCCGCCGGAATGGTGAATATCCAGGCCCAGACGATATTGGCCGCCAAGGACCAGCGCACGGCCGAGGTTCGTCTGGCCGAACCGACGCCCACGATGGCTCCGGTTATCGTGTGCGTGGTGGAAACGGGGATGCCCAGCCAAGTGGCGCCGAACAAGGTGATGGCGCCCGCCGTTTCGGCGCAGAACCCTTGATAGGGTTTCAGATCCGTGATGCGCGACCCCAGGGTCTTCACGATCCGCCAGCCGCCCATCAACGTGCCAAGTCCCATCGCCAACTGAGCGGAAATGATCACCCAAAAGGGAACGTAAAAGCTGTCGCCCAAATGGCCTTGCGTGAACAGCAAGACAGCGATGATGCCCATGGTTTTCTGGGCGTCGTTGCCGCCGTGGCCCAGCGAATAAAAGGCGGCGGACACCAACTGAAACAATCTGAATTTGCGATCGACCTGGGTGGGCACCATTTTGCGGCAAATCCAGGAAACGATGATGATCAGCACCAAAGCCAGGGCGAAGCCGACCACCGGCGACAACACGATGGCGACGCCGGTTTTCGTAAACCCCGTCAAGACGATGGCGTCGGTTCCCGCCTTTGCCAAGCCAGCACCCGCGATGCCGCCGATCAGCGCGTGCGAACTGGACGAAGGAAACCCCAGCCACCAAGTGAACAGATTCCAGAAAATGGCGCCCAGAAGCGCCGTCAGGATCACGATGGGGTCGATCACGCTGGGCGAGACGATGCCGGTGCCGACCGTCTGGGCGACATGCAAGCCAAAGAACATAAAGGCGATGAAATTGAAGAACGCCGCCCAGGCGACAGCCCATTTGGGCGGCAGGACCCTGGTGGAAACCACGGTGGCGATCGAATTGGCCGCATCGTGCAGGCCGTTGATGAAATCGAAGGCCAGCGCGATCAGGATGATTCCCGCCAGGGCGGGGATGCTAAGCGTAAGGGCGTCCATTGCAGACAGGGCTTTCGGGGCGGAACGGAATGAAAAGCCTAAACGTGGTCGAGCAGAATGCCTTCGATGAGATCGGACACGTCGTCGCAACGATCCGTCACGGTCTCTAGAAGTTCATAGACTTCCTTGCGGCCCAGAAACTCGATTGTCGGCGGGTCTTGGGCGATCAGGTCTGACATGGCGCGGCGCAGGACGCGGTCGGCCTCGCTCTCGATCTTGCCAACGCGCTCGCACAGGGAATTGATGCGCTCGGCGTTGCGCGAAATGTTGGACAGCATGGGAATGGCCTCGGTCAGAAGGCGCGCGCCATCCTCGATCATGGTCCCCATTTCCATCATGACCGGACTGAAATTGGCCACGCGGTACAAAACGGAATGCTGCGCCACTTCCTCGATCAGATCCACGGCGTCGTCAAGGGCCGTGGACAGCGCATGAATGTCCGAACGGTCGAACGGGGTGATGAAGGCGCGATGCAAGGCTTTCATGGTTTCGCGCGCGATCATGTCGGCTTCGCCTTCGATGCGGCACACATCCTTGAAATGCTTTTCCCGCTCCTCGGCCGTTTCGGCGCGCATCATGGCGCGCAGCGCCACCGACGCCGTCACGATGCAACCGGCATGGGCAGAGAAGTAATCGATAAAGCGCTCTTCCTTGGGCATCAGATAGCGGATGAAGCGCATTATGCGGCTCCTTTTTTGGTTTTGGTTTTCGGTTTCTGTTTGGATTTGACCTTTAATTTGGCCTTCAGCTTCGGCTTGGTTTTTGCCTTCGCCTTCAGCTTCGGCTTAGCTTTGGCCTTCGCCTTCAGCTTCGGCTTGGCTTTGGCCTTCGCTTTCAGCTTCGGCTTGGCTTTGGCCTTCGCTTTCAGCTTCGGCTTGGCTTTGGCCTTCGCTTTCAGCTTCGGCTTGATTTTCTCAAGCGCCAAGTCCGGATCGGCCGCCAGTTCCAGGAACAACAAAACCAACCCAGCCTCGCCCGCATTATTGGCTGCTTCTGCGAAGCTCATCCAGGCGCGCTCGCGCTCGTCCTTCTCAGGCCAGCGCGCATATTCCTTTTTCACCGCCAGCGAAAAGACACGCACCCGGCAAGGCACCATCTTTCCCGATTTCATCCGCTTGACGGAATCGAACGTGTAAAAGGGTTTTTCGCTGGCCTTGCCCTTCAATCCAGCTTCCTCGAAGGCCTCGGCGGCGGCGACTTCGTAAGACTTCTTCTTCCTCTCGGGGTTGCCCTTGGGCAGAATCCAGCGCTTGGTCTCGCGCGAGGTCACCAGCAGCACCTCGGCTTCGTCCCGGCCCATGCGAAACGGCATGGCCGCGTATTGAATGAGATTGCGGGCTTTTCCCAACGATGTCCCCTGTGTTCGGCCCCAAACGACCTGAAGCAGACGCTAAATATTACAGATTTATGACAGTTGTCAATATTTGGGGGCAAGAGAGCTTTGACGCAACAACCTTTAGCACTAAAGGACGCGCCAGAGAATATCGAAGATCAGGAAACGTTAACCACCGTTCCAGCGCCAACTGACACAAGAATTCTCGGCCAGTCATGGACATTGCCCACAGGCTGCGCTAAATCAACGGCTCGCTGGCATGGAAGGGTGGTCGAGCGGTTTAAGGCACCGGTCTTGAAAACCGGCGTGGTAGCAATACCACCGTGGGTTCGAATCCCACCCCTTCCGCCACCGAAAACGGCCCCTTTACGGGGCCTTTTTCGGTGGTTGAGTGGATGCGGTGAATGAACCCAGTTCGACCACGAGCGCGCATTTGGCTCGCGCGAGTGGCGGGGAGCGAAGCGACCCAATCCCACCCCTTCCGCCAATGGCTCAGTGCGACCGCCTGCTTTGAAACAAAATTTCGCAAACCCCACCCTTGCGGATAGGAAACGCCCGCCAAAGGGCGAATTTGCGCAGCGATCTAACTTTTAGCACTGCAATTTCCCCACATTCCTGTTGCTTCAGGAGCTTTGCCCGCTCATATTTCGCAGTTGCGAAATGGCCGGGCTTTTGCCCGCCAACAGCATAGGTCATTAAGGAGATGTCATGAGACACCGTCACGGCGGAATACGCAAAATCCTGATCGCCAACCGTGGCGAGATCGCCATTCGCGTCATGCGGGCGGCCAGCGAGCTTGGCATCGAGACAGTGGCCATCTTCTCGCAGGAAGACCGTTTCTCGCTGCACCGTTTCAAGGCGGACGAAAGTTATCTGGTCGGCCTGGGCAAAAAGCCTGTCGACGCCTATCTCGACATTCACGACATCATCCGCATCGCCCACGAAACCGGCGCCCAGGCCATTCACCCCGGCTATGGCTTCTTGGCCGAGAATCCCGATTTCGCCGAGGCCTGCGCCAATGGGGGCATCATCTTCGTCGGCCCCTCGCCCGAGACCATGCGCGCCCTTGGCAACAAGGTGCTGGCCCGCGAAATGGCGATCAAGGCTGGCATTCCCGTCATGCCCGCCACCGATCCCCTGCCCCATGACGATTCCAAAATCATGCCGCTGGCCCAAAAGGTTGGTTTCCCGGTCATGATCAAGGCCAGTTGGGGCGGCGGCGGGCGCGGCATGCGCGTCGTCGAGAGCGCCGACCAGTTGCTGGAAAATGTGGCGGCCGCCAGGCGCGAGGCCAAGGCCGCCTTTGGCAATGACGAAATCTATCTGGAAAAGCTGGTCAGGAAGGCGCGCCACGTCGAGGTGCAAATCCTGGGCGACGCGCATGGCAATGTGGTGCATTTCTATGAGCGAGACTGCACGGTGCAGCGTCGCCATCAGAAAGTGGTCGAGCGCGCTCCCGCCCCCTATTTCGACGCCAAGCAACGCACCGAATTGACCGATTACGCGCTGAAACTGGCCCGCACGGCCAATTACAAGAATGCGGGCACGGTGGAATTCCTGCAAGACGCCGACACCAAAGCCTTCTATTTCATCGAAGTCAATCCGCGCATCCAGGTTGAGCATACGGTCACCGAATGTGTGACCGGCTTCGATTTGATCCGCGCCCAGATTCTGGTCGCCGAAGGAAAGATGCTGGGCGAAGCGGGCAGCGGCCTGCCCAAGCAAGAAGACATTCCGCTCAACGGCCATGCCCTGCAATGCCGCGTCACCGCCGAAGACCCCGAGAAGGATTTCGCCCCCGATTACGGTCAGATCACCAACTATCGCAGCTCGGCCGGTTTCGGCATCCGCCTTGATGCGGGCACCGCCTATTCCGGCGCCCGCATCACGCGTTATTACGATTCATTGCTGGTCAAGGTGACCGCCTGGGCGCAGGAACCACAGGACGCCATCCACCGCATGGATCGAGCACTTCGCGAATTTCGCGTGCGCGGCGTCAAAACCAATCTGCGTTTCTTGGAGAATGTGGTGAATCATCCGCATTTCCTGGAAGGCGACTACACCACCACCTTCATTGATGACACGCCGGAACTGTTCCATTTCCCCAAGCGGCGCGACCGCGCCACCCGCCTGTTGAATTTCGTGGGCGAAGTGATGGTCAACGGCAACCCGGAAACCAAGGGACGCAAGACGCCGGAAACCTTCGGCTCGCCGCATGTGCCCCACGATCTGGCCGAGGAATGGCAACCCGGCACGCGCCAGCAGTTGGAGCGGCTGGGGGCGAAAGGTTTCGCCCAATGGATGCTGGGCGAAAAGCGCGTTCTGATCACCGACACCACCATGCGCGACGCCCATCAATCCCTGCTGGCGACCCGCATGCGCAGCCACGACATGTATGCCGTGGCTCCCGCCTATGCGCGCCTGATGCCTGAATTGTTCTCGCTGGAATGCTGGGGCGGCGCCACCTTCGACGTCGCCATGCGCTTCTTGAAGGAAGATCCGTGGGACCGTCTGCGCGAATTGCGCCGTCTGGCTCCGAACATTCTGACGCAAATGCTGCTGCGTTCGGCCAACGGCGTCGGCTACACCAACTATCCCGACAATGTGGTGCAGTTCTTCGTCAAACGCTCGGCCGAAGCTGGCATGGACCTGTTTCGCGTTTTCGATTCCCTGAACTGGGTCGAAAACATGCGCGTCGCCATGGATGCCGTGATCGATACCGGCAAGCTGTGCGAAGCCGCCGTCTGCTATACGGGCGACATTCTCGATCCCAAGCGCGCCAAATACGACCTGAAATACTATGTCGGCATGGCCAAGGAATTGGAGAAGGCGGGCGCCCATATCCTGGGCATCAAGGATATGGCGGGCCTGTTGAAGCCCGCCGCCGCCAAGGTGCTGGTCAAGGCGCTGAAGGAAGAAATCGGCCTGCCCATTCATTTCCACACCCATGACACCAGCGGCATTGCGGCGGCCAGCATTCTGGCGGCGGTCGATGCCGGGATCGACGCCGTGGACGCCGCCATGGATTCCTTCAGCGGCACCACCTCGCAGCCCTGCCTGGGATCAATCGTCGAAGCGCTTCGCAACACCGAGCGCGACACCGGGCTGTCCAGCGAGTCGGTTCGCAGGCTGTCGGGCTATTGGGAACAGGTGCGCAAGAATTACGGCGCCTTCGAAGCCTATCAGACCACCGGCGCCTCGGAAGTTTATCTGCATGAAATGCCGGGCGGCCAGTTCACGAATCTCAAGGAACAGGCCCGCTCGATGGGGCTGGAGAAGCACTGGCTGGACATCGCCAAGGCCTATGCCGACGTCAACCATCTGTTCGGCGACATCGTGAAGGTGACGCCCAGTTCGAAAGTGGTGGGCGACATGGCGCTGACCATGGTCACCAACAGCCTGACGCCCGACATGATCATGGACCCCGAGCGCGAAATCGCCTTCCCGGATTCCGTGATCTCATTCTTCAAGGGCGATATGGGCCAGCCGGTCGGCGGATTCCCCGAAGCCTTGCAAAAGAAGGTGCTGAAGGGCCAAACCCCGATTACCGTGCGTCCAGGCAAGGTGCTGGCGCCGGTCGATCTCGAGAAGACGAAAAGCGAGGTCGAGCAAAAGATCGGACGCCAGATCAGCGACGACGAACTTGCTTCGTATCTGATGTATCCCAAAGTGTTCCTGGACTATGCCGAACATATGAAGCTGTATGGCGATGTCAGCGTTCTGCCCACGCCGGTATTCTTCCACGGCATGATCCCCGAGCAGGAAATTTCGATCCATGTCGAGACCGGCAGGGCTTTGATCGTGCGCTTCCTGACCAAAAGCGACGCCGACGAAGCGGGCGAAGCCACAGTCTTCTTCGAACTGAACGGCCAGCCCAGATCGGTGCGCGTGCAAGACCGCTCGCGCACGCCGACCAAGCAGGCCAGGCCGAAGGCCAGCGAGAACAATCCGCTGGAGGTCGGTGCCCCCATGCCGGGCACCGTGGTCAGCGTGGCCGTCACCAAAGGCCAGAAGGTCGCCAAAGGCGATGTGCTGCTGTCGATCGAAGCCATGAAGATGGAAACCGCCGTCAGGGCGGAAGCCGAGGGAACGGTGCAGAAAATCCATGTCCATTCCGGCGATGCCGTTGACGCCAAGGATCTGTTGGTCAGCATGCAGGGCTGAATAAGGGAAGGTGCTTGTCATGATGGTTCCCTACTTGGGCGGCTTGCTGCGCGGCATCCTCGAGAAGGGGCGCTCGCTGGCCGGTCTTGGCCCCGATGATGGGCCGACCGACAGCCAGCATCTTGGCAAACAGTGCGAGACGCTTCTTTCCAGCCTGGGCGAAGCCTCGGGCATGGCGCTGGCCGAACGCATCGCCCGCCAATGGGACCGTTTGGACGAGGCCGGACGCTTGGCCTTCCTGCTGGAACTGGTCGAGCATTTTGGGCCGGAACCAAGCAAGATTGATCCTGCCGTTGCCGCCTATCTCGCCGATCCTTGCCAGAAGAACATGCTGGAGATTCACAAGGCGTCGGAACCCAGACGCCAGGAATTGCTAAGACGAATGAATTTGGCGCCGGGCGGCATCGCGCGTCTGGTGGCCATGCGCGAAAGTCTGTTTCGCCATTTGCGCACGCATCCGCAATTGGAAAATCTGGATCAGGATTTCGTCCATCTGTTCATGTCGTGGTTCAACCGCGGATTTCTGGTGCTGGAGCGCATCGACTGGAACACGCCCGCCAGCATTCTGGAAAAGATCATCCGATATGAGGCCGTGCACGCCATCAATGACTGGGACGATCTGCGCCAGCGATTGGAACCTGCCGACCGGCGTTGCTTCGCCTTCTTTCATCCAAGACTGCCCGGCGATCCCTTGATTTTCGTCGAGGTGGCGCTGACCGCCGCCATTCCCGCTTCGATCGGCGAAGTTCTTTCGAATCAGCGCAGCCAGATCGATCCCGCGCAAGCCACCACCGCCGTCTTCTACTCCATCTCGAATTGCCAGGAAGGGCTGCGCGGCATTTCCTTCGGCAATTTCCTGATCAAACAGGTGGTCGAAGTCTTGCGCCAGGAATCGCCGAAACTGACCAGCTTCGCCACCCTGTCGCCGGTTCCTGGCTTTGCCGCATGGCTGGAAAATGAAAGCCTGAACGGGCGGCTGAACGAGAATGACGACGCCATTCTGGCGGGCTTCAACGAAAACAAATGGCAAGACAGCCCAGAGCGCCAAGGCGAGATGCGCCGCATTCTGCTGCCCCTGGCGGCCAGCTATTTCATGAATGCCCGCACGAAATCGGGGCGCATCATCGATCCGGTGGCTCGTTTTCACTTAAGCAACGGCGCAAGGCTTGAACGCCTTAATTTCATGGGCGATCCCTCGCCCAAGGGATTAAGTCAGTCTTACGGCTTGATGGTGAATTATCTGTACAAGCTGGACGATATCGAAGCCAATCACGAAGCCTTCGCCGCCCGCGACGAAGTGGTGGCCGATCAGGACATCGTCAAACTGGCCAGAACAGCCTTGGCAAACGCCCGCTCGAAATGACCAATCATCTATTCGACGCCATCCGCTCGCGCATGCCGGGGCTTGATCAGATCTTCGCCAAACAGGATGACGGTCGAACTCTGACCTATGGCGGCCTGCTGGAATTGTCGGCAAGGCTGTCCCAAGCCTTGGTTTCTTGCAATATTTCCCCGGGAGACCGGGTTTTGTTGCAAGCCGAGAAAAGCCTGCCCGCCTTGGTTTTGTATCTGGCCTGCGTTCGGGCGGGCGCCGTCTTCCTGCCGCTCAACCCATCCTATACGACAGCCGAACTTGACTATTTCCTGAAGGACGCCGAGCCGGGCCTAGTGGTTTGCGATCCCGCGCGCGAATCCTTCGCGTCTGATCAAGGGTTTCGCACTTTAACCTTGGACCATGCAGGCCATGGCTCGTTGATGGATTTGGCGCAGGCCTGCCCAGCCGAATTTTGTGACGCCAATCGCGACGCCAACGATCTGGCGGCCATCTTGTACACGTCGGGAACCACCGGGCGCTCGAAGGGCGCCATGCTCACGCACGAGAATTTATTGTCGAACGCCCAGACCCTGGCCGAGATTTGGCGTTTCTCCAGCCAGGATGTGTTGCTGCATGCGCTGCCTATCTATCATTCGCACGGCTTGTTCGTCGCCACCAATACGGTGTTGATGAGCGGCGCTTCGATGATCTTTCTGCCTCGTTTCGATGCCGATCAAGTCATCAAGCATTTGAAGGACGCCACGGTCATGATGGGCGTTCCCACCTTCTACACCCGCTTGCTGAACCATCCGGGCCTGACGCAAGAAGCCTTGCGCCATATGCGCCTGTTCATTTCAGGCTCGGCGCCCTTGCTGGCCGAAACGCATCGTCAATGGCAAGAACAAACCGGCCATGCGATCTTGGAACGCTATGGCCTGACCGAGACGAACATGAACACATCGAACCCCTATGAGGGAGAGCGCAGGCCGGGCACGGTTGGCTTTCCCCTGCCGGGCGTCGATGTGCGCATCACGCAGGCGGAAACCGGGGCGATGCTGCCCAAGGGCGATATCGGCATGATCGAGGTGAAGGGGCCAAATCTTTGCCATGGCTATTGGCGCAACCCCGAGAAAACCCAAGCTGAATTTCGCGAAGACGGATTCTTCATCACCGGCGATCTGGGCCTGGTGGATCAAGATGGCTATGTCCATATCGTGGGACGCGCCAAAGATCTGGTGATCACGGGCGGTTTCAACGTCTACCCCAAGGAAGTGGAAGGCGAGATCGACGCGCTTGAGGGCGTTCTGGAAAGTGCGGTCTTCGGCCTTGCCCATCCCGATTTCGGCGAAGGCGTCACCGCCGCCGTCGTCCTCGATGGAACGGTTGAACTTTCCCAAGAAGACGTCTTGGCGGCACTTCAGGACCGGCTGGCCAAATTCAAACTGCCCAAACGCATCTTGATCGTGCCTGAACTTCCCCGCAACGCCATGGGGAAAGTACAAAAGAATCTATTGAAAGAGCGTTGGGCCGATGCTTACACCCTGGAAAGCAAGGCATAATCCCACACATACGGGTAGTCAGATTGTTATTGCATTCTGGCAGGCCTTTACCAATAAATTAGATGGTCTCGGGGTGGCTTTGGAGCGCGGCGCCCCCGAATGATTGGAGCAGACATGACCGACACCGTCGTCCTGCCCGGCCCGCTGGCCCGGCAGGAAAAAGATATCGACCCCACGCTTGATCTGACCGCCGAGATCGTGCGCCTGAAGAAAGAGCGCAACGCCATCATCCTGGCTCATTACTATCAGGATGGTGAAATCCAGGATCTGGCCGATTTCGTTGGCGACTCGCTGGATCTGTCGCGCCGGGCGGCCGCCACCAACGCCGACGTGATCGTCTTTTGCGGCGTTCGCTTCATGGGCGAAGTGGCGAAGATACTAAGCCCCGGCAAGCTGGTGCTGATTCCCGACGCCGAGGCGGGCTGCTCGCTGGAAGACGGCTGCAAGGCCGAGGATTTCGCCCGCATGCGCCAGCGTTATCCCGACCATACCGCGCTGACCTACATCAATTGTTCCGCCGAGGTGAAGGCGCTTAGCGACATCATCGTCACCTCGTCGAATGCCGAAACCATCATCCGCTCGCTGCCGGACAACCAGCCGATCCTGTTCGCGCCCGACCGCCATCTGGGCGCTTATCTGAAGCGGCGCACCGGACGCGAAAACATGGTTCTGTGGCCCGGCACCTGCATCATCCACGAACAGTTCTCCGAGCGCGAACTGATCAAGCTAAAGACGCTGCATCCCAAGGCCAAGGTAGCGGCCCATCCTGAATGCCCGGAAGCCATCTTGAACCATGCCGATCACATCGGATCGACCCGCGGCATTCTGGATTTCGTGCTGAAGTCGGATGCGCCGGAATTCATCATCGCTACGGAAAAGCATATCATCCACCAGATGGAAAAGGCGGCGCCGCACAAGACGTTCATCGCCGCCCCCGGCGCCGACGGCTCGTGCGATTGCGCCCGCTGCCCCTTCATGGCGCTCAACACGCTGGAAAAGATTTATCTGGCCCTTCTGAACGATGCGCCCAGAATCGAACTGCCCGAGGCCTTGCGCCTTGCCGCGTTAAAACCCCTGGACCGCATGCTGGAACTTTCCGCCTCCATTCCGTTGGCCGCCGCCTCCGCCGTTTCCAATGCCGCCGAATAGTCTGCCCGCCGGCCTGGACGAGGCCGACATTTCCCGCGTCATCGAAGCGGCCTTGGCCGAGGATGTGGGAACGGGCGACGTCACGTCGCAGTCGGTCATTCCCGAAGACACCCGTTTCACCGGCGTCATGGCCGCCCGCCAGCCCATGGTGCTGGCAGGATTGTTCCTGGCCGAGCGCGTCTTCATGCGCGTCGAACCAAGATCGATCTTTACCGCCTTGGCCAAGGATGGCGACAAACTTCAGGCGGGCGGCGTAATCGCCCGCATCGAAGGACCGGCGCGAGGCCTGCTGACCGCCGAGCGCACGGCGCTGAACCTGCTGCAGCTTCTGTCGGGCATCGCCACCCAGACCAGAATCTATGTCGAGCGGATCGCGGGGACCGGCTGCGCCTTGCTGGACACAAGAAAGACCATCCCAGGTCTTCGCCAATTGTCGAAATACGCCACCCGCGTCGCAGGGGCCAAGAATCACCGCATGGGCCTGTATGACGGCGTGCTGATCAAGGACAATCACGTCGCCGTTTGCGGCTCGGTGGCCGAGGCGGTGCGCCGCGCCAAGGCCGACAAGCGCCCCAACATCGAGGCCGAGTGCGACACGCTGGAACAGGTGCAAGACGCGCTGGCGGCCGGAGCCGACATTCTGCTATTGGACAATATGGACGTCGACACACTAAGGCAGGCGGTGGATCTGGTCGGCAAACGCATTCCGCTCGAGGCTTCGGGCGGCGTTTCGTTGGAGACCATTCGCGCCATCGCCGAAACCGGCGTCGATTTCGTTTCCGTGGGACGTATCACGCAATCGGCGCCTGCTGTCGATATCGGACTGGATTGGCAAACCCATGACCAATGACAAGGAACACCTGTTCGACGTGCTGGTGATCGGCAGCGGAGCGGCGGGACTGACGCTGGCCCTTGATCTGGCCCCGAAAGCCAGGGTGGCCGTTCTGTCCAAGCAGGTCTTGCGCGAAGGCAGCACTTTTTACGCCCAGGGCGGAATCGCCGCCGTCTTTTCCGAGGAAGACAGCGTCGATTCCCACGTCAAGGACACCATGATCGCGGGCGGCGGCCTGTGCGACGAAAAAGCCGTGCGCTTCGTGGCCGAGCGGGCCAGGGCCTCGATCGAACGCTTGCTCGATTACGGCGTCAGCTTCACCACGGAATCAGACGCCAAGGGCCGCAAGATATTGCATCTGACCCGCGAAGGGGGGCATTCGATGCGGCGCGTCGTGCATGCCGCCGACGCCACGGGCATGGCCGTTGAAACCGCGCTGGAAGACAAGGCGCGCCATGCCGACCATATCCACCTGTTCGAGAACCATGTCGCCGTCGATTTGATCCGCGAAGGCAAGACGGGGCGCTGCGTCGGCGCCTATGCGCTCGACCGCGAAGACGGCCATGTTCATTTGTTCAAGGCCCGCAAGGTCGTGTTGGCCACCGGCGGCGCCAGCAAGGCCTATCTGTACACCAGCAACCCCGACAGCTGCACCGGCGACGGCATCGCCATGGCGTGGCGAGCAGGTGCGCGCGTCGCCAATATGGAATTCTGCCAGTTCCATCCGACCTGTCTTTACCACCCCAAGGCCAAGAGTTTTCTGGTGACCGAGGCCGTGCGCGGCGAAGGCGGTCATTTGCTGCTGCATCCAGGCGGCGAGCGCTTCATGCAGCGCTTCCATCCGATGGGGGAACTGGCCCCGCGCGACGTGGTGGCCAGAGCCATCGATCATGAAATGAAACGCCTGGGCCTGGACAATGTCTGGCTGGACATCAGCCACCAGCCAGCCGACTTCATCAAGGAACATTTCCCAACCGTCTACACGAAATGCCTGGAATTCGGCTTGGACATGACGGTCGAGCCGATTCCGGTGGTGCCCGCCGCCCATTACACCTGCGGCGGCGTGATGACCGATCTGAATGGCCGCACCGACATCCCCGGCCTTTATGCCATCGGCGAAGTGGCCTATACCGGGCTGCATGGCGCCAACCGCATGGCCAGCAATTCATTGCTGGAATGTCTGGTCTTTGGTTCAGCCGCAGCAAAGGACATTCTGGATAGGCTGGCGGCCACGCCGGAACCGCCCGCCCTGCCCGCCTGGGATGAAAGCTGGGTGACGGATTCCGACGAAGAAGTGGTGGTTTCGCACAATTGGGACGAGTTGCGCCTGTTCATGTGGGATTATGTGGGCATCGTGCGCAGCACCAAGCGGCTTGAGCGCGCCAAGCGCCGGGTCGATCTGCTGCTGGGCGAGATCGCCGAATATTACGGCAGCTTCAAGGTGCGCAACGACCTGTTGGAAATGCGCAACCTTGCCGTGGTGTCGGATTTGATCATCCGTTCCGCCATGGCGCGCAAGGAAAGCCGGGGGCTGCATTACACCCTGGATTATCCCGAAGCCGACGAAACGAAAAAGCCGCAACCGACCGTTCTGACGCCTTCGAATTTTAGACCCGCACCTTGACCCGATCGACGATGGGAAAAATCTGGCGCAGGCTGCGCAGACGTTCCACCTGAACATCAGACAATCTGGTTCCTGCGGCCAAAATCAGATGGCCGTTTTCAAGACGGATATCGGTGGTTACCATCAAGCCAGCCTTCAGGGCCGAGACCGATATCTCGATTTCGCGGGGCGGCACATTCGACACCACCTCTTCCAGATGCAGCCTTACCTTGTGCAGCAGGTCGGGATCATATTGGTGCGCCTTGCGCTCGATGGCGTTGAAGATGTCGCGGGTCAGCGATTTTCCGCGTGCCGTATCAACCAGATCCTTCAGGATTTTAAGCAATCTGGCGTCGAAGGGAATGTCGAGACCCACCGGCCCGTCCAAGGGAAGGCCGCTGCCGTCGAAACCTCTGTCTTGCAAATAGACGATCTCGGCCACGCCGCCCAATCTGGGAATGTTGGCGATCAGGTTGCGTCCAGCCTCGGGCGCCCTGGCGATGACGGCCTTCTCGGGATCGTTCAGCGGTTTGCCGTCGCGCATCTTGGTGATCAGTTCTGGCGGGATGGCGACCTGGCCGATAAAAAGCAGCATGGCCGAGATATCCAACTGCCAACGCAGAGGCATGCCCAGTGAGTGCAGCATCAGGCGCACCAGTTCGCGCAGCCTGGACGCTTGGGCATAGGCGACGGGATCGTTCAAGGAAACGACGTCGACCAGCACTTTAACGCTGCCAGCCAGCGTCTTTTCCAGCAAGTCGCGCTCGGCCGTCACCAGATGATACTGCGCGCAACCCGCCTTCAATCCATCCGACAACAATTCCGACGGACAGGGCTTGGTATAAAAGCGAAATATGCTGCCTTCGTTGATGGCGTCGATGGCCGTCTGCTGATCGGCATTGCCCGTCAGCATCATGCGCACCGTCTCTGGCGAAATGCCTCGGATCGCTTTCAACGTGTCGATGCCATCCATGCCGGGCATGCGCATGTCGCAAAGCGCCACAGCGAATGGTTGGTTGGTGGTAAGGGATTCCTCGACTGCCGCCAAGGCCTGATTGCCGCCAGAAGCCGTCACCACGTCGAAATCACGATGCAGGTGGCGCGTAAGGCCTGACAATAGATTGGGATCGTCATCGATCAGCAGAACCCGATCAGGCATCGCTATTTCCTCTCATTGATGGTTTCCGCCAGCTCTCGCCAGACTGGGATGCGATCCTCTCGACCGACCCGCTTGATGTAATCCATATCCAACAATTCCGGCACGTCGCTCATGCCCTCTTTCAATATCAGGAAATGCGGCCCCAGCGACAAAGCGGCATGCAAGGCGGTTAGCACAAAATTCTCGTTTCCCTGCGTTTGGCTTGGGTTGTGAGACATGGCCACCGCTTCGATGACGTCTTGGGAGAAGCCCCAAAGGCTGAGCAGGTAGGCGCCGATCATGTGGTGATTGACGCCATAATGCGCCGTTTCACGCTGGCAAAGATCCTCGTGGGAAGTGGATTCTTCGATAATCTTGCGATAGTCGCTCCCCTTCGCATCCAGAAGCACCAGAATGCCGATTGGCGAAAGCATGCCCGTGCAAAGGGCCTGGGTGACAAATGCGTGATCGACGCCTTCCGTCTTGGCGATAAGCTCGGCCAGCTTGGAAATTCTCAGGCTGTATTCGTTGACGCGTTTCAAAAGCGCCCCAACCGCCAACGACCCTTGAAATTGACGAAAAATGCCGATGCGCAGCACAAGCGACTGAATGATTTCCATGCCCAGCGTGCGAACGGCCTGCAAGGGCGTGGTCACCTTCATGGCCGTCGAGAAATAGGCCGAATTCGTCAGGCGAAGTACTTCCGCCGTCATCGCCAGATCGGAAGCGATGATCTCAGACACGGACGCCGCCGATGAATTCTCGAAAAGAAGTTCGGAATTCAAGCGCACGAAAACGTCAGGCAGGCTTGGCAGATTGTTAAGTCCCGCCAGAAGCGTACGCAATTCATGGCTGTTCAAGTAGGCTCGCAACGACAAGGGCCGCACGATCGCTTCTTGCAACAAGTGCGGGTCGCAAGGCTTGGCCAGATAAACATGGGCAGGACCAACCGTTCTTAGAACCGATTCGGAATCGGCATAGCCAGACAGAATGACCCGGATGGTGCCGGGATATTTCTCACGAACCTGTTCAAGCAACTGAGCGCCATCCATGCCCGGCATGCGCATGTCGGAAACGATGACGTCGAAGGGGGCGCTCTCAAACGCCGCCAACGCCTCTGGCGCCGATGAACAAAAGGACATGTCCCACTGGTCGCGCATATTGCGCATCAGCCGCTTCAAGCCGCTTAGGATATTCGGCTCGTCGTCGACGAACAGAATGCGCACCGTCTCGCTCATAGCCCTACGTCCATCTGCGGCGTTCCACCGGGTTCATTGATCGGCAGCTTGATGATAAATACAGCCCCCTCGCCTTCCCTGCTTTCCAATTGCAACTGGCCGCCATGTTTGGTTACGACGACGTCGCGGCTGATTGCCAACCCCTGACCTGTTCCTTTGCCAACGCCCTTTGTCGTAAAGAAGGGGTCGTAAATCTTTTCGCGGATGGAATCGGGAACTCCCGTCCCAGAATCCTGGATGCGGATTTCCACATAGCCGTCATTCGATTTGGCTGTGGTGATCGTGATCCGTCCCGGAAGTTTTTTGCCCGACCCCTCGATGGCATGCGCCGCATTGACGATGACGTTCAGAAAGACTTGGTTCATTTCGCCCGGCAAACAGGCGACTTGCGGCAATTGCGGATCCGGCTTCCAATCCATTTCAGCTACATGTTTCCATGTGTTTCTTGAAACGACAAGCGTATTTTCGATGGCTCGATTGATGTCTGTCATGGTCTTGGCGCCCGTTCCCGGATGCGAAAACTCCTTCATGGAAAGAACGATTCTGGCAACCTGGGCAACGCCATCCAAAGATTGGCGAACCGCGGTGGGCGTTTCCGTCAGCAGATAATCGATATCCGTCTTTTCCGTCAGCTTGTTGAAACTGCCGACCGCGTCCTGACAGTGGCCGTTCTCTCCAGCCAGCTTCACAAGCCCCTTGGCGGCCTCGACAACCGAGGAAATGTCGCCCATCGCATCGCCGATGAAGCGAAGATTGTCGCCGATATATTGGATGGGCGTGTTGATTTCATGCGCAATCCCTGCGGCCAGCTCGCCGACGCTGGCCAGACGCGAGGCGTGCAATGCCTCGCGCTGGGCATGTTTCAAGTCGGCGATGTCGCGGAATGAAAGAATGGCCGACCGACGGTTCTTGTCTTCTTGCAATGGCGAGCAGGCATAAGCCACAGACAAGGTCATTCCAGAGGGGGTCGAGAACAAGGCGTCGTCGTCACGCAATATTTCCGCAGTCATGATCACCTTGCGCCAAGGAGACTCATCGAAGATGGCGCAGGCATTGTCCTGCAGCAGGCACAACAGGTTGTCGATGTGGCATCCTTCCATCTCCTCGACCAGCCTTTCGTCGGCCAACATCTTTTTGGCCGCCTTGTTGGCAAAAACGACATGGCCTGTCTGGTTGATCACAAGAATGCTTTCAAAAAGACTGTCCGAAATGTTTTTAAGGCGAACTTGCGAGTCGCGCAGCGCCGTTTCGGTCCGCCTTCTCTCCTGCACCTCATCGATCAGTTTGGCCGTCCGTTCGGCGACCTGCTGCTCAAGCAAATGCTGGTGATCGGCCAATGATCTCTCGAAGGCCAGCTTCATCGTCACGTCGCGAAAGACGACGACGACGCCGGACACGACTTCGTTGTCGAAAATGGGGGCCGCCAGATATTCGGCATGGAAATTCGTTTCGTCGCTGCGCCAGAACAACTCGTCGCCAGCCTTGTGCGACGACCCTTCGTTGAAGGTTCTGGCGATGGCCGATTCAGGCGCCAAACATTCGTCGTTTCCGTAAAGAAACGGCTGAACAAGCGCCGAGAAACAGCGACCGACCATTTTATTGTGGTCATAGCCCAGCATCTGTCCGGCCACGCGGTTGGCGAAGGTGATGTGTCCCTGGGGGTTTAGGCCGATAATGCCTTCGTCGGCGGCATCAAGGATAAGCTGGTATTGGCGGCGCAAGGCATCCAGTTCTTCTTCGCGCTTCTTCATTTGGGTGATGTCGGTGCGCACATTGACGGCGCCGCCATCCGACGTGCGGTAGACGCGGCTTTGCACCCAGCGGCCATTCATCGTCTTCATGACCAGGGGTTCGCCGGTCGCCTCTTGATGATGCTTAAGCCGGTTGATCAGCCATTCCTCGTAAGCGACGGCTTCGGTATCGACGACTTGATGAAATGCGCCGCTTAGCAGGATTTGTTCGAAGGTCAGGCCCGGATCGATCAATTCATGCGCGTTTTGAAAGAAACGTCGATATTCGCTGTTGCAGGTCAGCAATCTGTCGTCTGGGCCAAAGACGGCGATGCCTTCGGTAATGCTTTCGATGGCGTCGGCCAATTGTTGCTGCGCTTGCTTGGCGCGCCGTTCTGCCTCCATCTCACGGGAAATGTCGGCGCCCAGGCCGCGATAGCCCAGGAAAACGCCATGATCGTCGAAGACGGGAAGGCCGCTGATCCGCACCACCTTGCTGTCTTTTCCCATGACGGGGCCGACATGAAAGACAAGATCGCGGAACGGCAGATGCGCGTCGATGTCGCTTCTGTGCTGAGCGGCCAGAATGGGATCGCCATCGTCAAGCCCCAGTTCGAAATAGTCGTGCCCCAGCACCGCCGCCGGGCGCACGCCTAGAATGCCGCCGATGCGTTCGGATACGAATGACAGCTTATAGTCTTCGTCGGTTTCCCAAAACCAGTCGGATGCCGATCCGGCCAGATCGCGGAAACGGCTTTCGCTTTGGCGCAGTTCGATTTCAACTTTCTTGCGCAACGAAATGTCGCGGATCGTTCCCAGGAAACGGCGCTTGTCGCCGCCCTTCAATTCGCCGGACGATAAATCGATGGGGAATATTTCTCCATTTTTTCGCTTGGCCATGATCTCGCGTCCCTGGCCGATAATGCCAGAGACGACAGAATCAAAATAATTTGCCAGAAAGTCATCTTGCAAAGACGCGTCATCATCTGGCATCAAAATCTTGATGTTTTGACCAATGACTTCATCTGGCGGATAGCCGAAGATGTGAACCGCCGCATTGTTGAAGCGCTCGATGACGCCGTCCTGGTCGATGATGACGACGGCCTCGCCGACATTGTCCATCACGACGTTGAAGCGCGCCTCGGCCTCTTCGTGGATCGTGACGTTGATCTCTTCCAACTCGTTTTGCAGAACGTCGAGCGCTCGGTCGCGCAAGCGACGCTCGCTATCCGTCGCCTCATAGGCTCGGCTGACCTGATCCAGCAGGCAATCCAAATTGGGCGGGGCATCTCCCACCTTGCATTTGCGAAGTTGGCGTTCGAGAAGTTTGTGCATCTTTCTCGCCGGCAATTTGACAGGGCCGTCGGGTTGAACGGCCATCGCCTACGATATCGCATAACTTGCGGGAAATCCTTAGAAAATTCTGATTACCGGCGGGATTGTCGCCAAACCTCCAGCGCGGCTATCGCCTTCTCAACGGCATCGGCCATGGATAGAGCGAGCGCTTGAACTTCCGCGTCCGAATATTGCGGCAGTTTGGCGGCTGTTTCCAAACGCGTTGCTAGGAACGACAAGCCTTTCAGGCCGAAACTTCCAGAAGTGCCTTTCAGATCATGCGCCAATCGCAGCAGGGCTTGGCGGTCGGTCTTGCGGCCTGCGGCGACGATGGTCTCGCTGCGGTCGCGCCAATGGGCGGGCAGAGACGACATCCCCTCCTCCAGCCGCTCGAAACCCAAGGTTTCGCAAAGCTGGCGCAAAATGTCGTCATCCAGCAAATCCGGAGCAAACACGTCCTCTTCATGATGCAATTCAACGCGTTGAGGTTGATCTTGGGGAGCGGCATTTTGCGAAACGGTCCTGGCAAGACGGTTGGCCACCTTGCAAAGCGCCATGTCCAGGCGCGCCAGATCGACCGGTTTTCCCAAAGCATCGTCCATGCCTGCATCCAAATACGACTGGATATCGGCTTCGGAAACATTGGCCGTCATCGCAATGATGGGCGTTGCCGCTTTGGCGGGGTCTTTAAGGGCGCGAATATGGCGAGCCGCCTCGATGCCATCCATGACCGGCATCCAACCATCCATCAGCACGGCGTCGAAATGACCCATTTCCAGGGCCTTTACCGCCTGGGCGCCATCCTCGACCAGCAAAACCGTATGGCCGCGCCCTTCCAGAATGCCCGAAATGACTTGGCGGTTGATGGCGTTGTCCTCGGCCACCAGCAAGGTAAGGCTGGGCACATTGATTGCGGTCTCCTCGCGCACCGGCAACGATTGGGCCACCGGCAGGTCAAGGTCAATCCAAAACAGGCTGCCTTGATTGGCCTGGCTGGAAATCTCGATCTTTCCGCCCATCGCCTCGGCCAGGCGGGCGCTGATGGCTAGGCCAAGGCCCGTACCGCCAAAGCGTCTGGCGATCGAGGCGTCGGCCTGGGCGAATTCCCGAAACAACAGATTTTGCACGTCCGCATCGATGCCGATCCCCGTATCGGCGACCGAGAATCGCAAATGAGCCAGACCTTCAGGGGACTGTCCCAAGGATTCCAAAGCGAATGAAATCGATCCGCGCTCGGTAAACTTCAAGGCGTTGCTGATCAGGTTGAGCAATATCTGGCGGAGCCGCGACGGATCGCCCTGAAGAAATTCCGGCACGCCGTTGTCGACGCGCTTAAGAAGCTGAAGATTCTTCTCGGCCGCCCTGGGCGACATCAGATGATGCAATTCCAGAAACATCTGGCGCGGATCGAAGGGGATGGATTCCAAGACGAGCTTGCCCGCCTCGACCTTTGACAGATCGAGAATGTCGTTCAGCAGCACCATCAATGATTCGCCGGAATGCTGAATGATTTCGGCGTAATGACGCTGCTTGTCACCCAGCGGCAGTCCAAGCAAAAGACAGGTCATGCCCAGCACCCCATTCATGGGGGTTCTGATCTCATGGCTCATCACCGCCAAAAATTCCGCCCTGGCCTTGGCGGCGGCCAGGGCCTCGTCCTTCGATTCTTGCAAGACCCGCTGCGTTTCCTTGCGCTGTGTGATGTCGGTGATGAAGGCGAAAACCTGAACGGAATGCAGCAGGGGATCGGACAGGCGCGCCGCCTTGAAGTGGCAGGGAAGATTGCGCCCATCAATGGTTCGAAGCTCGATATCGAAATCCAGGCGCTCGCCCGCCAGGATGCGCTCGATATAGCCGGTCAACAGATCCTTGTTGGATTCATCGGCGAAATCCAGCAAGGCAGATCCCAGCAGGTCTTCCCTGGCATGGCCCAGCATGTCGCAAAGCGACTGATTGACGTCCAAGGTGACGTGGGTGCCGCCATCGATCATCCAGAAGCCTTCGCTGGTCGAATCGATGATCGTGCGGTAGCGTTCCTCGCTGGCGCGCACGATTTCCTCCATCTCCTTGCGACGGGAAATGTCGGTGATGGCAGACAGCAAACCGCGTTCGTTTTCCAGATAGAAGGGAACGGCCGAGAACAAGACCGACACGGGATGGCCGTTGACATGACGAAACACCGTCTCGAAATCCAGCACTTCATCCTTGTCCAGAAGCTGATCGATCATGCGAACGCGGTCGGCGGGGTTTAGGTAGAACACGCCGGAAGGCTTGCCGACGATGGTGTTCTTGTCGTAACCCAACATCTTGGCGGCGCGCTCGTTGGCGAACAGCACTTGGCCGCTTTCCAGACTGGTCACGGTTAGGGGAACGGGGGCGGTATCCAGAATGGCCGCCAAGCGCCGTTCGCTTTCGCGCAGGCGGATTTCCGCGCTGTCCAGGCTTGCCGACTTTTCGTCGATCCAAACCAGAACGAAAGTGCTGCCTGAAACCGGCAAGGGCGACAGGGTCAGAACATGATTTCCTTGAATCAGCTTGTCCGCCTCGCAACGGCCAATCCGTTGCTTGACGATGCCCGCCTCTTCCTCGGTCAAATCGGCGAAGCGTTCGATAAAGACGGTGTTGGCCAGGACAAAGGACGAGGAGGCGGGATCAGCCAGGGCCGCCCCATGCGGACTGCCGTCGATCATGCGCCGGACAAGCCGAGCGGCCTCATCGTCCGACGCATCAAGGCCCTTAGCTTGCGGCATAAGGGCGATCAAGCGCCTAGCTCCGGCCCGGATAACGGGCAAGATGACGCTTCAGGCGCTCGTCCAGAGTTTTGGCGGATAGCGGTTTGCTGATCACGTCATTGACGCCAGCCTTAAGCGCCGTTTGAATGTTCTCGGGCGTCGCGTTGCCGGTAACCAACAGGCACAGCATGTTCCTGTTCTTGATGTCGGGATCGTTCTTGTACATTTGCACGAACCACAGACCGTTGATCGGCTCCATGCTGATGTCGACCAAAGCCACATCGACCACGGAATTGTGCAGAATCTGAATGGCGTCGGCGCCGTTGGCGGCCTCGAGGATGCTGCCAACCCCCAGCGAGTTCAAAAATGAGCGCATCAGCCAACGGAAATGCGCATTGTCGTCGGCGATGAGCATGGTATAGCTGCTTAGATTAATCGGTCCACCATTCATGATCTTCGACCCGTATCCTTCTTGGAGTTATTAAAACCAGCCTTGCCTGCCGTTACAGTTTTAGCATCCGCTTTACCGCGAACCTATCATTTAATGCCCGATAAATTCCAGAGGGTTTGATGACGGACACTCTTACGGCTTGGATTGCCTCCAGTTTCTCAGAAGCCGTCCAAGCCTTCAACCAGGGGGAACATGAACTTGCGCAGAAACAAGCGCGAACCCTGCTGGCCGCCAGCCCCAATCATGATGGGGCCATGCATCTTCTGGGCTTGTGCGCGCTAAGGCAGGGCCGCTTCGACGAGGCCGTGGCCTGGCTTGGGGAAGCCGTCATGCGCAATCCGGCGGACGGCGAACGCTTGTCGGCATTGGGCATGGCCCAAAAGGCGGCGGGCGACATAAAAGGCGCCACGCAATCGCTTGAACAGGCCGCCAGCTTGCAGCCGGGCAACGCCCCATTGCGGATCAACCTGGCCAATCTGTTGCAAGACCAAGGCGATTATGAAAAAGCGCTGGAGCTGTATCGCCAGGCCGCAAGGCTTGACCCTAACAACGCCCTGCTGCGCTACAATCTGGGCCTTAGCTTGCTGACGCTGGGACAATTCGTGGAGGGTTGGGCCGAAGCGGAATGGCGCTGGAAAGCGGCAGGCCTTGATCTGGAACGGGTCGATTTCAAAGCACCTGCCTGGAGAGGCGAAGACCTGCAGGGCAAAACGCTCCTTCTGTGGGCCGAACAGGGATTGGGCGACACGATCATGTTCTGCCGCTACGTGCCGATCCTGGCCGGTTTGGGCGCAAGCGTGCTGCTTCAGGCCCCGAAACCCTTGCATCCCCTTTTGTCCGGCCTGCACGGCTTGGCTGGATTGTTCGCCGAGGGCGACCCCCTGCCCCCCTTCGATCTCCAAGCGCCGTTGCTGGCCGTGCCGGGGCGCATGGGGACCATTCTGCAAACAATTCCTGGGCAAACGCCCTATCTGCATGCGACGACAGAGCGGATTGCGGCTTGGCAAGATAAGCTGAAGCATCTGAAAGGCGTCAAGGTCGGCTTAAGCTGGCGCGGCAATCCGGCCCACGCCAACGACGCCAACCGATCATTGCCGACGGAATTGCTGGCTCCATTGTTCGAAGTTGGCGCCATTAGCTGGATCGGCATCCAGCCCGATCCCGGCCCCTGCCCGCCCCCTATCTTCAACGCAGGGCCGGAACTGGTCGATTGGGGCGACACGGCTGGCCTGATGGCAAATCTGGATTTGATGATCGCCGTCGATAGTTCATCGGCGCATCTGGCGGGAGCAATGGGGATTCCTTGCTGGCTGATGCTGCCCTATCTGCCCGATTGGCGCTGGCTGCTGGAACGTCAGGACAGCCCCTGGTACCCCAGCTTCAGCCTGTTTCGCCAGCAAAGCCCCCAAGATTGGCCGGGCGTCATCCAGAGGCTGCAAGCGGCTCTGACGGCGTTTTCCCGCTAAGCGGCTGGCGCGTTCTGGCCAGAAAACTATAGGCCGTCGGCACGACGAACAGGGTCAGGCACGTTCCCAGCAGCAGGCCGCCCACGATGACCCAGCCGATCTGGCTGCGGCTTTCTGCGCCAGCGCCGCTGCCCAGGGCTAAAGGAAGCGCCCCCAGCACCATGGCGCCGGTCGTCATCAGAATGGGGCGCAATCTGAGCGTCGCCGCATCGACCACCGCATCGATCTTCGATTTGCCGACATCTTGAAGCTGGTTGGCGAATTCAACGATCAGAATGCCGTGTTTGGTGATCAGCCCGACCAGCGTCACCAGACCGATCTGGCTATAGACGTTGAGCGTGCCGCCCGACAGTTTCAAGGCCAGCAAAGCGCCGGTCATCGACAGCGGCACGGTCAACATGATCACGAAAGGATCAACGAAACTTTCGAACTGGGCCGCCAGAACCAGATAGATGAAGAACAGGGCCAAGACGAAGGTCAGGATCATGTCGGCGCGCGACGTTTTGAACTCGCGCGACTGGCCGTTGAAATCATACTGCGCCACGCTTGGCAGAACCCTGGCCGCCGTCTCCTCCAAGAATGCGATGGCCTCGCCCAGCGCATAGCCGGGCGCAATGTTGGCGGTTATGGTGGCGGCTCGCATCTGGTTGAAATGGTTCAATTCTCGCGGAGCGACGGTCTCTTCCACATTCAACAGATTCGACAATTGCACCATGCGCCCATCGCGCGCCCTGACATAGATGGCGGAGAGATCGTCCGGATTCTGGCGGTCGATGTCGGCCACCTGAACGATCACGTCATACTGATAGCCTTCGCGCTTGAAGCGGGTGACTTGGCGCCCGCCCAGCATGGTTTCGAGGGCGCGCCCCACCTGATCGACCGAAGCGCCGACATCGGCCACCTTCTCGCGATTCACGGTTACGCGCAATTGCGGCTTGTTCAGGCGCAGATCGGTATCCAGCGCCATCAGGCCGGGATATTTCGACGCCTCCTGGATCAGGGCCTGCACCATCGTCTGCAATTCCGGATAGCTTAGCTGCGTCTGCACCACGAACTGAACGGGTTTTTCCGTGGGGCGCTGCCCCAGCGAGGCGGGATTGACGGCAAAGGCCAGCACGCCGGGAATGGCCATCAGCCTGGGCGTCATGGATTTCACGATATCCATCTGGCTGCGGCTACGGTCTCCCCACTCTTTCAGGCGCGAAAATGAAATGGCCTGCGACACAACGGGAACGCCCGCTACCGCCATGAAGCGGTCGACTTCGGGAATTGTTTTAATGATCTCCTCGACCTCGCGCAGATAGCGGTCGGTATAGGCGATGGTCGAACCTTCCGGCGCGATGGCGGTGGCCATGATGGTGCCGCGATCCTCGATGGGCGCCAACTCGGACTTCAAGGCCATGATCAAGCCGCCCGACGACAAGGCGACGGCAAGCCCCACGATCACCACGATCATGCGTTTGCCCAGCGATGCGACGAGCAGGCGTTGATAGCCTTGTGTCAGATCGTTCAGAAACGTCTCGATGACATTGTAGAATCGGCTGTGTTTCTTCTCATGCTTCAGCATCCGAGAACACATCATGGGCGACAAGGTCAGCGCCACGAAACCGGACACAATCACCGCTCCCGCCAGCGTCAGCGCGAATTCGGTGAACAAGCGCCCGGTGCGCCCGGTCATGAATCCAATCGGCACATAGACGGCGGCCAGGGTTATGGTCATGGCCAGAACGGCAAAGCCGATTTCCCGGCTGCCGTTCAGCGCCGCCTTCATCGGCGGCATGCCGTCCTCGATATGGCGGTAGATGTTTTCCAACATGACGATGGCGTCGTCGACGACCAGACCGATGGCCAGCACCATGGACAACAATGTCAGCGTGTTGATCGAGAAATTGAAGGCGTACATGATCGCCGCCGCGCCGATCAGCGAAACCGGAATGGTGACGATGGGGATAAGCGTGGCCCTGACCGTGCGCAGGAAAAAGAAAATGACCAGCACCACCAGCAGCGTCGCTTCAAAAATCGTTTTGAAGACGCTGTCGATCGATTCGGAAATGAACAAGGTGGTGTCGTAGCCAACCTCGGCGTTCAGCCCCTCTGGCAGACTGTCCGTCAAGGTAGGCAGGAGGACGCGCAAGCCCTTGGCGACGTCCAGGGGATTGGCCGTCGATTGCTTGATGATGCCCAGCGTGATCGCCGTTTTGCCCTTGTAGCGGGCGATTCTGCGCTCGTCCTCCGGCCCAAGTTCGACGCGGGCCACGTCACGGATGCGCACCATGTATCCGCCGCCGGAATCCCCTATGATCACTTCGCCGAATTGTTCTGGCGTTTGCAGATCCGTTTCCGAAAGCACGGTGAATTCGCGCGTCATGCTTTCGATGCGCCCGGCGGGAATCTCGACATTCTGTCGCTTGAGCGCATTCTCGACATCCAAAGGCGTCAGGCGATAGGCCGCCAGTCTGGCGCTGTCCAACCAAATGCGCATGGCGAAGCGCCTGGCGCCATAGATCGCCACGTCGGCGACGCCGTTGATGTTCTGAATGCGGTCCTTTACGTAACGTTCGGCATAGTCGGTGATGAACAGCGTGTCGTGACGGTCCGACGAAAAGGCCAGATAGATGATGGGCTGGGCGTCCGCCTCGACCTTGGCGACGACCGGCTCATCGACATCTTCGGGCAAACGACCACGCACGCGCCCCACGCGGTCGCGCACGTCGCTGGCAGCCGATTCCGGATCGCGGTTCGACCGGAAGCGCACGGTGATCTGGCTGCGTTCGGCCCGGCTGATCGAGGACAGGACATCGACCCCCTCGATGCCCGCCAGTGAGTCTTCCATCACCTTGGTGACTTGGCTTTCCACTACTTCCGAACTGGCGCCCTTATAGGTGGTGGTGACGGTCACCACCGGCTCGTCGATATTGGGATATTCGCGCACCGTCAGGCGTTGCAGCGCAATGATGCCGACCAGAGTCAGCAACAGGCTCATCACCGTGGCCAGCACGGGACGGCGAATGGAAAGCTCGGGAAGTTTCATTATATGAGTCCCTCAAGCGCCGGGCGGGATGCTCCGCATCCCTTGGCTCTCGCTCGCATCGGCTCGCGGGGCGCGCAGCGCCCAGTCGCTACGCTCCAAGCATATTCCTCAAGCGCCGGGCGGGAAATCATGGCTTCTTATCCTGTTTCGCCTGCCCGGCGATGACGACCGGAGCGCCTTCGCGCACCTTCATATGTCCTGCCGTGATCACGACATCGCCCGAGGCCAGGCCTTCCACGATTTCCACCTTCCCTTCGCGTCTGGCGCCGGTGCGGATCTTCTGGGCGACCACCAGCCCGTCCACGACCTTGTAGACGAACATCTGGTTGCCCCTGGGAATCAAGGCTTCCTCGGACACCATCAGAGCATTCTCGGTCTTGCGGGTCACCAGACCGATGCGCACGAACATGCCGGGCTTCAACAGGCCTTCGGCGTTCGGAAGACGCGCCCTGGCCGCCACCGAGCGGTTGACGGGATCGATCTTGGGATCGATGGCGTAGACTTCTCCGGTGAAGGATTTACCGGGATAGGAATCGGCCCGCACCAGAATCGGCATGCCCGGCTTGATTTCGGACAAAGCGATCTCGGGTACTTGGAAATCGGCCTTGATCGGATCGATCCCCTCCAGATTGACCAGATCCTGGCCCGGCGTGACGTAAGCGCCCAGGCTGACCTTGCGCAGTCCCACCACGCCGTCGAACGGCGCCATGATCAGCGTTTTGTCCATATTGGTCTTGGCCAGTTCGATGCGCGACTGATCCACCTTCAGCTTGGACCCCGCCTCGTCCAAGGCGCGGGCCGTGCCAGCACCCTGGCTATAGAGCTTGGTGGCGCGCTCGTTGTTGGCCTTGCTCAGATCCAGATTCGCCCTGGCCTGATTGTAATCGGCGACATAGGTCGAATCGTCCAATTTGACCAGAGGTTGGCCCTTTTTGACGGCCGTTCCCTCTTCGAACAATATCTTGATCACGCGACCGGCGATTTCGGGACGGATCATGACCGATTCGTTCGAAAGCAACGAGCCGACGGCGGAAACTTCATGGATGAATTCGCTGGGAGCAACGGTCATGGCTTCCACCGCCACCGGCTTGGCGGGACCGCCCGGCCCCGGCGCCTGTGGGGGAGGCTTGGCAGATTGGGGGGAATCGCCCTTGGTCATCGCGGCGGGCGGCGCGCCAGATGGCGCGTTCGAGGAGCCAAAGAGCGACGGCCCACCGGCATACCACCAGACGGCCAGCACGATAACGGCCGCGATGACTCCGTACAGGAGTTTGCGTTGAAAGGCGGTCATACTGGTCAACCCCCAGTGAACTGAACGGTTCAGTTTAACGAATTCCCAGACAAGGTCAACCGGTGAAGGGATCGCTTGGAGCCGGACACATGTTGAATTATGGTAATCGCCAAGCAAGATTGGAAGGGTTCGCGATCAGTTATGATCTGCTGATAGGGGAAAGTTAGAATGAGTCATCTCGGCACGCTGCTCCTGGTTTCGGGCGATGCTCGCGGCAGTCAAAGTCTAAGCGCCCGCCTGACCGAGGGCGGCTTCAACGTAACCATGGCCGCCGATGGCGCCCAGGCGCTTCAGAAATCCGCCAGCGGACATCCCGACATCATCCTCTGTTTTTCCGCCCTAGCCGACATGAGCGGAATCGATCTGGCCAACAAACTCAAGGAGAGCGAGGCGACTTCCGACATTCCCTTCGCCCTGCTCAGCGATCAATTGACGCCGGAAATCAGCAAGCAGGCCCTGGACGCCCGCATCGACGACCTGGTCGTGCAGCCGATCGATCCCGCCGTTCTGGTGGCGCGCTTAAAGCCCTTGCTGCGCCTATCGACCATGCATACAGAGTTGAACCGTCGCGCGCATGTCGCCGGTCGTTTCGGCATCGAAACTGCGGGCAAGGTCGATGTCGCCGTGGACGACGGCAACCAGATGATCTTGCTGGTCAGCAACGACAAGAAGGCGATCGAATCCTATTCCTCGCTGCTCAAGCGGGCCAGCATCACGGTGACCGACAATTTGATCGAGGCGGAAGACCTTCTGACCCAGAAGAATTTCGACGCCGCCATCCTGGACGTCACCGATTCCAGCGCGGAACATCTAAGCCTGTGCTCGCAAATCCGCAACAATTCGCGCCTGTTCAACCTGCCTGTTCTGCTGATCGCGCCGCCCGGCACGTTTCCCGACGCCATCGAACCCTACCGGCGCGGCGCCAGTCGCGTCCTGGTGCGCCCCACCGACCCGCATCTGCTGGTCACAGCGCTTCTGGCCCTGGTGCGCCGCCAGCGCCTGCGCTGGCGCATTCGCGAAGCCCTGGCGAAGACGCTGGGCAAGCAAACCGGCGATGACCGCACGGCCGCCTACGGCAAGGACTTCCTGATGGCGCATCTGGCTGAGCGGCTGGAACATGCCCGGCATGGCGGGCGGCATCTGTCCGTGGTGTTCCTCAACATTCCCAATATCGGCGCCGTGGTGCATCAGTTCGGCAAGGAAGCGGGCGAACAGTTGCTGGCCCAATTGGGCAATTGGATCATGGGGTTGCTGCGCGCCGAGGATCTGACCGCCCGCTCGTCGGATTGCGAATTCTGCCTAGTGCTGCCCGACACTCCCATCGAGGAAGCCGAGATCGTCATGCATCGCATCGCCAGCGTGCTGACCTATACCGACTTCGCCGTGCCCGACGTCTATCAGCCGGTCAAGGTCTGGGTCGAGGTGGGCAGCGCACTGGCCCGCGAGGACGACACGGTTGAAACCTTGCTGGCGCGCGCCCATTCTAGAATCGGATAACAGGGTCGCAGCCAGGGCGATCCGGCACGCCTAGCCAAAGGTTGCCCGCATGCGCATCGACGTCATCTTCGACACGATCTGCCCTTGGTGCTATGTGGGCAAACGCCGGTTGGAGCGCGCCTTGGCGCAACGCCCGCTGGTTCGCCCCGAAATCCGCTGGCGTCCCTTCCTTCTCAATCCAGACATGCCCGCCAGCGGCATCGAACGCAAGGCCTATCTGGAAAGCAAGTTCGGCGGCCCCTACCGCGTCAAGCAGATGTATTCCGCCGTGGCTGCCGCCGGTGCTGGCGAGGGTATTCCCTTTTCGTTTGAAACCATCGTGCGCACGCCCGATTCCCTGCCCTCGCACCGTCTGATCCGCCTGGCGGGACGGATGGGCAAGGCTGGCGAAGCCGTTGAGGCGGTGTTCTTTGCCTATTTCGCCCAGGGAATAGACATAAGTGATTTCAAGCAATTGCAAGATATCGGCTTGGGTCTTGGGTTGGATGACGACCTGATCATCCAAGCCCTTGAAGACGCCGAGGACAGCAGTCAGATCGTAGCCGAGAACGCCCGCGCCCACCGCTTGGGCATCAACGGCGTTCCCAGTTATGTCTTCAATGAAGCCTATGCCCTGGCGGGCGCGCAGGAATCGGATATTTTCCTGCGCCTGATCGATCTGGCGCGCGAAACAGAAACCCAAGCACCAGTCAGTTGACGGGAATATCCAAAGCCACAAGACGCTGGCGCATCAGCTGCGTTTCGTCCTCGGCCCAGTTCCAGAAAGCGGCGATGGCGGCTTCTTTGGCGCGCTCTTTCGGGCAAACCAAGTAATTCGAATAGAAACCTGGAACCGCCTGGGGAAAGGGGCGGATCAAACGCCCGCTTTCCAGATCATCAACCACATAGGAGGAAGGAGTCAGGGCGACGCCCTGCCCATCCAACGCCGCTTGCAGCGCCATGTGAGTATAGGCGAAATGCGGCCCCCGGCTGGCGTCGACCCTTTCGGCGCCCACGGATTTCAGCCATGTCGGCCAATCGACTTCTGGCATCATGTCCATCACTTCATGCAAGAGCGGAACGCCCGCCAATTCGTCGAAACGCTCAAGCCGCTTGCGCCCGCCCAGCAAGGCGGGGCTGCAAACGGGCACATAGGAATCATGGAAAAGCAGGCGACTTTCCAGACCAGGATAGACGCCTCGCCCATATCGCACGGCCATATCCACCGGCTCGCGCGCGAAATCGACCGGATGGATCGAGACCAACACACGGACGTCCAGATCGGGCAATCGCGCCTTCAACGAACCCAGGCGCGGTATCAGCCAGCGCGCCGAAAAGGAAGGGATCGTCGAGACCGTCAGCCCCTGGCCCTCGCGGATCGATCTTTGAATGCGCTGTACCGACAATTCGATGCGATCGAACGAATCCGCCAGATCGCTCGCCAATTGCCTGCCCGCGCCATTCAGCCGCACGCCCCGCCCCGCCCGCTCGAACAAGGGGGTGCCCAGCCATTCCTCGAACTGGCGAACTTGCTGACTGATGGCCCCGGGGGTAACGCACAATTCTTCGGCCGCGCGATGGAACTGCCCATGGCGGGCGGCGGCTTCGAAGGCCCTTAAAGGGCCAAGGGGCGGCAGGCGGCGGGCCATATTGGTTAGTATATCTAACTAGTTTATTGAGAAATGATGCTTTGTGTAAGAAGGTAACATGCTTCATCGTTATCTACCGTAACGAATGGAGATGGCCATGTCCAGTCTCGCCCTCGAAAATCCGATCAGCCATATTCACATCTGGCGCAACGTCGCCCTGCGTGGCGTTTTGTCGGCCCTTCGACGTCTGGAAACTTATGGCGAAAGATCGCGTTCGCGCCGCCAATTGGCTTCGCTCGACCACAGAATGCTGATGGATTTGGGACTGACGCGGGTCGATGCCCTGGCCGAGGCCGAAAAACCCTTCTGGAAAGTATGAGGATCGAACAGCGCGGCTGGCGATGACTGTTCTGACGCTGACATTGGAACGCCGCTCGATACTTCAACATTGGAAAGCGGCGATAATTAGGCTAGACCCCTTCCATGATCATCAGTCCCCGCCTTCAAGGTACTTTGTTCGTGCTGGCCGCAGCCCTGTGCTGGAGCATGGCGGGGCTGATCGTTCGGCATATGGAAAGCCAGGGAATGCCCGTCGTCTTCGCCCGCTCGGCTTTCATGGCCCTGGCCGTGGGGCTGTATTTGCTGCTGATCCACCGGCGCAACGCCGTCGCCGTCTTTGCCGCCGCCGGAAAGACCGGCGTGATCTCGGGTCTGTTGCTGGGCGCTTCCTTCGTCATGTTCATCCTGGCGATCACCCATATGCCGGTCGCCAACGCCTATGTGCTGATGTGCGGCTCGCCGCTGGTCTCGGCGCTGCTGGCTCGCCTTTGGCTGGGCGAGAAGCTAAGCCCGGCCATTCTGGCCGCCATTCTGCTGGCCTTGCTGGGCATAGGCGTCATGTTCGCCGAAGGCATGGGGCAAATGACCGTGGCGGGCACGGCTTTCGGCCTGGGCGTCGCCCTCGCCTTCGGGGCCAATGTCGTTCTGCTTCGCAAGAAACGTCATATCGACATGGTGCCGTCGGCCTTCCTGGGCGGCCTGTTTTCGGCGCTGGTTACCCTGCCCCTCGTCGAACTGTCCGCCATCCCCTTGGCTGACCTTCCCTGGCTGGCCTTGCTGGGATTCGTTCAACTGGGCGCAGGCCTGATCTTGTTCGTGCATGGCACGCGCCATCTACCATCGGCCGAGGCCAGCCTTCTGACGCTGGGCGAGGCGATCATGGCGCCGGTTTGGGTCTGGCTGTTCGTCTCCGAGACGCCCAGCTTCTACACGGTAACCGGCGGGCTGATCGTGCTGGCCGCCGTGATCATGCAAACCTTCGCTACGCAGAAAGCAGCCAATCGCGGATAAGGCCTATTTGCGCCGCATCCATCAGGGCTGGCGCATGTCCGCAGCCGGGGATCTCGTGAATCTGGCAACGCCCGTCCGGCTTGCTGGCCTTCATCCGCTCAAGCGTTTGCGCGTCCAGCAAGTCCGACGCCTCGCCCCTGATCGCCAGAACGGGACAGGTCACCATCTGCCAAACCGGCCACAGATCGACATCGCCCGCCGGAGCGTCCTTGAACCTTGCGGCGATCTTCGGATCGTAATGGAATTCAAATCCACCCGGCACGGGGCGCAGGCTGCTTTCGGCCAAATGGCGCCATTGTTGGTCGGTCAGCGAACCGAAAGGCGCATGGACCTGCCGGAAATGCGCTTCGGCGCTGGCGACATCCGCGAAGAGAGGACGGTAGCCGACATAGCTGGCGATGCGCGCCAGCGCTGAACCTTCCAGCTTCGGGCCGACATCGTTCAAGATCAGGCGGCGGATGGGCGTATTGGCCTGCACGGCCATAAAAAGGCCTATCAGCCCCCCCATCGAGGTGCCCAGCCAATCGACCTCTTCGACATCCAGCCTGGCGATCAAGGCCGCCAGATCGGAAAGATAGAGAGGAAAATCATACAAAGAGGCATCGGCCAGCCAATCGCTTTGCCCCCTTCCCGCCACATCGGGGCAAATCACCCGGAAGCGATCCGACAAGGCCTCGGCCAGGACATCGAAATCGCGCCCGTTCCTGGTCAGGCCATGAACGCAAATGAGCGTTCTTTTGCCTGGCGCCCCCTCTCCCCATTCCGTATAGGCCATCTTGCGAAAGCCTTGCGTTCCCAGCACCGGCAACCAGCGTTGCTTCATCCCATCCCCCTGAACCGTTGCCCGATTATATGGCCGCCCAGTCGGCCAACAACCGGCAAAATCAAAATTCCAATAGCGATTAAAAATAACTTAATGAATTAATATGGTTAATTAATATATTGTTAATAAACAATTTTAACTGAATGTTTGAGTTTTTGGGACATGGCGGGGATTTTCCAACTTGGTTCATTTGTCACACCCCGGCACTGGACGCGGCAAGAGGCGAAAGAGTATCTTCGCGCTGCCTAGAGATCAAAATCCCGGAGTGTCTTTTTAATGTTTCCCTCCCGCCGGGGGCGGCGCGGGCGCATTGCCCTGCCGCCTCTATTGCTCATTCTTCTGACCTTGCTCACTCTGGGCGTCGTGTTTGGCGGCTGGCAATGGCTGAAGACATCGCTGCCCATGACGGAGGGCGACGTCAAGACACTGGGGCTTTCCCAACCGGCAACCATCGCCCGCGACCGCCACGGCGTCCCCTTCATCCAGGCGCAGACCGAGGCGGATGCATATTTCGCACTGGGCTATGCTCATGCCCAGGACCGCTTGTGGCAGATGGATTTGCAACGCCGTATCGCCAGCGGCAGATTGTCGGAAATCGCTGGCAAGGCCGGGCTGTCGAACGACCGTTTCTTCCGGGTCCTGGGCTTGGAATCCAAGGTGGAAAGTTCGTTCGCCGCCCTGGATGAACCTGTGCGGCAAATTCTTTTGTCCTATGCCGCTGGCGTGAACGCCTGGATCGCCGGGTTGGATTTCAACCGCCAGCCCCCTCTTGAATTCCTGCTGGCGGGCATTCATCCGAAACCATGGCGACCTTCCGATTCATTGCTTTGGCCGCGGGTGATGGCTTTGCAACTGGCGGGAAACTGGCGCGAGGAATTGCTAAGCCTGAATCTGATCCAGCAGTTGGGATTCGAGAGAGCCAATGACCTGACGCCGATGTCCGCCCCATCGCTTCAACCTGTCGCCTCTTTGTCGGCAAGCAGGCTTTTGGCGGGCCTGCCCCCGCTTTCGACGCCGCAACTGGCATCCAACGCCTGGGTCCTGGCGGGAAACCGCACTTCAAGCGGAAAACCTTTGCTGGCCAATGATCCGCATTTGAATTTCCAGGCGCCGATTCTTTGGTATCTGGCCAGTCTGGAAGCGCCCGGCCTATCGGTAAAGGGCGGCACGGTGCCCGGTTCGCCCTTCGTGTTCCTGGGACAGAACAAGCATGTCGCCTGGGGTTTGACCAGTTCACACACCGACACCATGGACCTGTTCGTCGAAAGGCCGGACACCGATGGCGACAAAAGCCGCTATATGACGCCTGACGGCCCCGCCCCCTATAGCGTGCGTCGCGAGATCATTTCGATCAAGGGCGAGGCGGACATGCCGTTCGATATCCGAGAAACACGGCACGGCCCGGTGATTTCCGACGTTCTAAGCGAAAGGGAAGCTCCCTCGGATGCGATCTTCTCGCTGGCGGGAACCTTTCTCAACCCGGCCGACAAAACGCCAGAAGCCCTGCGCAAGATGAGCCTGGCGCAAAACAGCGTCGATTTTCTGCAAGCCCTGGCCTTGTTTCAGGCCCCGGCTCAATATGTCGCCTATGCGGCGGACGATGGCAATATCGGCCTCGTGCAAACGGGACTGGTCCCACTGCGGGCGGGGAACGCCTCGCCCGACATGCCAAGACCCGGCTCCGACGGCAGCGCCGATTGGAAGGGATTCATTCCGGCCAATGCCCTCCCCGCCCTTCACAATCCGGCGGATGGCGCGCTGTCGAACGCCAACAACCGCTTGGCACCCGAAGATTATCCGCATCACCTAGCCAGCAACTGGCCGGATAACCTGCGCGCTGGTCGGATCTCCGAACTGCTGGCCGCCAAAACCCAGCACGGCCCAGACGATATGAGCGCTTATCAGATGGATAGTCTGTCGGCGGCCTTTCTGCTTTTGAAACCTCACCTTCTCACTGTTTCGCCGCCGGGCTTGGATGGGAAGAAAGCGCTGGGCATGGTTGCCGACTGGGATGGCAGCATGGCTCGCGACCTGCCCGAACCGCTGATCTTCGCCGCCTGGGCCGAGGAAATCCAACGAGGCCTTTTTGCCGACGAATTGAGGACAGCCGACAAGAAGGAACCCGACCGCCTGTTCAACGCCTGGAGCCATGCCCTCAAGCCGCAATTGATCGCGAAGACTTTGAGCGACAACAATGTCTGGTGCGACAACGTCGCCACCAAGGACCAAACGGAAGACTGTCAGGAAATCGTCACGCGGGCGCTGGAAGAGGCGCTCAGGCGCTTATCGCGCGACTTTGGCGCCGACATGGCGAAATGGAAGTGGGGAACGGCGCACCGGGCGAAATTCCCGCACGGCATTCTTGAGCGCCTGCCTTTGCCCGAATCTTGGATCGCCCCCTCGATCGAAACCGATGGCGACGGCTCCAGCCTCAATCGCGGCACCTACGCCTTTGGCAATTTCCGCCATGTCCACGGCGCCGGACTGCGCGCCGTCTATGATTTGCACGACCCGGCGAATTCAAGATTCATCATCGCCTCGGGTCAATCGGGCAACCCGTTGTCGCGTCATTACGACGATCTGCTGAAGATGTGGCGCGAAGGAAGCTATCTCAAGCTGGACGGGCGAGGCAAAGCGGAGGAATTGGTGCTCTGGCCCGCGCCGGTTGGAAATTAGAACGCCCAGGTTGAACCGTCGGCGATTACGCGAGTTCCGCGTAATTGCCCCGGAAATAGAGCAAAGGCTGGCCGCCCGGATCGTAATCGAGCGTCTGCACGCGACCGATCAGGATCACATGGTCGCCCTCGACATATTCCTTTTCAAGCGTGCATTCGATCGAAGCCAGACAATGCGAGATGACCGGAGCGCCCGTGGCCTCGCCCGCGACATACTCGACCTCGCTCCATTTGTCGGTCATGCGGCTGGCAAAACGAATCGACAATTCCCGCTGATCGCTGCGCAGAACGTTCACCGAGAAATTCGATGCCTTTCGAAAGGTTTCGACATTACTGGTGCTCAGCCCCAGGCAAAACAGGACCAAAGGCGGTTCAAGCGACAGGGAAGCGAAGGAACTGATCGTCACCCCTACGGGTTTGCCCTCGCCGTCGGTGGCGGCCACCACGGTCACGCCGGTGGCGAAACAGCCCAATGCCTTGCGAAAACTGCGAGAATCAATCACCATGTCGCTCTCTCGATCTTGGGAATGAAGCTCTACATACCTTATTCAGCGGGTTTGCGAAACTGGACTTTCGGCCAGGGAGCGGCTTGAAATGAGCCGGATGTCATAAAACCCGCTTCTTTTTCAGAGCCGGGTAAGCTAATGTCGCAGTCGCACAATAAACAACACAAGATTTAGCGGTCAAAAGCCACGGGGACCCCGAAATCACATGTTCGCTATCATTGGTTTCGTCGTAGTTATCGTCTCGGTCATTGGCGGCTATGCAATCCCCGGCGGCCATCTGGACGTGCTGTGGCAGCCGTTCGAATTCATGATCATTCTGGGCGCCGCCTTCGGCAGTTTCATGATCGGCAATCCAAAGCAGGTCGTGACCGGCGTCGCCAAGAACATCGGCAAGGTCTTCAAGGGATCGCGTTTTTCCAAAGCCAGCTATCTTGAGCTGCTGGCCATGCTTTACGCCATATTTAAGCTGGCCAAGACCAAGGGCGATCTGGCGCTGGAAAGCCACGTCGAGAAGCCCGAGGAAAGCTCGCTCTTCACCAAATTTCCGGGATTCTCTAAGGACCATCATCTGGTCGAGTTCCTGTGCGACTATCTGCGCCTTCTGACCCTGGGCACCAACAACGCCCATGAGATGGAATCGATCATCGACGGCGAGATCGAATCCCATCACAACGAAATGCACGCCATTTCAGGCGCTATCACCAACATGGCCGACGCCATGCCCGCCCTGGGCATCGTGGCCGCCGTGCTGGGCGTGATTCACACCATGGGATCGATCACCGAGCCACCGGAAGTGCTGGGCCACCTGATCGGCGCCGCCCTGGTCGGCACTTTCATGGGCGTGCTTTTGTCCTATGGTTTCTTCGCCGCCTTCGGGCGCAATCTGGAACAGAACTTCAATACCGAAAGCATGTATCTGATGTGCATCAAGGCCGGTCTGCTGGCCCATATGCAAGGCTACGCGCCGCAGGTCTCGATCGAGTTCGCCCGCAAAATTCTTCCGCACACCGTGAAGCCCAGCTTCAAGGAAGTGGAAGAATATCTCGCCAATGTGCCGCCGGATTGATGTCTCATGGCCGATGACGGTCGCCCTATCATCATCAAGCGAATAAAGAAAGGTCACGCGGCCGCCCATGGCGGCGCTTGGAAGGTGGCCTATGCCGACTTCGTGACCGCGATGATGGCTTTCTTTCTGTTGCTTTGGCTGTTGAACGCCGTGACCGAGGAGCAGTTGAAAGGCATCTCGAACTATTTCGCTCCGCAGACCGTGTCGCGTACCACCAGCGGCGCCGGCGGCATGCTGGGCGGCCAGGTGATGGGCGAAGAAGGCGCCATGCCGCAAAGCTCGTCGGCCCCCACGGTCAATCTGGAACTGCCGCCGCCGGTGATGGGCAAATCGCAAGACGACAAGCCGCAAGACCAGTCGGGCATGACCGATGAAGAATATCAGCAAATGCAGGCGGAAAAGGAAGAGCAGTCGTTTCGCGAGGCGCAGCGCGTGATCCGCCAGGCGGTGCAAGCCAGCCCCGATTTGATTCAGTTGAAGGACAGCGTTCTGCTGGACAACACGCCCGAAGGTTTGCGCATCCAGATCGTGGACAATGAGCGCCAAGCCATGTTCGACAGCGGTTCGGCCTCCATGACCCCCAAGGCGGCAAAACTGCTGGAACTGATCGGCAAGGTCGTGATGCAAATGCCCCAGCAGATCGCCATTTCCGGCCATACCGATTCCATCCCCTATGCGCGCAACCCCCAATACGGCAATTGGGAACTGTCCAGCGACCGCGCCCTGGCCAGCCGCCGCGCCCTGCTGGATTCCGGAATGCCGGAAAAGCGCATCGCGCGCGTGATCGGCAAGGCCGACCGCGAACCTATGATCAAGGACGATCCGCGCTCGCAAAGAAACCGGCGCATTTCCATCGTGCTGCTGCGCGAACATGAAATGACCGACGACAAACCACCCGCAAAACCCTGATGCAAACCCTGCCCGTCTCCGTCGATCCGCCACAGCGGGCAAAGAATGATCTGACGCCTTACGATGGCGTTCTGTGGCGGCGAGTGGCGGCTTATCTCGCCGATCTGTTCTTTGCTGGCCTTCTTACCTTGCCCTTGGGACTGTTTCTGATTCTGGGCGGCGTCGCCACCTTTGGACTGTTGTGGGCGCCCCTGCCCTTTCTGTGGCTGACGGTGAATGCGCTTTATTACGCTTTCCTGGCCGGCGGTTCGAAAGCATCCACCTGGGGGCAGCGGATGATGGGGTTGCGTCTGGTCACGGATGAAGGGCAGAACCCCATGATGTTCCAGGCCTTCTTGCAGGTGTTTCTGTTCTACGCCTCGGTCCTGATCGCCACGCCGTTGATCTTGCTGGTGGGGCTGTTCAACGCCAAGGGACGATTGATCCACGACATGCTTTCGAGCGTGACGGTCAGAAAACTGGGATAATTCGGGTACTAGAAATCCGGCCCGTCAGGTTTAATATCTGACTCATGGACCATGTCGCTCTCAAGAACCCCCATTTCTTTTACACCACGGCGCCGCTGCCCTGCCCGTATCTGGAAGGCCGCTTCGAGCGCAAGCTGGTGACCGAGCTAAGCGGCCCGGACGGCAAGAACCTGCATGAATCTTTGTCCAAGGCAGGTTTCAGGCGCAGCCACGCCATCGCCTACGCGCCCGCCTGTCCGAACTGCCGGGCCTGCATTCCGGTGCGCATTCTGGCCAGCGAATTCAAGCCCGACCGCACCATGCGCCGCATCCGCAACGCCGCGCAGGATGTCACGATCATAAGGGGACCGGCACGCGCCACCAGCGAACAATACCGCCTGTTCACCCGCTATCAGGATGCCCGCCATTCGGGAAGCGACATGGCGCTGATGGGATTCTACGACTACCGTTCGATGATCGAGGACAGCCCGATCGAAAGTTTCATGATCGAGTTGCGCGGCCCCGACAACAGATTGCTGGGCGCCTGTCTGGGCGATTGCTTAAGCGACGGCCTGTCCGCCGTCTATAGCTTCTATGAAACGGAGGATCCTGGACGCAGCCTGGGCACCCGCATCGTTTTATGGCTGATCGAGGAAGCCAATCGCCTGGGCTTGCCCTATGTCTATCTGGGATATTGGATCGCGGAAAGCCGCAAGATGGCCTACAAGGCCCGCTTCAAACCGATGGAAGCCTTTGGCCCGGCCGGATGGACGCCGATGTGATTTTCCAGGTCTAAAGAGGACTTCTTGCAAAGCCACTCCGAGAAACTGGTAATACCTACCGCACTGCACAGTTTTTTGAATCAATAGCTTTTATCTACACAAAAGAATGCCCAGGTGTATGATGCTTGTACAAAGCGGTTCGCCGCACCGGGGAGCCGTTATTCCAAATCATCCAATCCATAATCCAGGGAGATCCATCCATGGAGCGTCGTAAATTCCTTAAATCCGCAGGTCTTGGTCTTGCGGCTTCGGCAGTTGCAGCACCCGCCATCGCCCAGACGACCACAATGCCTGAAATCAAGTGGCGCTGCGCTTCCAGCTTTCCTAAAAGCCTGGACACCATCTTCGGCGCCGCCGAAGTGATTTCCAAGCGCGTGGAAGCCGCCACCGGCGGCAAGTTCCAGATTCGCGTCTTCGCGGGCGGCGAAATCGTTCCAGGTCTCCAGGTTCTCGATGCCGTCAAGGACGGCACCGTGGAATGCGGACATACCGCGAACTACTACTACTTCGGCAAGGACCCCACTTTTGCTTTCGACTGCGCCGTGCCTTTCGGCATGACGGCCCGCATGATGAATGCGTGGATGTATGTCGGCGGCGGTCTCGAGGTTCTGCGCGAATTCTTCGCCCAGCACAACGTCATCCAGTTCCCGGCGGGCAATACCGGCGTGCAGATGGGCGGCTGGTTCCGCAAGGAAATCAAGTCGGTCAAGGACATGCAGGGCCTGAAGATGCGCATCGGCGGCTTTGCTGGCCAGGTGATGAGCAAGCTGGGCTTGGTGCCGCAGCAAATCGCCGGCGGCGACATCTATCCGTCGCTGGAAAAGGGCACCATCGACGCCGCCGAATGGGTCGGTCCCTATGACGACGAGAAGCTGGGCTTCTACAAAGTCGCCAAATACTACTATTACCCCGGCTGGTGGGAAGGCGGACCGCAGCTTTCGCTCAACGTCAACATCAATGAGTGGAAGAAACTGCCCCCCGCCTATCAGGCGATTCTGGAATCGGCCTGCGCCGAGGCCAATGTCTATATGATGGCCAAGTACGACGCGCAGAACCCCGACGCCTTGAAGCGTCTGGTCGGCAATGGCGTGCAGCTTCGCGCCTTCCCCAAGGACGTTCTTGACGCCTGCTTCAAGGCGGCCGAGGAAGTTTATGCGGAAACCGCGGCTTCCAACGCCAACTTCAAGAAGGTGTTCGAGCACTGGAAGGCCTTCCGCGACATGGAATACAGCTGGTTCCGCATCGCCGAACATACCTACGACAACTACATGTCTTACGCGCTTGATCCCAAGCGCAAGAAAAAGTAAGCCCCGCAAGGGCTGACAGCCTAACGAAAAGCCCCGCTCTCGCGAGCGGGGCTTTTTTTGACTGTACGGTTTCGCCAGAATCTATTGCGGTTTTTTCGGCTCATCCTCACCGGCGGGGACCGCTTCGTCACCTTCCCCCTCGGGCTTGTTGTCCTCGAACATCGGCGTTCCATATTCCTCGGGCGTGAAGTTCAATTCGATCTTCGAAGGATCGATCTTCTTCTGATCGTCTAGCGATCCCAGCACCAGATCGGGCAGGAAAATCAGGACGCAAACCATGATGACCTGGATCACCACAAAGGGCACGGCGCCCCAATAGATTTGCCCCGTCGTAATGCGCGCCGTCAGCTTGCCCGTGACTTTGTCGACGTAATCTTGCGTGGGCGCCACGCTGCGCAAATAGAATAGCGCAAAGCCAAAGGGCGGATGCATGAACGAGGTTTGCATATTCACGCCCAACAGCACGCCGAACCAGATCAGGTCGATGCCCAGTTTGTCGGCCACCGGCGCCAATAGCGGCACGACGATAAAGGCCAATTCGAAGAAATCGAGGAAGAAGGCCAGCACGAAGATCAGGATATTCACCACGATCAGGAAGCCGACCTGGCCGCCCGGCAGATCGAGCAACAGATGCTCGACCCACAGATCGCCGTTCACGCCGCGGAAGACCAAACCGAACACCGTCGAACCGACCAGGATGAAAACGACGAAAGAGGTCAGCTTGGCCGTGCTTTCCATGGCCTGTTTCATCAAGCTGATGGACAGTTTCTGCTTTGCGAAGGCCATGATCAAAGCACCGGCTGCCCCCATGGCGCCACCCTCGGTCGGCGTGGCGATACCCAAAAAGATGGTGCCCAAAACCAGGAAGATCAGCGCAAGCGGCGGCACCATCACGATAACCACCTGCTGGGCCATGCGGCTGATCAGGCGCATCCCCAAGGCTTTGTGCAGAACGACCAGCAGATACAAAGCCAGCACTGGCAGGAACATGGCAAGAATGGGATCGAGGAATTGGGTCAGCAGCCAAGCCGTTCCCGCGCAAAGTCCGGTAATCGCCACGACGGAAGGGTAGCCCGCCGACCCGTCATCTTCCTTGATCGTGCGCGCCTCAAACGGCAGGGCCGGCGCGGCCTTGGGATTGAAGATGGTCACCGACAAGACATAGATGGCGTAGAAGGAGGTCAGGACCAGACCGGGAATGAAGGCGCCCTGATACATGTCGCCCACCGAGCGACCCAACTGATCGGCCATGATGATCAGCACCAGAGAAGGCGGAATGATCTGCGCCAAGGTGCCCGAGGCGGCGATGACGCCGGAGGCCAGCCTGCGGTCATAGCCGTAGCGCAGCATGATGGGCAGCGAGATAAGCCCCATGGAAATCACCGAGGCGGCGACGACGCCGGTGGTGGCGGCCAGCAACGCGCCGACGAAGATGACGGCGAAAGCCAAGCCGCCGCGCATGGTGCCGAATAGCTGGCCGACCGTATCCAGCAAATCCTCGGCCATGCCGCTGCGTTCAAGAACCAGCCCCATGAAAGTGAAGAAGGGAATGGCCAGCAGCGTGTCGTTGGACATGATGCCGAAGATGCGCTGCGGGAGTGCTTGCAATAGGTTTGGCGTCAGCAGCCCAAGCTCGATGCCGATCATGCCGAACATCAATCCATTGGCGGCCAGGGCGAAAGCCACCGGATAGCCCAGCAGCAAGAACACCACCAGGGCCGCGAACATCATGGGCGCCATGTTGTCGATCAGGAACTGGGTCATGACGCTTCTCCCGCTTTGACGGGAGTATGGTGTCCGCCATGCGGGCCTGGGTCTTCAAGATGGCCGGTCAGGATGGCGATCTTTTTCAGCATTTCGGACAGGCCTTGCAGGGTCAGAAGAATAAATCCGACGGGAACCAGAAGTTTCACCGGCCAGCGGATCAGGCCGCCGGTATTGGTTGACACTTCCTGCGTGGCGTAGGATTCGACCAGCATGGCCCAGGAAAGTTCGGTCAGCAGAACCGTCATCGGCAGCAGGAAGAACACCGCGCCCAGAATGTCGATCCAGATTTGCGCCTTGCGCGGCAAATGGCTGGAAACGACGTCGATGCGGATATGCTCGTTGCGAAGCAGCGTGAATCCCGCGCAGAGCAGGAAGACGGCCGAGAAAAGATACCACTGAGCTTCCAGCCAGGCGTTCGATCCGATATTTAGCGCGTAACGCAGGCTGGCGTTGCCTGCGCTGATGAGAACAGCGACCAATATCCCCCACATCACCGTCTTGCCGATCGCTTCGTTCATCTTGTCGACTAGACGACTCAATCCAAGAAGAAAATTCAAGGCGCGTCTCCGTTTTTCGTTTGTCTGGAGCTGGACTTAACTATGCCATGCGCTTGTCTGATTCGCCAGCGCGTAACGGCGGACGGAACTGGTATTACCTATTCACTCACCTTCACTGGGCGGCGCATATCCACGATCCTCATGCTCGCCCTGCGGCAGTGAATCGCTGGCGTTGCCGGGAATGAAAACATCTTCGTGCTTTTCAAGCTGCGCCGGAGCATCGACGGTCGGCCTGGGCTTGTCGGCTGGCTGTAACCCGATCCAGAATATTGCAACCGCGAAGGCGACGCCTTGGGTCAGGGGCAGCAAGATACGCTGGCGCAAGCTCATCTTAAGGGCTAGGCCGGACATCGGCGCCAGAATGAAGGCGGCGCCCAGCAGCATGGGAGAAATTCCCTTGGCGAGCAAAAGCGGCCCGGCCAGGGGAATGAACAAAATCGCCAAGGACAATGGCTCGATCAGCAGGCCCAGCAAGGCCAGAAGGACGGCCAACGCCAGCAGCAGCGACAGGACGTTGTCGTCGGGCAGGGCGGACAACAGGCTGTCCACAATCACAGCGCCGCCGATGCCTTGAAAGACAAGCATGAAGGCCGCCCCGGCGATCAAGGCGGCATAGACGGCGGCGGAACGACGCAAGGCGCGGTCGAGCGGGTCGCCCAATCGGTCAAGCCGCAATTCCTTGGCAAGAATCCCCAGCCCCAATGACAGGCCGACGCCAACCGCCCCCGCTTCCGCCGGACTGGCAAGGCCAAACAGTATGATGGCCGGAATGGAAATCGCCGCCAAACCGGCTAACATCGCGTGCCAATGGGAAATGGTGGTTTGGGCCTCGCCTTCAATGGCCGCCTCGTCGTTTCTTGCGACGCCAACCAAAAAGGCCAAACAGAGGCCAGGAACAATCATCGCCGACATAAGCGAAGGCGCATCAATCGGCGCTTGGGCATCATGTGAAGCCTTGCCAATCAAATCGGCCAAAAGAACGAGAAAGGGCGAAGCCGGGATCGCCCGTTCCAGCAAGGCGGAAACAGCCCTGCTTTTCTGATTGCCGCCTCCCCCACCCGACATGGCCAGCAAAGCGTCGCTGGCGGGAACGATCAGTCCAGCCAAACGCTGGCGCAAGGCACAAAAAGCGCTCGTGTCTTGCAACAGCGTACCCGAAAGCGCCAGCAGCGGAATGGCCAGCAGGACCTCGTTCTCCAGCAGCGTCTTCAACTGCCCGGCCAAGTCTCCCATCAGCACGATGTCGTAAACGCCAAGCAACTGCCCCACCAACAAGCCCAGCAAAGCGCCGCCAGCCAAAACCAAAGGGGTTGGCAATCCGGCCAGCAAGCCCAGCAGAACAAGAGCCAGCATCAAGGGTGCAAGAAAACCAGACTCGCCCATCATCAAGACTGCCTGGCTTGCATCAATCCAGCCAAGCCTTGCGAGAAAAGGCCCAAGGCCTCCAACCCCAGCGCCAAAGCCCCTACATCAATGGCCAGACGCCACCACAGGCTTTCCAAAAGGCCGCTTGGCTCGCCGATCAGTCCCGGTGCGGCAAGCGACAGCGATCCCGCGAACAGATCAAGCAGCAACGCCCATGGCAACACGATGCCAAGTCCCGCGCCAATCAACAGGACTGAGCGCGCCCTATGGGACAGAACACGAAAGATGAAGATAGCGTCGATGTCTGTCTTGAGCGCCACGCCGCTTCCCGCCAGCATGACCAGCGCCGTGCACCAGACATAGGCGGGCGGCATGCTCACCTCTCCCGATCCCAGAAGATGGCGCAACAGAAGAACGGCGATTCCCGCCCCCGCCACGGCCAGCAGCAGCCAGGATGCGGCATCGCCGATCCGCAAGCTCGCCCTTTCGGCCCAAGCAGCAAGGCTTGCAAAAACGCGCATGCCAGACACCTCCCTTTCTTTCTTATTCCCATCAGCTTATCAAACACATAAAGCGGATCGCAAGAAGGCCTTCGAAATGCCTCTTCAATTCCCGCGTATAATCTGGAGAATAGGGGGATGCCGGGATTACGCGATCTAGCCATTGGCGCCATCTATTTGACCTTGTACATGACCGCCGACTTGGCGGCGGCGGCGCATCGCTTTGCCGACCTCGCAGCGCATCCCTGGAATGCGGCGCCCGCCATCAGCTTTGCCATCGCGGCGCGCCATGGCCGAAACGGGCTGTGGTTCGCCGTAGCCGCCCCCCTGCTGGCCGGCCTGATCGATGGCGGTTTTCTTGCGACCCCTTTGTCGGCCATCCTGCGCATTGCTGCGGAAACCGCTGGCGCCGCCCTTGGCCTTGCGCTGCTGCATCCAAGAAATTCCGCCCCCGTTTGGAGCTTGAAGCGACGGCGCGGCGTTCTCAGATTCCTGACCGCCGCCTCGGCAGCCTCGGCCCTGACCACGATCATCCTGGCAATTCCGCCTTTTCAGAATGCGGGATCGCTTGAAGCCGCACTGCTGCTATTTTTGTTCAATCTGGTGGCCATCCTGTCCATCGCCCCGCTCATTCTCATTTACGACAAGTCCTGGCGACATATCCGCTTTCAGACGCTGTTGAGCGGCGAAATCATCTTGCAGACCGGCGCGCTGACCCTGATCGCTTGGGAAGTGTTCGGGCAATTCGTCAATGCGGAAATCCACTTCTTCTATCTCCTTTTTCTTCCCTTTGCCTGGATCGCCACGCGTCATGGACAAACCGGCGCGGCGCTGGCCTTGGGCGCCATCTATGTCGCCCCCGTCCTGACAGATCTGTTGTACGGCCACGAAAGTGCCATGATCGTCGAAATGCAAATCCGCCTGGGCGTATTGGCCGTGACAAGCCTGCTGTTCGGCGCCATGACCGCCGAACGACGCGATGCCGAAATGCGCATGCAGGAGCGCCAGACCGAGCTGGCGCATTTCCAACGCTTGAACGTGGGTTGGGAAATGGCGTCCGCCCTGGCGCACGAATTGAACCAGCCCCTGACCGCCGCGATGAACCTGACCCAGGCGGCCTTGCGCCTTCTCAAATCGCCATCGCCCGACATTGAGCGCGCCGCCAACGTCATGAGCATGAGCGTGGACAGGGTCGAGCGGGTGGGACAGATCATCCATGGGCTGCGCGATTTCATGCGCAAGGGTGAATTGACTCTGTCCGCCAACGCGATGTCCGACATGGCCGATGACGCCATCCGGCTGGTCTCGGCGGAAGCCAATGCCGCAGGCGTCGCAATCCAGTCATCCGGCATGTCGGCCCTGCCCGAGGTCATGGCCGACAAGACGCAAATCGTTCAGGTTCTGATCAACCTGTTGCGCAACGCCATTCAATCTCTGACCTTGTCGAAAACCCAGCATCCGCAGATAACCGTTGCCGGAAGGATCGATATGGACATGATCGAAATATCTGTCGCCGATAATGGCCCCGGCATGCCGAAAGACGTCATGGACCATCTGTTCGAACCATTCGTCACCACCAAGGTGGCGGGAATGGGGTTGGGGCTTTCCATCAGCAAGTCTATACTGGAAGCGCATGAGGGAAGATTGTGGGCCGAAAATGCGCCCACGAGCGGCGCCATTTTCCGGTTCACCCTGCCCCTGGCGAAAAGGGATTTAGAAGATGCCTGAAACACAGCCTATATTCGTTATCGACGATTCGGCCGATGTCCGAGACTCATTGGCCATTCTGCTGGACTCGGCTGGCTATCGCAGCAAAACCTTCGCTTCGGCGCTCGATTTTCTAAAAGCGGTGCAGCCGGGCTGGGCCGGGTGCATCGTAGCCGATGTGCGCATGCCCGGCATGACAGGCATCGAATTGTTGAAGGATTTGCGCCTGCGCGGCATCCGGCTGCCGGTCATCATCATCACCGCGCATGCCGATGTGCCGATGGCGGTGGCCGCCTTGAAGGCGGGCGCCGTCGATTTCATTCAAAAGCCGTTTCGCGACGAAGTTCTGCTGTCTAGCATCCGGTCTGCCCTGATGCCGCCGCTTAGGGAAACTTCAGCGCAATCCGCGGCAAGCAGCGGCTTCAACATGGACATCCTAAGCCCCAGGGAGCAGGATGTCTTGCTGCTGTTGGTGGCGGGTCACCCCAATAAGGTGGTGGCGGAAAGACTGGGGATCAGCACCCGAACCGTCGAAGTGCATCGCGCCCACATCATGGAAAAGACCGGCGCCAAAAACATCGCTGAACTTGTGCGCCTAGCCTGCGCCGTGGCTTAAGTCTGGCCTGGAACAAACGATATACGCCTTGCTAAGTAAGAGTCCCAATTGAGACGGATTCAGGCATCCGCCTATATTAGAAGTGACTAAGTTACCTGGGATTCCAGGAATCGCGGAGGGTTTCTAGAAGTGTCCATTTCCAAGACCGCCCGCTTCGGCTGGATGCGGAGCGTGTTTCCGTTTCTCACTTGGATGCCGTTGGTCAACCGGCGTTCGCTTGGCTCCGATTTGTCGGCGGGTCTGACCGGCGCCATCGTGGTTCTGCCGCAAGGAGTCGCCTTTGCGACCATCGCAGGCATGCCGCCGGAATATGGTTTGTATGCGGGAATCATCCCGGCCATCGTGGCGGCCCTGTTCGGATCAAGCTGGCATTTGGTGTCCGGGCCGACCACGGCGGCGTCGCTGGTTTTGTTCTCCTCGCTCTCGGCCCTGGCCGAGCCTGGTTCGGCGGACTATGTGAAACTGGCGCTAACCTTAGCCATGATGGTGGGGCTGCTGGAATTGGCCCTTGGGCTGTTTCGTCTGGGATCGATCGTCAATTTCATCTCGCATTCGGTGGTGATCGGATTCACGGCAGGCGCAGGCGTGCTGATCGCCGCCAATCAGATCAAGAATTATTTCGGTTTGCCGATTCCCCGCGGGGCACATTTCTCCGACATCTTCATCTATCTGTTCACGCATCTCAGCGCCATTTCCTGGGCCGTGGCGGGCGTGGCGACGACAACGCTGCTCAGCGGCATTCTGGTGCGCCGCTATCTGCCAAAAGTTCCCTATATGATCGTCGCCATCCTGGCGGGCAGCCTGCTTTCCGCCGCGCTCAATTTCTGGTTTGCGGCAGGCATTCCCACCGTCGGCGCCCTGCCCGCCAGCCTGCCGCCCCTTTCAGCGCCCAGCTTCGATCCGGCAGTCTGGAAACAACTGGCTTCGCCCGCCCTTGCCGTCACCCTGTTCGCCCTGACCGAGGCCTTGTCGATTTCCAGGGCGCTGGCCGTGCGCAGCGGCCAGCATATCAACGGCAATCAGGAATTCATCGGCCAGGGCCTGTCCAACGTCGCGGGCAGTTTCTTCTCGGCCTATGTCGCCACGGGTTCGTTCAACCGCAGCGGCCTCAATTTTGATTCGGGCGCCAAGACACCGCTGGCCGCCATCGTGGCAGGCGCCGCCCTGGCCTTGATCGTCGTCCTTGTCGCCCCCTTCGCCGCCTATATGCCAAACGCCGCCATGGCTGGCGTCTTGATGCTGGTTTCCTATGGCCTGATCGATCAACACCATATCCGTCAAATTCTAAAGACCAGCCGGGCGGAAAGCGCCGTCTTGCTGGTGACGTTCTTCTCAACGCTGTTTCTTGAGCTGCAAGAAGCGATTTTCGCGGGCGTTCTGCTGTCGCTGCTGCTCTATCTCAACCGCACATCGCATCCCAAGATCAGCATCCGAGTCCCGGACCCGGATCATGCATCGCGCAAATTCATCACGAATCTGGCTTTGCCCGAATGTCCGCAGTTGCGCATCGTGCGCATCGACGGCTCGCTGTTTTTCGGCGCGGTCAATTATTTCCAGGAAACCTTGCGCACCTATGAGCAAGAGCACCCCGAGCAAAAGCGCCTGATGATCGAAATGTCGGGAGTCAATTTCGTCGATATCGCGGGCGCCGAAGCCTTGGCGCAGGAAGCCAAACGCTTTCGCAAACGCGGCGGCGCGCTGTATCTTCTGAACACCAAGGCAAGCGTGACCGAAACTTTGCATCAGGGCGGCTATGACGCCGAGATTGGGCCAGCGAATTTCTTTCACTCGAAAACGCAGGCCCTGCGCAACATCTATCCGCAGCTTGACCATGACATCTGCAAATCATGCAAACAGCATGTCTTCATTGAATGCAAGTTGGCGGGACGCAAGGAACCTATGGAAGACGCCGCGTAAAAGCGCATTCCCGCAGGCTGGCGCCTGCGGGAAGCGTTAAGCCAAGCTCAGATGTAATCGACCGTCGTCATCATGCCCGCCGCCATGTGGAACAGGTTGTGGCAGTGCAAGGGCCAGCGGCCTGGATTGTCGGCATCGAAGGCCACCGTCACCTCGCCCATCATGGAGGGCACGATCACGGTGTCGCGCACGGGACCGCTCACGGGTTTTCCTTGCAACGCCACCACCTGGAAATGGTGTCCGTGCAGATGCATGGGATGCATCATCATCGTGCGGTTGACCATGGTCAGTTCGATCCGCTCGCCCTTCTTTACCTTCAAGGGTTCGTTTTGGCCGTAAGCCTGGCCGTTGAGCGTCCACAGATACTTGCCCATGATTTCGCCCAGTTCCAACACCAGCTTGCGGTTGGGTTTCTTCTCGGCCAATGGCCTGACGGCCACCAGTCGGCTTTCCAGCGACAGGTCCAACAGTTTCGACGCAGCCTTGCCCTCGCCAGACAGCTTGCTCACCTTGGCGCCGCTCGTCGCCAGAATGACACCCGTCCGCTCAATGGCCGCCTCGCGCAGGGCCAGGATGGGAAAAGCCCCGCCATCCTTCGGAATATCAACCAGCAGATCGATCCGTTGCCCCATCGACAGCGGAAAATTCTTACCCTGAACGGGCCTGACCGGATTGCCATCGACGCTTAAGGTCATGGCCGTCAAGCCGCCGGTGTCGATGGTAAAGCCGGTGGTGGTGGCGCCGTTGATGATGCGCAGCCGCACCCGCCCACCCTTCTCGACCTTGACGATCTCGGGATCGTCCAGCGTGCGATCGTTGGCGAGATAGGCGTCGTAATCGACATCGTTGGCATGGCCCATGGTCATAGGGGCGACATTGCCGCCATGGTTCATATGGCTGCCATGTTCATGGCCGCTGGCGCCATGCCGGGGAGCGGGCGCTGGCATGGCATGACCGCTATGATTGCCGCCACCGCCTTGCAAATCGCTCAGGATTTCCTCGGGCCATTTGAAGGTGAAGTCGTGCAGCAAGATCACCACTTCCTGCACGTTTTCCTTCGCATCCTCGCGCACGATCAAGGGGGCCGCCATCAGAAGCTGTTCTTGAAGGCCGTGATGCGAATGCATCCAGTGGGTGCCGGGGCGCAAGGGGAAATCGTAATCCCAGCTTTGGCCATCCTTCAGCGCATCCTGGCCGATGCCGGGCACGCCATCCTGGGCCATGGGCGGGGTCTGCCCATGCCAATGGATCAGACTGGATTCGCCCGCCTTGTTGGTAAGGCGCACCCTGAAACGCTCGCCCGCCTTGGCGCGCAAGCCCTGCGTCCCGTCGGGTTGGCGGATGGCGAAAACGCTGGCCGCCTTGCCCTTGACCTCAAGCGTGCGCTTTTCGATGGAGAGTTGGACCGGCGATGCGGCCTGCGCGTTTTTCGGCAATGTGGCCCAGGCGCTTGCCATGGCCGTGGCCGCCAGCAACTGGCGGCGTGACAGATCGATCATGAAATCCTCGTTGTTCGTCGTTTCAAAAAATGGTCAGACGACGGACAAGGATTTCGGAGGCGGCGTATCGAGCGAGATGGAAATCCCCTGCCTTTCTTGCGGTTCCGGCAAGGCGAATCCCAAAACGGCCACGCGGATGGGAAGACGCATCGGCTCGGGCAGGAAGATCGCCATGCCAGGACAGGCCTGACAGGCGGCCTGCGGAACCGTTGAAGCAGGCATTTGATCGGCCAAGACATCTTGGCAATGGCCTTCTTGCGCTTGCGCATGATGGGCGGGGGTGGTCGTTTGCTCGAACGACATGACCGGCGCCGCATGCGACAGCATCAGCGCGAGCGCCAAAAGCCCGTTCGCCAGCCATTTCCGCCATGTTCCCGCAGTCAGGATCATGGAACCAGTTTTAGGCAAGTTGGGGCTAGGTTCAAGGGGAGATTTTACTACCCGTCGAAGCGGTTCGAGCGCGGAAAACCAGTGGGCGGCAGACGGCCCGCCTGGGCGCGTTCGCCGATCCAGGGTCCCAGGTCGGTTTCAGTGCGCACGCGGCCGCCGACGATCCAGCTAAGGCCTTCCTTCTTCACGAAGACCTTCAGATCGGACAGATGCGCATCCTTGTAGCGCTGCAAGATCACGCCGCGCCCCTTGCCCATTTCGGGCACTTGGTTCAGCGGGAAGATCAGCATCTTGCGGTTCTCGCCGATAATGGCGACATGATCGCCATCGGCGGGAACGGCGAACATCGCCTTGTCGTCGTCGTCCAGATTCATCACCTGCTTGCCGGTTCTGGTCGATGCCAGAACTTCGGTTTCCTCGACCACGAAACCGCGCCCCAGGGCCGAGGCCAGCAGCAGCTTGTCGCCCGGCTTGTGGACGACCAGTGTCACGATTTCGGCATCGTTGGGCAGATCGATCATCAGGCGGATAGGTTCGCCATGGCCGCGCCCCTTGGGCAGCTTGTCGCCAGACAGCGTATAGAAGCGGCCGTTCGAGGCGAAAACCAGGATTTTCGAGGTGGTGGCGGCAGGCAAGATAAAGGCCGGTCCATCGCCTTCCTTGTATTTCAGTTCCGCCGTGTCTTCCAGATGGCCCTTCATGGCGCGCACCCAGCCTTTTTCGGACAGGACAACGGTCAGTTCCTCGTGCTCGACCATGGCTTCCATGGGCACGTCGATCACCGGCGGCGGGCCGGAAATATCGCTTCTGCGCTTGCCAAGCGCCGTCTCGGGGCCGAATTTCTTGCGGATGTCCTTGATCTCGGCGCCGATGGCCCGCCAACGCTTGGCCTCGTCGGCCAGCAGCGATTCCAACTCGGTCTTTTCGGCGCTCAAGCGATCATGTTCGCGCTTGATTTCGATTTCTTCCAGCTTGCGCAAGGCCCTAAGCCGCATGTTCAAGATGGCTTCGGCCTGCACGTCCGACAGCTTGAACTTCTTCATCAATGCGGGCTTGGGTTCATCCTCGTTGCGGATGATCTTGATCACCGCATCCAGGTTGAGATAGGCCACCAGATAACCGCCCAGCACTTCCAGCCGGTGATCGATGCGGCCCAGCCGGTGCCTAGCCCGGCGCTCCAGCACCACCATGCGGTGATCAAGGAAGGCACGCAGAACTTCCTTCAAATTCATGACGCGCGGCACGCCATCTGCGTCCAGCACATTCATGTTGAGCGAGATGCGTGTTTCCAGATCGGTCTGGCGGAACAACTGCTCCATCAGCACTTCGGGCTGGGCGGTGCGGTTCTTGGGTTCGAAAACGACGCGCACGATATCGGTTGATTCATCGCGCACATCGGCCAGCAGCGGCAGCTTCTTTTCGGACAATAGTCCGGCGATGCGCTCGATCAGCTTGGCCTTCTGCACCTGATAGGGAATTTCCGTGACCACCACTTGCCACAGGCCGTGCTTGAGCTTTTCCACTTCCCAGCGGGCACGCAGGCGAAATCCGCCGCGCCCGGTGCGATAGGCTTCCAGGATGTTCTCGCCCGGCTCGGCCAGGATGCCGCCGGTAGGAAAATCGGGGCCACGCACGAACTGCACCAGTTCGTCCACCGAACAGCCGGGCTTCTTGATGATGTGCGACAGAGCGTCGCAAAGTTCCGAAACATTGTGCGGCGGAATATTGGTCGCCATGCCGACCGCGATGCCCGACGAACCATTGGCCAGCAGATTGGGAAAAGCCGAGGGCATGACCACGGGTTCGGATTCCGACCCGTCATAGGTGGGCCTGAAATCGACGGCGTCTTCGTCAAGCCCATCCATCAGGGCCTGGGCCACCGCCGTCAGCTTCGATTCCGTGTAGCGCATGGCGGCAGCGTTGTCGCCGTCGATATTGCCGAAATTGCCCTGCCCCTCCACCAACGGATAGCGCACCGCGAAATCCTGGGCTAGGCGCACCATCGCCTCGTACACGGCGGAATCGCCATGCGGGTGATATTTACCGATGACGTCGCCAACCACGCGCGCGCACTTCTTGAAACCGGACTCGGGGTCCAGCTTCAACTGGCGCATGGCGTACAGAATGCGCCGATGCACGGGCTTCAGCCCGTCGCGCACGTCGGGCAGCGAACGGGAAACGATGGTCGACAGGGCATAGGCCAGATAGCGCTCGCTGAGCGCATCGGCCAGACCGGTATCGCGGATTTCGCCGCCGTTGGGGGACAGTTCGTTCATGGGGGCTAGATATAGTGGGTATCAGCCCAGCCGGTCAACAAGCCGTGTGCGGGCGGCAGGCAAAGGGCGGCCCAAATGGTTGAAAAGCCAGGATTCCAGGAAATAGCCGGTCAGTTTCAGGCCATCGGCGATGCTGCCGCCTTCTCCCTCAACTAAGAATCCCGGCAGTTTCAATAGCTTATCCTTCCAGGGCGCCCCCGCCGACAGGCTGACGGCGCGGCCCGACTTGGGCGAGACATAGGCCAGTTGGTCATTCTTGCCAGTGGCGGCGCAGCAAGACAGGTCGATGCCGAAGCCCAGTTCGGCCAGCAAGATCATCTCCCAGCGAATATAGGCCTGCTCCCAGCCCTCCTCGCCCAGGATGACCAACAGGGCCGACAGCGAGTCGAACAGGCTGCTATGCGGCTCGCGCTCGGGCAGGGCGGTTTCCACCAGCGACAAGGCGGAGATCAAGGCCGCCAGCCTTGCCGGATGCGCCAGATGGCGGGCGGCGTGGTTGCTGCGCACCTCGCAAGCCAGCGACCCCAGTTGTTCTTCCAGGCGCGCCCGCCAAACCGCGTGGACAAGATTGCCGGGTTCGTACTGGCCCGCCGCCCTTTTGCCCGCCCCGCCACGCACCAGCCCGGCATGGCGCCCATGCTCGCGGGTGAGCAGGCTGACGATTAGCCCGCTTTCGCCGAATTTTCGGGTCGTTAAGACAATGCCGTCGTCGGTCCAGTCCATGGGGAAAGGATAGAGCGGTTAGGCCTCGAAATCCAATCCCCAGGTGGAATAGCGCTCGCGGTCTTCTTGCCAGTTTTCGCGCACCTTGACGAACAAGAACAGATGGACCTTGCGTTCCAGCAACTGCTCAAGCTCTTGGCGCGCCGACTGGCCGATGGCCTTGACCATGGCCCCCTTCTCGCCCAGCACGATGGATTTCTGGCCGTCGCGCTCGACGTAAATTGTGACGTCGATCTTGGCGCTGCCGTCGCGGCGCTCTTCCCAGGCTTCGGTTTCCACGGTCGCCTGATAGGGCAGTTCCTGATAAAGCCTGTGATAAAGCTGCTCGCGCACAACTTCGGCGGCCAGCAAACGCTGGGGCATGTCGGACAGTTCATCTTCGGGATACAGATAGGGGCCTTCCGGCATCAATGACGCCAGCTTGTCGATCAGCACGTCGCAGCCGTCGCCGGTCAGGGCCGAGATCATGAAGACCTCGTCGAAACAGCCTTCGGCATGCAGCGATTCGGCCAGCTTCAACAACTTGCCCTTGTCCGACTGATCGACCTTGTTGAGCGCCAGCAAGGCGCGCTTCTTCTGTTCCTTCAAACGCGAAACGATGGCCTGGCTTTCAGCGTCGAATCCCTTGCGGGCATCGATCAGCAGCAACAGCACGTCAGCATCCTCGGCCCCGGTCCAGGCCGCCGCCACCATGGCGCGGTCAAGCCGGCGCTTGGGCTGAAAAATGCCCGGCGTATCCATCAGCACCACCTGACATTCGCCATGCATCACGATGCCGAGAACGCGGGTGCGCGTGGTCTGCACCTTCGATGAAACGATGGACACTTTGGAACCGACCAACTGATTGACCAGCGTCGATTTTCCGGCATTGGGCGCGCCCAGAACGGCGACAAATCCGGCTTTTTTCATGACTCAACCTTATCCAACAACGACTTGGCGGCCAACTGCTCGGCGGCGCGCTTCGAAGCCCCCTCGCCCGAAGCCGAATGGACGCCAACCTGAACCTTGACCTCGAACCTCGGATCATGCGCCGGGCCGCTCTGTCCCACAACAGTATAGACGGGCAGACCCAATGTGCGCGCCTGGCTCCATTCCTGCAACGCCGTCTTGGCGTCCTTGGGTGGCGTCAGGTCCAAAGACAGCATCGGCTCCCACAGGCGCAGGGCCAAGGCCTCGGCAGGGGCCAATCCGCCATCCAGATAGATGGCGCCCAGCAGCGCTTCCATCACATCGCCCAAGGCCGACGAACTACCCTGGCCGCCTGCTTCCATCTCGCCCTTGGAAAACCTGATGAACGAGCCGATGTCGAGCAAGCGGGCGGCCTTGGCCGCCGTCTCGCGGCTGACCAACTGGGCATGGCGCTTGGCCAGATCACCCTCGGCCTCGTGAGGAAAACGCTCGATCAGCAAACGCGCCACCACCAAGCCCAGCACCCGGTCGCCCAGGAATTCCAGGCGCTGATAGCTGGGAGACAAGGGCGCCGAGGCGCTGGGATGCGTCAGGGCCTCGGTCAGCAAGGATGGGTTGTTGAAGCGATGACCTAGGCGGAGTTCGATATCCCTGGCCATTGCCTAACGCACGGCGCCGAAGAAGCGCGAGAAACGCGTGGCCGAGGGCCATTTCCAGAATTCGAACAGGCTGGCCGAACCATCGGTCGAGAACCACAGGAACTCCGCCCGCCCCACCAGATTTTCAGAGGGGATATATCCCACTTCCGACAGGAAACGGCTGTCCTTGGAATTATCGCGATTGTCGCCCATGGCGAAGAAATGGTTCTCGGGAACCACATATTCATGCGTGTCGTCCTGAGGCAGCATGTCGCTGATCTCGATGATCGGATGCACCCGCCCGCCCGGCAGCGTTTCCAGATACTGGACCATGCGCGTCGTGTTGCCATGCTCGTTCTTGAAGACGAAATCGGCGATGCGCTCGCGCTTCACCGCTTCGCCATTGATGTGCAAGATTCCGTTCTTCACCTGAATGCGGTCGCCGGGCAGTCCCACGATGCGCTTGATGTAGTCGGTCTTGTTGTCGGTGGGCAGCTTGAAGACCGCCACGTCGCCGCGCTCTGGCGCGCCCTTGAAAAGTCGCCCTTTGAAGGGAGCGGCGCTGAAAGGAAAAGAATGTCTCGAATAGCCGTAGGAAAATTTCGAAACGAACAGATAGTCGCCCACCAGAAGCGTGGGAATCATCGACCCCGAGGGAATGTTGAACGGTTCATAAGCCAAGGTGCGAATGCCAAGCGCGATCAATCCCGCATAAAGCACGGTCTTCGTGGTCTCGCTCCAGGAACCATCCTGGGGCTTGGGCTTTTTGCGCGCCTGACTGCTGGCGAAGAATCGGGAAATATTGAAATCCACTGGCAAAATCCTAGCTTTTCAGTCCGGGATGAAGCCAGTCCTGACCTTTAATGTCAAGGGCGCCTTGCCGCACCATTATCCCATTGCTTTTCTTGCAAATATAACCAGCTATGGATTGACCGTTCCTCGTGCTGGGTGCCTTCGCTTGTTCAGACGACTGACTTTCTTCTGCCTGGGCCTTGCCGTGGCCGGTTTTGCCTGGGGATTTTTCGTCGAGCCGGACCTGTTGCATGTCCGGCGCTGGACCGTTCAATCGCCTTCCTGGCCGAAGGACGCGCCCGAGCTTCGCATCCTGGCGATCGCCGATCCGCATCCTGGCGCCCCCCATATCGACGAGGCCAAACTTGAGCGCGTCGTCGCCATGGCGAACGCCGAAAGGCCCGATCTGGTGGTTCTGATGGGTGACTATATCGCGGGCGGCCTATTCACCCGCTTCGTCCCGCCCGAAACCACGGCCCACATTTTGTCGAAACTTGAATCCCCCTTGGGCGTCTATACGATTCTTGGCAATCACGATTGGTGGCTGGATGGCGGGCGCGTCGCCCGAGCCTTCGAGTCCGTGGGCATCCCCGTGCTTGAAAACAAATCCATCGTCCTCAACTGGCAAGGCGCCGATATCTGGCTGGCTGGCGTTGGCGACAAGACGACCGACAATGACAGGCCTGAAAAGGCGTTGGCGGGCATTCCAAGGAACGTCCCTCTCATTGTAGCGATGCATCATCCGGACAGTTATCCGGAACTGCCAAGGCGGGCTGGATTGGCCCTGGCGGGACACACCCATGGCGGACAGGTCAATCTGCCCCTGCTGGGACGTTTGGTAGTTCCCTCAATCTACGGACAACGCTATGCCTACGGATTGATCGACGGCGACAAGGGGCCGCTGGTGGTCAGCGGCGGCATCGGCACCAGCATCATTCCCGTGCGTTTCGGCACGATTCCCGAAATCACTTTGATAACCTTGAAAACGATGCAAACTCCACCTGCACCCCGTAATGTTTAAATCCTGACAGCCTCGATCAGGACGATGGCTTCGGCCATCGGCGGTTCGTCGGTCATGGTGAGGTGAATGACCGGCCTGTAGCCCGGCGGAGTCATTTCTTGCAGGCGGGAAAGCGCGCCGCCGGTCAGTTCCAGGGTCGGCTGGCCGGTATCTAGATTGACCACGCCCATGTCGCGCCAGAAAACGCCCTTCCTGAAGCCGGTGCCCAGGGCCTTGGAACAGGCTTCCTTGGCGGCGAAACGCTTGGCCAGCGTCGCAGCGGGATCGGCGCGCTTCATGGCCTTGGCGATTTCCGTGGGCGTGAAGATGCGATTCAAGAAACGCTGACCATAACGCTGCAGGGTCTGTTCGATGCGCCGGATATCGGCCAGATCGTTGCCGATGCCTAGGATCACGCCCTGGCCTCGTCCATCAGTCGGCGCATGGCCTGAATGCTGGCTTCCAGACCCACGAACATCGCTTCTCCCATCAGGAAATGGCCGATATTCAGTTCGACGATATTCGGAATGGCCGCCACCGGCTTCACATTGGCATAGGTCAGACCATGTCCGGCATGGCATTCCAGCCCAATCTCGGCGGCCAGCTCTGCCGCCCGACGCAACCGCACAATCTCTGGCCCCTCGCCGCCTCCCGCCTCGGCATAAGTGCCGGTATGCAGTTCGATCACCGGCGCTCCCGCAGCCTTGGCGGCGCGCACCTGACGCTCGTCGGGTTCGATGAACAGCGAAACGCGGATGCCCGCATTCTTCAGGCGTGCCGATACGTCGGAAATGCGCGCCAGATCACCCGCCACCTCAAGGCCGCCCTCGGTGGTGCGTTCAGAGCGCTTCTCGGGCACCAAACAGCAGGCATGCGGTTTCAGGCGCACGGCAATCTCGACCATCTCGCCGATGGCGGCCATTTCCAGATTGAGCGGTCGGGACAATTCGGCCATCAGCCGATCCACGTCGCCATCCATGATATGGCGCCTGTCCTCTCTAAGATGCGCCGTGATGCCGTCGGCACCCGCCTTTTCGGCCAGCAGCGCCGCCAAGACGGGATCGGGATGGCTTCCGCCCCTGGCGTTGCGCAGCGTGGCGACGTGATCGATATTGATGCCCAGGCGTTGGTAGGGAAGCGTCATCGCATGTCTCGCGTCGGAAGGGTCAACTGCGCGCCCGGTCGACCGAACTGATTTCGGGCGTGGCGCGAAGGGCTGCAATGATGTTGGTCAGGTGGCGGACGTCATGCACCTCGACATCCACCATCAATTCGAAAAAGTCGGTCGAGCGGTTGGTGATCTTGACATTGGTGATGTTGCCCTTGTTCTTGGCGATCACGGTGGCCAGCGTGCCCAGACTGCCCTGCTCGTTGGCCACCACCATGCTGATGCGCGAGGTGTGCGACTTGATCTCGGCGCCGGCGTCCCAGGCGATGTCCAACCAGCGCTCGGGCTGATCTTGCAAATTCGACAGCATGTCGCAATCGATGGTGTGGATGGTGACGCCGCGGCCCGTAGTGATGATGCCCACGATGCGGTCGCCCGGCAACGGGTGACAGCATCCGGCGAAGTGCATGGCCATGCCGGGAATCAGCCCCTTGATGGGCACCGCATGCTCATGCTTGCCAGATTGCTTCGTTTTGTCCTTCTGCTTGGGCAAGGGTACGACATTGGGGGCGTGGTGGTGTTCCTTCAGCCCCGGATAGACGGCCAGCAGAACCTCGCGCCCGGTATGATGGCCCTCGCCCACCTCGACGATCAGATCGTCGGCGCTAGCCGCCTTGAACTGCTTTATCACGCCGTCCAGGGCCTTGTTGGTCAGTTCGTAGCCTTCCTGTCGGAAAGCCTTGCTCAGAATTTCCCGGCCCAGGGCCAGGAACTGGCTGCGCTGCTGATTGCGGATGAAGCGCCGGATGCAGGCCCTGGCCTTGCCGGTGACGACGAATCGCTCCCAGGCAGGCTGCGGCGATTGCGCCTTCGACGTCAGAATCTCGACCTGATCGCCGTTGACCAGCGCCGCCTTCAAGGGAACCATGCGCCCATTCACCTTGGCGCCGACGCAAGTGTCGCCCACCTGGCTGTGAACCGCATAGGCGAAATCGACCGGGCAGGCGCCGCGCGGCAACGCGATCAAGTCGCCCTTGGGCGAGAAGCAGAACACCTGGTCTTGGAACATCTCGAGTCTGGTGTGCTCAAGGAATTCCTCAGGCCCCGAAGCATGGTCGAGAATGTCCAGCAACTCTCTCAGCCAGCGATACTGACGCCCATCGGTATTGGGGCCGCCATCCTTGTAATTCCAATGCGCCGCCACACCCAGCTCGGCCACTTCATGCATGTCGCGCGTTCTGATCTGCACTTCGATGCGCTGATGTTCCGGCCCCAGAACGCCGGTATGCAGCGACTTGTAGCCGTTGGGCTTGGGCAGGCTGATGTAATCCTTGAAGCGGCCGGGCACCACCGGATAATGGCTGTGCAGCACGCCCAAGGCCCTATAGCAGCCATCGACATTGTCCACGATGATGCGAAAGGCCATGATGTCGGACAATTGCTCGAAGCCGACATCCTTTCTTTGCATCTTGCGCCAGATCGAATAGGGCGTTTTCTCGCGGCCCGAGATTTCCGCCACCAGCTTGTTGCCCTTCATCACGTCGTCAAGCTCGGCCAGAATGTGGCCGATCAGGTTGCCGCCGCTTTGCTTCAGAAAATCCAATCGATTGGTGATCGACTGGCGCACATCGGTGTGCAATTCGCCGAAGGCTAGGTCTTCCAGTTCGTTCTTGATCTCTTGCATGCCGATGCGTTCAGCCAGCGGCGCGTAGATCTCCATCGTCTCCATGGCGATGCGCTTGCGCTTGTCAGGATTTTCAATGTAGTGCAGCGTGCGCATGTTGTGCAGCCGGTCGGCCAGCTTGACCAGCAGAACGCGAATGTCCTCGCTCATGGCCAGGACCAGTTTTCGGAAATTCTCGGCCTGTTTGTTGGCCTGGTCCGACGTCAGTTCCAGCCGCGTCAGCTTGGTCACGCCATCGACCAAACGCGCGATGTCGGCGCCGAAAATCTTCTGGATTTCCTCAAGCGTCGAGGTGGTGTCCTCGATCACGTCATGCAACAGGGCCGTGATGATCGAGGCGCCGTCCAGATGGAACTGGGTCAGGATGCCGGCCACTTCGATGGGATGCGAGAAATAGGGATCGCCCGAGGCGCGCTTCTGCGCGCCATGCATCTTCATGGCGTAAACGTAAGCGCGATTGATGGCATCCTCGTCTGCGGACGGATCGTAGGCCTTAACGCGCTCGACGAGTTCGAATTGCCGGATCATCCGCTGTCCAGAGGGAGTAGGTTAAGCCTCCTCGCCCGGCGCGATGTCTTCGAACCCGGTCATTTCGGGTTCTTCCTCGACGGTCAGGCCGTCCTCGGCCACTTCCTCGTCGATATTGGCCTCGCCCACGTCCAAAGCCATGTCGGCGGCGGCCAGACCCTCGAGGTTGTCGTCCTCGGGCTGGTCGTTCTCGACATGCTTTTGCAGCCCTTGCACCAGCGAGTTCTTGAGAACTTCGAGGCTGACCGTTTCGTCGGCGATCTCGCGCAGAGCCACAACGGGATTCTTGTCGTTGTCGCGGTCCACGGTCAAATGCGAACCGGTGGAAATGTCGCGGGCGCGCTGGGCGGCCAACATCACCAGTTCAAAACGGTTGGGGATCTTCGTGACGCAATCTTCTACGGTTACGCGGGCCATTGCTGGGTCAACTCCTAGCCGGGAGATTAGGGAATATATAGTTCATTGCAGGCGACAAGCCAAGTCGCGGGGTTGTTATTGCCCCTCGGAAGGCTCGGGCCGCCTCGTGAAGACCTGATCGATCAGGCCGAAGGTTTTGGCCTCTTCGGCCGTCATGTAGTTGTCGCGCTCCATGGCGCGCTCGATGACGTCGAGAGCTTGGCCCGTATGATTAACGTAAATCTGGTTCAAACGGGCACGCAAAGCCAGAATTTCACGCGCCTGAATCTCGATGTCGGTGGCCTGCCCCCTGGCCCCGCCCGAAGGCTGATGGACCATGATGCGCGAATTGGGAAGCGCATAGCGCTTTCCAGCGGCCCCGGCAGCCAGCAACAGCGACCCCATCGATGCGGCTTGGCCGATGCAGACCGTGGACACTTGGGGGCGAATGAACTGCATCGTGTCGTAAATCGCCAAACCGGAGGTGACGACGCCGCCCGGCGAGTTGATGTAGAACGAGATGTCCTTGTTGGGGTTCTCGGATTCCAAGAACAGAAGCTGGGCGCAGATCAAGCTGGCGGTGTAATCCTCGACCTGACCGGTCAGAAAGACGATGCGCTCCTTCAACAGGCGCGAATAGATGTCATAGGACCGCTCGCCCCGGCTGGTCTGTTCGACCACCATGGGAACCAGCGTGTTCATATAGACGTCGACGGGATCGCGCTCGTTCATGCTCATCAAGCCTCCTCGGCCTTCTTCTTGGCGGACTTCTTCTTGGGCTTGTCGCTAGGCTGGGCGGGCGCGTCGTCGTCTTGCATCAATTCGTCGCGCGAAGACGGCTTGTCGCTGATCTGAGCCAGCTCCAGAATGAAATCAACCACCTTTTCTTCAAGAAGCGGCGCCTTCAGGGCTTCGATCGCATCGGGATTTTCACGGTAGTACTTGAAGACCATGGCTTCCTGGCCGGGGAAGCGTCGCGCTTCGGCAACCAAGGCGCGGTTCAGGTCGTCTTGCTGGATCTGGACATTGTTCAGACGGCCCACTTCGGCCAGCAGAATGCCCAGACGCACCCGACGGGCGGCGATGGCCTGATATTCGGCCTTCAGCTCGTCCTCGCTCTTGGCCTTGTCGGCCTCATCCAGTTGGTCCTTGGCCTTGGCCTCCTCGATCTGCTTCCAGATGGCCTGGAATTCCGAGTCCTGCAGCCCCGCCGGGACCGGGAAATCATGGCCGTCGGCCAGCTTGTCGAGCAAGGCGCGCTTCAGCTTCATGCGGGCCAGACGCTCGTAATCGCGCTCGATCTGTTCCTTGATGGCCTTCTTGACCGCATCGAGATTTTCCAGGCCCATCGTCTTGGCCATCTCGTCGTCGACCTTGGCCGGAACCTTCTTCTTCAGACCATGCAGCTTGACTTCGAAAACGGCGGCTTGGCCCGCCAGCTTGTCGTTCTGATAGGCCTCGGGGAAGGTGACGTTGACCTTGACCTCGGCCCCCACCTTGACGCCGATCAGTTGCTCTTCGAAGCCGGGAATGAAGGTGTTCGATCCCAGTTCAAGCTCGTAGCCCTCGGCGGTGCCGCCCTGGAAGGCTTCGTCGCCCAGCTTGCCCACGAAATCGATCACCACGATGTCGCCGGACTGCGAGGGGCGGTCATCCGTCACCGCCTCGCTGGTCGAACGCGACTGCGCGAATTGCTCGAGCGCCTCGGCGATCTCGGATTCCTGGGCCTCGACCTTCAAGCGCTCCAGCGTGATCGACTTGAAATCCATCGGCGTGAATTCGGGCAAAGTCTCCAACGCCACGGTGAATTCCAAATCGCCGCCTTCGGCAAAGCTCGTCACCTCGATATTGGGGCGCATGGCCAGCTTCAGGTTGTTTTCGGTCACTGCCTGGCTGGCGCCCTGATTGACGGCCTGTTCCAGGACTTCGCTCATCACCGAAGAACCATATTTCTTACGCAGGATCGGCATCGGAATTTTGCCGGGGCGAAAACCGGGCACCTTGGCCTGCTTGCCAACCTCGGTCAGGCGGCCGACCAACAAGGTCTCAATTTGTCCCGCGGGCACGGTCACTTTGTAGGAACGCTTGAGCCCGTCAACATTGGTCTCGGTAACTTGCATCGACTGCCAATCCTTGATGAAAAAGAAAACTTGCGTGTAGAGTCTGCGCGGGTAGGCATCGCACGGGCCTGGATGGTGCGGGCGAAGGGACTCGAACCCCCACGCCTTGCGGCAATGGAACCTAAATCCATCGCGTCTACCAGTTCCGCCACGCCCGCGCCTTTCAGCCAAGCCGCGCTTGCCGAAGCCCGCTCCTATAGCATAAGCGCTTTAAGGTAAACAGGTAAAATCGAGGCTTGGCCAAGCGCCACCTCGCATTCCAGCCTAGCGGATATTTATATCCTTATTAAATATGCTGGAATTTCTGGCGCGCCGCAGCCAACTATGATAAATAATAATACGTGTTTTTCACGATGCGCGCGGCCTGGAATGCGCCATATAGCCTGAAGACGCTGAGCCAAACAAAAAGTTATCATTTTCTAATTTAGAGGTACGGATCATGTCGAGTGAGCAAAATGCCGAATTCGCCAGCATGGGCGAACGTACGAAGTATTACCAAATCGACGAAAAAACCATCTCCTGCCTGCGGGACTTTAACGGCGTCCTGGCTGCCAATATCGACAAGATTTTGGACGGGTTCTATGGCTACGTCACCTCTTACGCCAACCTGTCGCGCATGTTTCCCAACCAGCAGATTCTGACGCACGCCCGCGCCCGCCAGAAGGATCACTGGCTGAAGAACGTGTTTTCGGGCAATTTCGACGATACGTACCTGCGTTCCGCCCAGATCATCGGACAAGTCCACCAGAGGATCGGCTTGGCGCCCGGCTGGTATGTCGGCGGTTACAGCTTCACCCTATCCAAACTGTTCGAACTGGCGGTGCAAACCTACCGCAAGAAGCCCGAAATGCTGGCCGAAGTCGTCAAATCCATCAACAAGGTGGCGCTCTTGGACATGAGCGTCGCCATCTCGGTCTACACCGACACCAACACGGCGGCCATCATCGCCAAGGAACTGGGCGGCAAGGCCGATCTTTTCGAGCGCGAGGTCAAGGGGGTCGTCTCTTCCGTGTCCAGCGCCGCCACCCAGCTTCAATCGACCGCCCAGTCGATGACAAGCACGGCCGAGGAAACGTCGAGACAGTCCACCACCGTGGCGGCGGCGGCCGAGGAAGCCACCGTCAACATCCAGACCGTGGCGGCGGCGGCCGAGGAATTGTCCTCCTCGATCACGGAAATCAGCCGTCAGGTCACCCAATCGGCCCAGATCGCCAACAACGCACAGCACGAAGCCGACCGCACCAACGCCATGGTCCAGGGGCTGGCCCAGGCGGCCAATAAAATCGGCGAAGTGGTCAAGCTGATCAACGACATCGCGTCGCAAACCAACCTTCTGGCCCTGAACGCCACCATCGAAGCGGCCCGCGCCGGCGATGCGGGCAAGGGATTCGCCGTGGTCGCCAACGAAGTCAAAAGCCTCGCCAACCAGACGGCCAAGGCGACGGAAGAAATCACCACCCAGATCACCAGCGTCCAGAACGCCACCAAGGAAACCGTGAACGCGATCCAGGGTATCTCTGGGATTATCGCTCAAATCAATGAGATCGCGTCAGCAATTGCCACGGCGGTTGAGGAACAGGGGGCGGCCACGCAGGAAATTGCTCGCAATGTCCAGCAGGCGGCCACCGGTACCCAGGAAGTGACCGACACGATCGGTCGGGTCAATCAGGCCGCCGGCGAGACCGGCCAGTCGGCCCGCAACTTGCTGCAAGCCGCCAACACGCTGTCGCACAATTCGGACGAGATGAGTTCGAAGGTCGACGGCTTCCTGCGCAGCATCCGCGGCTGAGCAGAACCGACAAGTATTGAAAAGGCCGGGGGGCAACCCCCGGCCTTATTCATTTGCCCAATTCGCCGATCAAATCCTCGGCCACCAGCCCCTCGCCTGCCCTGAGTCCGGTTTGGCCGTGCAGCCAAGCGGCGGCTTGGCCTGCCTGGAACGGTGGCATTCCCTGGGCCATCAACCCCACGGCAATCCCCGCCAGCACATCGCCCGATCCGGCGGTGGCTAGCCAGGGCGGCGCCTGGGTTTCGATGACGGCGCGCCCATCGGGCGAAGCGATCACCGTATCGGCCCCCTTCAGCAGCACCGTGGCCCCGGCATGGCGGGCGGCCTGACGGGCCGAGGCTAGCTTGTCGCTGGATCGTTCGAACAAACGCTTGAATTCACCCTCATGCGGGGTCAGCAAGGCCGGGTGGTGCAGGTTGTCAAACAGGTCGTCCTGCCTGCCTTCGAAAGTGGTCAGCGCATCGGCGTCGAGAACCAGCGGCAATCCGGCTTCAAGCAATTGGGCAACCATCGAACGCGTGGTCTTGCCCACACCCAGGCCGGGTCCGGCCAGCGCCGCCGAAATTTTTCCAGGCTCCAGAAGGGCCGCCAAATCGTCCGGCTTATCGCAAGGCTTGAGCACCACGCCCGGCGCACAGGCGCTGGCATAGATGGGCATCAGCTTTTGCGGCACGGCCAAAGTGACCATCCCCGCCCCGATCCGGCGCGCCGCGCCAGCGGCCAAGCGCGCCGCCCCGGTCATCTCGCCGCCCAGGATCAAGGCGTGACCCCGCGCATATTTGTGCGCATCGGCGGCCAAGCGGGGCATATTCCAAAGTTCCGGCCCATTCTCAAAGGCTTGCGGCTTGATAACGTCCAGCACGGCATCGGGAATGCCGATATCCGCCACGACGATATGGCCGCACAATCCCCGCCCTGGCATCAGACAGTGGCCGGGCTTTTTCCTAAAAAAGGTAACCGTCAGGCAGGCTTTGGGCGCCGCGCCCAGCACTTGGCCGTCATCGCCAGAAATCCCGCTTGGGATATCGACCGCCACCACGGGAACCGCCAGCGCCTCGATCACTTGTCGTGCCACGCCTTCCAGCGGGCGGGTCAAACCGGCTCCGAACAAGGCGTCGATCGCCAGATCGGCCCCTTCCAGGCAAGACAGGGCCAAGGGTTCGGTCTCGCCTTCCCAGCGCTCAAGGTTCAGGGCGGCATCCCCCCTCAACGCCCTGGCGTCGCCCAGAAGCGCCACCCGCACCGGCCAACCCCAATGGCGCAAATAGCGAGCCGCCACGAAGCCATCACCGCCATTATTGCCGGGGCCAGCCAGCACCAGAACCCGGCAGGGCGGGAAACGTTTGCGCACATTCATGGCGACCGCCCACCCCGCCGCCTCCATCAGCCGCGAGGAAGGCACGCCCCCCTCGGCGGCCAAGCTATCGGCTTTGGACATTTCCGCTATGCCAAGAAGGGCTTGGTTGCTGAACTGCATGCCACTAGGCTATACCCCCTGAACCCGTCTTGCAAAGGTGTCTGGCTGTCCATGCGATCCCCATTGGCCGAGAAATATCTCTCGCTTGGCATGGCCGTGCACCGCGAGCGCCAAAGTGCCGCCGCCGAGGATTTCTATCGCCTGGCGCTGAACGAGGCGCCGAATGATGGTGAAATTCTGGTTCTTCTGGCCGAAGCCCTGCGCGAGCAAGACAAGGCGGGCGACGCCTTGACAACCCTTGGCGAGTTGGGCACGCCCTCGGCCCTGAATTCCAGGGGCATGTGCCTAGCCGATCTGGGGCGGATGAACGAAGCCTTGCCAGTTCTGGCGCAAGCCGTCAGCCTAGCCCCCTCCGACCCCGACCCCCTGGTCAATCTGGCCAATCTGGTGGCCCGCATGAGCCGGGTGGAAGAGGCCATGGGCTATTACCTGGCGGCCTTGAAATTGGCCCCCCTGCATGTCGGCGCGCTGTCGGGCCTTAGCCTGCTCGAGCGCGACCGGCGCCATTTCGGCAATGCCCTGGAATGCGCCCGGCGCGCCATCGGCCAGGAACCGGGGCGGGCGGATTTATGGAACAATCTGGCCCTGGTGCAAGATGAAATGGGGCTGCGGGCCGATGCCGAAACATCCTATCGCCGCTGTCTGTCGCTGGCCCCCAGCCATGCCGAGGCGCGATGCAATCTGGGCATGACCTTGCTGGCCCAGGGGCATCTGATCGAAGGGTTCAAGGCCTATGAAGCGCGCTGGCGCAGGCCCGACATGCCGCCCCGTCCCTTCGCCCAACCGCAATGGCAAGGCGAGAGCCTGACCGGCAAAGCCATTCTGCTGCACGGCGAGCAATGTTTGGGCGACAGCTTGCATTTCTGCCGTTACGCCCCGTTGGTCAAGGACAAGGGAGCGGCAAGAGTGATCCTTGAGGTTCAAGCGCCGCTGGTCCCCCTGATGCGCTCGCTGGACGGAGTTGACCAGATCGTCGCCCAAGGAACTGCTCTGCCCGCTTTCGATTGCCATTGCCCGCTCCTAAGCCTGCCCACGGCATTCGCAACCAGCTTGGAAACAATCCCCGCCAACATTCCCTATCTGAAAGCCGATCCCGCTTTGGCCTTGGAAAAGCGCCGCTGGCTGGACAGCGTTTCAGGCCTAAAGATCGGCCTTGTCTGGCAGGGCAACGCCAAATACAGGGGCGAAGACTGGCGCTCGCCCGGGCTTGAGTTGTTTGCCCAAGTGGCGCATGCAAGGCAAGACGCAAAAATCGTTTGCCTGCAGGCCAATGGCCTGGGCGCGTTTCTGGCCGCCATGGGCGATCAGGCGCTCGATTTGGGCCATGAGGTGGACGCCGATACGGTCCCCTTCGCGGAAACGGCGGCCCTGCTGGCCGGGCTTGATCTGGTCATCGCTTCGGACACGTCGGTGCCGCATCTGGCGGGCGCCCTGGGCGCTCCCGTCTGGATGGCTCTGCCCTATGCCGCCGAATGGCGTTGGCTGGAAGGGCGGACGGACAGTCCTTGGTATCCAAGCCTGCGCCTGTTTCGCCAAGCAAAACCCGACGATTGGACGGCGGTGCGTCAGCAGATGATCTCGGCCTTGCAAACCCATAGGGGGACGCCATGCGCGTGATCGTGCTGGGGGCGGGCATCGTCGGCGTCTCGACCGCCTATTGGCTGGCCAAGGATGGGCACGAGGTCACCGTCATCGACCGCCAGCCAGGCCCCGCCCAGGAAACCAGTTTCGCCAATGGTGGCCAGATTTCCGCCAGCCACGCCGAACCCTGGGCCAACCCGGCCACCCCGTTCAAGGCCATCAAATGGCTGGGGCGCAAGGACGCCCCGCTTTTGTGGCGCCTGACCCGTTTCGACCCCGAATTATGGGCCTGGGGCTTGCGCTTTCTGGCCAATTGCACGAAACCGCGCACCGCCATCAATACCGAGCGCACTTTGCGCATGGCCCTGTACAGCCGCGCCCTGCTGAAAGAACTGAATCAAAGCTGCAAGCTGGATTACGACCGCAGGGCCGAGGGCATCTTGCACATCTATCGCGACGGGCGGGAGTTCGACTTGGCCTGCCGGGCCGCCGAGACCATGAAAACCTTCGGCCTTAACCGTCAAGTGGTTGATACCGAGGCCTGTATCGCCAAGGAACCTGCCTTGGCGTCGTCTCGCCCTTCGCTCAAAGGCGGCATCTTCACGCCCGAGGACGAAAGCGGCGACGCCTGCCGCTTTGCCCAGGAACTGGCCCGCTTGGCCCAGGGGTTGGGCGCGACCTTCCAGTTCGATACAAGGATCGACGTCATCGAGACCCAAGGCGGCCATTTCCGGGCGGTGCTGACCGGCAAGGGCCGCATCGAGGCCCAGGCCTGCGTGGTGGCGATGGCCAGCTTCTCGCCCCGGATCATGTCGCCTTTGGGAATCAAGGTTCCCGTCGTGCCCGCCAAGGGCTATTCGGTGACGCTGAAGGCGGGTTCGGGCGCGCCGTCGCTCAGCCTGACCGACGACGAGCACAAGATGGTCTATTCGCGCCTGAACGACCGGCTAAGGGCGGCGGGAACGGCGGAATTCTCGGGCCACGACACATCGATGAACGACTTCCGGGCGGGGCTTATCTTGAAAAAGACCCTGGATCTGTTTCCCGATGCGGGAAGCGATCCTGAATTCTGGACGGGCCTGCGCCCGGTCACGCCCGACAGCGTGCCCATCATGGGAAGGACGCAGGTCAAAGGGCTGTTTCTCAACACCGGCCACGGCACGCTGGGCTGGACCATGGGACTGGGGGCTGGCCGTTTTCTGGCCGACATCCTGGACGGAAAATCCCCCGCCATCGACCCGCAAGGCCTTGGGCTTGACCGATTCTGAAGCGAGAGTATCCTCGCCTACCCATCAAGGACGCAACGCATGCTTCTGCTTATCGACAATTACGACAGCTTCACCTGGAACCTGGTGCAGTATCTGGGCGATCTTGGAGCGCCCGTCGAGGTCCAGCGCAACGACCAGCTTTCGGTCGATCAGGCGCTGGCGCTAGCCCCCAAGGCCATCGTTATCTCGCCCGGTCCTTGCGATCCCGACCGGGCGGGCATCTGCCTGCCCCTGATCAAGGCGGCGGTGGGCAAGATACCGCTACTGGGCGTGTGCCTGGGCCATCAGGCGATCGGCCAAGCCTTCGGCGGCAAGGTGATCCGAGCACCTCTGCCCATGCATGGCAAGATGGACATGATCCATCACACCGGCGAAGATCTGTTCAGGAACGTCCCCTCGCCCTTCAAGGCGACGCGCTACCATTCGCTGATCGTCGAGCGCCAAAGCCTGCCCGATTGCCTGAAGATCACCGGCGAGACCGCCGACGGACTGATCATGGCCCTTAGCCACAAAACGCATCCCATTTTCGGCGTTCAGTTCCATCCGGAAAGCATCGCCAGCGAACATGGCCACGATTTGCTGGCCAATTTCCTGTCGCTGTCGGGCATTCCCGTCCAAAAGAAAGCAGCCTGATGACCCAAGCCCAATCCGCCGACTCGCTGGCCGCCATGAAGGCTGTCCTCAACCGCTTGGCGCAAGGCGTCAGGCTGGACGAAAGCGAAGCCGAACAGGCCTTCGACATCATCATGTCGGGCAACGCCACGCCCGCCCAGATCGGGGCATTCCTGATGGCCTTGCGCCTGCGCGGCGAAACGGTCGAGGAAATCACCGGCGCTGTGCGCACCATGCGGGCCAAGGCCTTGAAGATCAACGCGCCCTCTGGCGCCATCGACGTGGTGGGCACGGGCGGCGACGCTTCGGGCACCTACAACATCTCGACCGCTGCCTCGCTGGTGGTCGCCGCCTGCGGCGTCCCGGTGGCCAAGCACGGCAACAAGGCTTTGTCCTCGAAGTCGGGCGCCGCCGACGTGCTGACCTCGATGGGAGTCAAGATCGACGCCGACATGTCCCTGGTGGAAGAGGCGCTGTGGAAGGCCAATATCGGATTTCTGATGGCCCCCAGGCACCATTCGGCCATGCGCCATGTGGCCGGGCCGCGCGTGGAGTTGGGAACCCGCACCATCTTCAATTTGCTGGGGCCTTTGTCCAACCCGGCTGGCGCCAAGCGCCAATTGACCGGCGTTTTCGCCCCTCAATGGGTCGAACCGATGGCCCAGGTGCTGGGCCGCCTGGGGTCGGAAAAGGCCTGGGTGATGCATGGCGACGGCATGGACGAACTGACCACCACCGGCTCCAGCCAAGTGGCGGAGTTGAAGAACGGATCGGTCAATGTTTTCGAAGTGACGCCGGAAATGGCGGGCCTTGATCGCGCCCAGAAATCCGATCTGGTGGGTGGCGATCCCGCCTACAACGCCGCCGCCCTGATGGCCGTTCTGGATGGCGCCGCAGGCCCTTACCGCGACATCGTGCTGTTGAACGCGGCCGCCGCCCTGGTGGTGGCCGACAAGGCCAAGGACTTGAAATCCGGCGCCGCCATGGCCGCCCAGGCCATCGATTCCGGCGCTGGCAAGGCGACGCTGGAAAAGCTGGTCGCCATCACCAACCGTCCGGTGGCTTCGTGAGCGACGTTCTGGAGCGGATCAACCAGCAAAAACGGGAACTGGTGGCCGAACGCAAGGCCAAGACCCCCTGGGCGGAGATGGAGCGGCTGGCCCGAGGCCAAGTCCCCGCCCGCGGCTTTGCCAAGGCCCTTGAAACGGCTGTCGCCCAGGGCCGCTATGGGCTGATCGCCGAAATAAAGAAAGCCTCGCCTTCGGCCGGGCTGATCCGCCCGGATTTCGATCCCGCCGCCTTGGCCCAGGCCTATTTCAAAGGCGGCGCTTCCTGCCTGTCGGTGCTGACCGACAGCCCCAATTTCCAGGGCGAGGACGCCTATCTTCAGACCGCCCGCGAAGCCGTGCCCCTGCCCGCCCTGCGCAAGGATTTCATGGTCGATCCTTGGCAGATTCTGGAATCAAGGGCCCTGGGCGCCGATTGCATCCTGATCATCCTGGCCTCGATGGACGACGCTTTGGCCCGCGATTTGGAAAGCCTGGCCTTCGAGCTGGGCATGGACGCGCTGATCGAAACCCATGACGAAATTGAATTCGAGCGCGCCCTTAACCATTTGAAATCGCCCTTGATCGGCGTCAACAACCGGAATCTCAAAACCCTTAAGGTGGATATCGCGACCAGCGAGCGGCTGATGCCCCAACTGCCTCCCGGCAGGATCGGCATCGCCGAAAGCGGTCTTAAGACCAAGGCCGATCTGGCCCGCATGGCGACTGCCGGGGCAAACTGTTTTCTGATCGGCGAATCATTGATGCGCCAAGCGGATGTTGAATCCGCCACCCGCGACCTGCTTGCCAAGGAGTGATGTTTCCATGAGCGGACTCACCCATTTCGACGCCGAGGGCAATGCCCATATGGTGGATGTCGGCCACAAGAACGAAACCGAGCGCGTGGCGACCGCCAAGGGCAGCGTTCTGATGGCCCCCGAAACCATGAAGCTGATCTTGGACAAGGGGGTCAAGAAGGGCGACGTGCTGGCCGTGGCCCAGTTGGCGGGGATCATGGGGGCCAAGAAAGCCCCCGACCTGATCCCGCTTTGCCACCCGCTGGCCCTGTCCTCGGTCAAGGTCGAGTTGGAATGCGACGAAACGTCCAACGCCATTGGCATCACCGCCACCTGCAAGGTGACGGGGCGCACCGGCGTGGAGATGGAAGCCTTGACGGCGGTCAGCGTCGCCGCCCTCACCGTCTATGACATGTGCAAGGCGGTGGACAAGGGTATGCGTCTGACCGACATTCGGCTGACGCACAAATCTGGCGGTAAATCAGGAATCTATGAGGCGAAGTGATGCTGTCGGTTGAAGAAGCACAGACTCTCGTTTTATCCAATCTGGCACCCTTGGGCAGCGAAACCGTCGCCGTCTCGCAGGCGTTGGGTCGGGTTTTGGCGCAGCCCGCCACGGCCAGGACCAGCCACCCTACTGCCGACGTTTCGGCCATGGATGGCTGGGCGGTGCGCTCGGCGGATGGGGTTAACCTGACCCAGATCGGCGAATCCTCAGCCGGTCACCCTTTCGATGGCACGGTCGGACAGGGGCAATGCGTGCGCATCTTTACCGGCGCCGTCATGCCATCGGGAGCCGACAGCGTCGCTATCCAAGAAGAGGTCAAGGCCGACGGCATGGCCATTACCCTGGACCGCCCCGCCCCAGCGGGCCAGCATGTCCGCAAGCAAGGCCAGGACTTCGCCAAGGGGCAAAGCCTGTTGGCGGCGGGCCAACGCCTGACGGCACGCGACATCGCCCTGCTGGCCGCCATGAACCTGCCCTGGATCGGCGTGGCGCGCCGCCCGCGCGTGGCCGTTCTGTCCACCGGCGACGAGTTGGCCCTGCCGGGCGAGCCGATCCCCGAAGGCGGCCTGCCCAATTCGAACAGTCTGATGCTGATCGCCTGCATCCAGGAATGGGGGGGCGAAGCCTTCGACCTGGGCATCGCCAAGGACGATTTCGACAGTCTGGTCGCCAAGGCCAAAAGTGCGACGGGCTGCGACCTGCTGATCACCACCGGCGGCGTTTCCGTGGGCGCTTACGACAAGGTCAAGGACGCCCTGGCGGCCCTGGGCTTTTCGGCAGGATTCCACAAGATCGCCATGAAGCCGGGCAAGCCTTTGATGTTCGGGCGCATGGGCGGCCTGCCCGTGCTGGGCCTGCCCGGCAATCCGGTTTCCGCCTATGTCAGCGCCGTTCTATTCCTAAAGCCCATGCTAAGGCAGCTTCAGGGGATTTCGCCTGCTCTGGCCAGCCCCGTTCCGGCCAAGCTGGCCGCCCCTTTGCCCGCCGGTGGGGCGAGAGAGGAATATTTGCGCGCCCGTCTCGAAACCGCCCAGGACGGAACATTGGCGGTTCACCCAAGCAAGGCGCAAGACAGCGCCATGTTAAGCGAACTGGCCAGCGCCAACGCCTTGATCCTACGCCCCATTAAGGCGGCAGCCGCCAAGGCGGGCGATCAGGTGCCGGTTCTGCCCCTGGATTGATGTCGCCCGGTTGGTCCACAGACGTTCCGTAAATTTTCCTTGACCTTAAGGACGAACTAAATTAGAACATCCGTGTGAAATTCACGCGGGGTTCGCCACATGTTGACCAAGAAACAATATGAACTTCTGATGTTTATCGAAAAGCGCCTCAGGGAAAGCGGCGTATCCCCTTCTTTCGACGAAATGAAGGAAGCGCTGGGGCTGAAATCGAAGTCAGGCATTCACCGCTTGATTACCGGGCTTGAGGAACGGGGCTTTCTGAACCGGCTGCCGCATCGGGCGCGCGCCTTGGAAGTGACCCGCCTGCCGGAAAACATCCATGACACCAGGGCCGAGACCCGCCAAGCCCCGCAGCGCTTCACGCCGCAACTGGTGCGCTCGCAGCCTCAGGCGCCCGCACCCCAGCCGATCAGTCGTTCGCCGCTTCCTGGGCGCGTACTGCAAGTCGAAAACCCGTCGGCCCAGGTTCCGCTGTGGGGCAAGATCGCCGCCGGAACGCCGATCGAGGCCATGAACGACCATTCCACCACCGTCGACATCCCGATGAGCATGATGGGGTCCGGCGAACATTACGCCCTGACCATCGAGGGCGACTCGATGATCGACGCAGGCATCATGGATGGCGACACGGTGCTGATCCGCAGTTGCGACACAGCAGAAAACGGCGCCATCGTGGTGGCACTGGTCGATGAGAACGAAGTTACCCTGAAGCGGCTGCGCCGCAAGGGCGCCTCGATCGCCCTGGAACCGGCCAACACGAAATACGAAACGCGAATCTTCGGCCCCGACCGGGTGAAGGTGCAAGGCCGTCTGGTCGGCTTGATGCGCAATTACTAGCTCAGGATCGCTTAACTCCGAGGCATCCCGGTGACGCGGAGTTAAGCGTGAATCCTTAGCTAAAACAAATTTCTAAAGCGAATCCTCTTGTTTGACGTTTGGCGGATCGGAATCCGGCGGTTCGGCTAGGCTGTTTGTTTCAGCCTTGTCTGGCTTGTCTGGCCTTGGCTTGTTGCCCTTCTCCAGCGCCCAGGGGTGATCGCCCCGTTTTTCCCTCACCGTTTCGACGCGCAGAATTTTCCCCTGTTCCAACCAAACCGCATGAGGGCCGTTCGCAAGGCGCTGACGACGGTCGATAACCGCCGGTCCTTGGCAGCTTCCCTTGGGCAAGGTGAAGGGGGCTACCAACAGGTCCGCCGATGCGCAATCTTCCGCCAAGGCCTCGGGACGATGGGTCAAGGCCAAGGCAACTTCCTTGACGTCAATCCGGCATCCCAGGGAATCGCAACGCATCTTGCCCTCTGCTGCGCCATCGGCGAAAAATTCCGCTTCGCCATCGATGGCTAAGTAACGCTGCCAAGCCTGACGCGTGATCGGTTCTTGCTTGCCCGGCGTGACCAGCATCCGCCCATCTTCAAGACGGATCGCCGCCAAACCTCCGCCGCCATCGACCAGCAGGTCGGGCAGACGGGCAAAAACCGCCGTGGAAAGCCCGAAACAGATCCCCAGCAGTCCCAAAAAGCGCCAGGCTTTGCGCATCAAGAGCAGCCACAATCCACCGACAATCAGGGCGGCAAACCCCGTCTGCGAGAAAGAGGGCACGGACAACCCCGCCCCCGGCCAGGAGGAGGTTTCGTAGGCGATGGCGTTGATCATGTCGACGCCCCAACCCATGGGAATCAGGGCCAATCGTTCCAGACCCAACGGCATCAGCAAGACAGAAGCCAGGGCGGCAGGCATGACCAGCACGCCCGACAAGGGCACCGCCAACATGTTCGATGCCAGACCATAGGGATTGAAGCGGTTGAAGTGATGGGCCGAAAATGGGGCGGTGGCGAAGCTGGCGACCAGCGACGACATTGCTAGCAGCGCCACGTAAAGAACGACGCCGCGCCACCAGCCGCCTTTCTGGCGACGCCAATCCGCAACCGGCGCCTGGGCGATTTCATAGACCGCCACCAAAGCCAGAACGGCGGCAAAGCTCATCTGAAAACTAGCACCCGTCAGACTTTCGGGCTGGGTCAGCAAGATGGCCAGCGCCGCCCAGGCGACCAAGCGCATCGATATGGCTTGGCGATCCAGAACCACCCCCAACAATACAATGCCCGTCATCAAAAAACTGCGCTGGGTGGGCACCATCGCACCCGACAGAAACAGATAGAAAAGTGTCGCCAGCGCCGCTCCCACCGCCGTCCATTTCTTGATCGGGTAATTGAGCGCCAAGGGGCCGATCAGGGCCAGCAAGGCGCGCAACCCCACGAAGACCAGCCCGGCCACCAGCGACATATGCAAGCCGGAGACGCTTAAGATATGGGCAAGACCCGAATCGCGATAGGCATCCAGCAGCGGCCTTGAAATGGCGCGCTCGCCGCCCGTGATCAGGGCCGACGCCACCGCCCCGCTGTCTCCCGGCAATTCGCTTTGGATGCGCTTCGTGATGTGCAGGCGAAGCCGCGCTATCGATTTGGCAAGCCCATCGATAAAACCGGCCTCGTCATCCACCCCGTCCAGAATCTCGACCTGCCCCATGCCATAACCGATGGCCCCCAATCTCTGAAACCAAGCCTGGCGGGCGAAATCGAAGCCGCCCGGGATGACGGGACCCGTGGGCGGCATCAGGCTGGCGTAAAGCCGAATACGGTCGCCGGGAGCGATCAAGGGGGCCTTGAGCGGCAGGCGAAGGCGGATACGCTGGGGAACGGCCTGGATAGTCCTGTTCTCGAAAGACAAGCGTTCAAGGATCACCCGCGCCCCGTCATGCTCAAGCGGCTCGACATGAGCCACCACGCCCGAAACCAGCGCCATGTTCAGGGGCCGTTCCAGGACCGGTGCCGCCACGATCTGGCTGCGAATGGCGGCGGCGGCATAACCCGCCAGCAGCGCCCCGGCGACCGCCAGGGGGATCAGGGCGCTCGCCCATTTGCGCAAGCCAAAGGCCAAGGATACTACAGCAAAAAACGAGACAATTAGGGCGGTCAGGCCGATTTCAACCGCAGATGCGAAATAGAGACTAATTCCAAAGCCGCTCAGAACGGGCAACCAGAGGGGCCAGCGCTCGCGTTCGGCCAGAAAAGGCTGCAGAACAAGTTCCCAACCCCGCCTTGCCGCGACGTTATGCGCTTCCCATTTGCTGGGTGTAGAACTTGTGCGATCTCCCTCAAGGCTCATGCTGCAACCGCTCAATGAATGTGCTAGAGATATCTTCGGGTGAGGTCAAAGCCACCCCAAGGGAGGGGTACCCTCCCCCGCCAGCCCGGCTGATTATGGACCCTAGGAAGGAACCGATCTATTTCAATGTCAGAGGTCATTACCCGCTTCGCCCCCTCTCCGACCGGATATCTGCATATCGGTGGTGCTCGCACCGCGCTGTTTTCCTGGCTGTTCGCCAGACGACATGGCGGACAGTTCAAGCTGCGCATCGAAGACACCGACCGCGCGCGCTCGACCGACGATGCGGTCAACAAGATTTTCGAAGGGCTGAAATGGCTGGGCCTGGATTGGGACGGCGACGCCGTCATGCAATTCTCGCGGGCCGAACGCCATGCCGAAGTGGCGCGTCAACTGCTGGCCGAGGGCAAGGCCTATCGCTGCTATTGCTCGCAAGAAGAACTGGCCTTGATGCGCGAACAGGCCAAGGCCGAAGGTCGGCCCATGGGCTATGACGGACGTTGGCGCGACCGCGATCCGGCCGACGCGCCCAAGGACGTTCCGCCGGTCATCCGCATCAAGGCGCCCAAGGAAGGCGAGACGATCGTCGCCGATCTAGTGCAAGACGAAGTGAAGGTGGCCAACGCCCAGTTGGACGACATGGTGCTGCTGCGCGCTGATGGAACGCCCACTTACATGCTTTCCGTGGTGGTGGACGATCACGACATGAACGTCACGCATGTCATTCGCGGCGACGACCATCTGACCAACACCTTCCGCCAGATGCAAATCTACAATGCGATGGGTTGGACGGCGCCGTCTTTCGGCCATATCCCGCTGATCCACGGACCCGACGGCGCCAAATTGTCCAAGCGGCACGGAGCCTTGGGCGTGGAAGCCTATCGCGACATGGGATTCTTGCCCGAAGCGATGCGCAATTACCTGTTGCGCCTGGGCTGGAGCCATGGCGACGACGAAATCATTTCCACCGAACAAGCCGTTTCCTGGTTCAATCTGGAGAATGTCGGCCGTTCGCCCGCGCGTTTCGACATGACCAAGCTATCTAGCCTGAACGCGCATTACCTGCGCCAAGCCAGCGATGCCCGCTTGGCCATGGAAGTCGCGCCCCTGATCGAGAAAAGCCTGGGTCGCCAACTTTCGCCTGAAGAAAGCGAGCGATTGACCAAGGGCATGGAAGGCTTGAAGGAGCGCGCTAAAACCTTGGTCGAACTGGCGGAGAGTGCCCGCTTCTACGCCGAAAGACCCAATCTGGACGCCAAGGCGATCAAGGCCATGCAACCTCTTTTGGACAATGACCGAGCGCTTCAGATGGATGCGTTCCTGTCCAAGGCCTATGACCTGCCGTCGTTCGACCGTGCGGGCATCGAAGCCCTGGCCCGCAATTATTCGGAAGAAACCGGCATGAAGCTGGGAGATCTGGCCCAGCCCTTGCGCGCCGCCCTGACCGGTTCCACCACCTCGCCGCCGATTTTCGAGGTCATGGAGATCCTGGGGGCAAATCTTTGTCAAAACCGTTTTGTCTCAGCCATTAAAGCAGTCCGTGAAGCCACCTAAACTTCCACCCCCATGAAGAGGGAAAAAAAGATGAGCACCAGCGCAAAAGAAACCGTCACAGTCACCAACAATTCGAATGGAAAGCAGGTGGAGTTCCCTCTCCACTCGGGAACCGTCGGACCCAAGGTGATCGACATCCGTTCGCTTTACAGCCAGATGGATCTTTTCACCTACGATCCGGGCTTCACCTCGACAGGCAGCTGCAAATCGACCATCACCTACATCGATGGCGATGAAGGCGTGCTGTTGCATCGCGGCTATCCGATTGAAGAGTTGGCCGAACATTCCGACTTCATGGAAGTCGCCTATCTTTTGCTGAAGGGCGAACTGCCCAACGAGGGTGAAAAGAAGAAGTTCGTGAAGACCATCACCAACCACACGATGGTGAACGAGCAGATCAACTTCTTCTATCGCGGATTCAGGCGCGATTCGCACCCCATGGCCGTGCTGTGCGCCGTGGTGGGATCGATGGCCGCCTTCTATCACGACAGCATCGACATCAACAATCCGCGCGACCGCATGATCGCGCAGCACCGCTTGATCGCCAAGATGCCGACCGTCATCGCCTGGGCCTATAAATACTCGCTGGGCCAGCCTTTCATGTATCCCAAGAACGCGCTGGGCTATGCCGAGAATTTCCTGCACATGATGTTCGCCAATCCTTGCGAGGATTATGTGGTCAGCCCCGTCCTGTCCAAGGCCATGGACCGCATCTTGATCTTGCACGCCGATCACGAGCAGAACGCCTCGACATCGACAGTGCGCTTGGCCGGATCGTCGGGCGCCAACCCGTTCGCCTGCATCGCGGCCGGCATCGCGTCCTTGTGGGGGCCAGCCCATGGCGGCGCCAACGAAGCCGTGCTGGGCATGCTGCAGCAAATCGGCTCGGTCGATCACATCAACGAATACATCAAACGCGCCAAGGACAAGGACGACAATTTCCGCCTGATGGGATTCGGCCACCGCGTCTACAAGAATTACGACCCCCGCGCCAAGATCATGCAGAAGACCTGCAAGGAAGTTTTGGACGAGTTGGACATGCATGACGACCCGCTTTTGAAGCTGGCCATGGAGTTGGAACGCATCGCCCTGTCGGACGATTATTTCATCTCGAAGAAGCTGTACCCGAACGTCGATTTCTATTCGGGCATCATCTTCCGCGCCATGGGCATTCCCACCAGCATGTTCACCAGCCTGTTCGCGCTGGCGCGCACGGTGGGTTGGGTGTCGCAATGGAACGAAATGATCGAGGACACCGACCAGAAGATCGGGCGTCCGCGCCAGTTGTATGTGGGCGCACCCAAGCGCAAGTTCGTTCCCCTGGATCAGCGCAAGTAACCATCGGGCCATGAGCAATTTCAAACGCCATGGCCAACAACCGGGACGGGGGGCAAGACGCCCCCCGGCCTTTCAGCACATCTTCAAGAAACCCGCCAACGACAACCGCGCGGGAAGCGGCCATCAAATCAAACGCGTCATGGCCTTGTGCCTGATCGCGCTGCTGGCCTTGTCGGCGATTTGGGCAAACGGCGGAATGCCTTAGCCGACGACGAAGGCCGCGTCCGCGCCGCGTGATTCAACACGTCCTCGATCATATCCTGAGAACCGCCTGCGAGCGTTTCCGGGTAGCGCGCGTATTGGTGCTGATGCAAATCAACCGATGCATAAGCTATGTTCTGCGCATATCTTAATACGAGAAATGCCTGTTGACTCTCTAGGGCCATCGGCTAGAGTTTGAAACGAGCTTATCAAACAGTACAAGTCTGCTTGCCGGATCACATACGCCTGAAGCTAAAACCTTTCGGAAGCTTTGTCCGTGATTCAAGAAAACAAGAAACAATCAAGACTTGGTCCGTACGCTAGCATTATCAAGTCCTTATATAATGGGAAACTCCAATTGTTACATGTATTATTGCGGAATGCAGCACGTGTTGGAGAAGGACATGCGATTTATACTAGGTTGTATTGTGTGCTTACAGGCTTTCTCTTTTTCGGCTATCGCAGATCAGCCTGGGTTTGACTGTGACAAAGCGCATACAGAAACAGAGAAAACCATTTGCGATACGGATATTCTGGGATTCCTTGATGCAAGAATGAGCAAGGAATATCGCAAATTGATTTCGCTCATCAATCCCGCAGCACAAAGCCGACAACTTAACGCTCAGCGAGTGTGGCTAAATAATCGCGAAGTGAAGTGCAAAGGCAATATAGATTGCATCGGAAACTGGACTAGAAGCAGAGAACTTTTTCTGTCTGGAAAGATTGAACAGCTAAGAGACCCTCAATTTCAAATCGATCTTTGGGCACCTTCTGACGCTAAGGCCGATGCGATTTGCAAAAAAGCGCTAAAAGTTGCAAATGCTGGGCACTTAAAGGACCATGCTCTTGAAGAGCATAAGAATCAAAACAACGAAGAGCCCTTTTACCGAGTTACTCCAGTCAGAAAGAAAAATGGGGAAACAAGGAACTTTATTACCATTATTTCTGGCGGGTCTTGTTCAGGCTATAGATTTTGCGACATAAGAAAAGCACAACGGCTAAACTGGCATAACAGTCTTTCTGAGCATATTTTAGATTGCACAGACATTGAAGATTATTTTTCAACGGGGGAAAACGGATACTTAGAGGGATATGAAAATGAGGATCTCAATTATTTCTCAGACGGAATAATGCTAAATATTGATGGAGATGCAGTTGTCGTCCATCCGACAACACATGAAGGCTGGTCAGGAAAATTGATTACGTGGTTTGAAAAAGAGAATGCACGGCCTGTTTGTACATTCGAGCCAACCATCCCAACGAAGTACAAGCAGAGTTCTAAGAATATTCATGACGTGTGTAAAGCGTTTGTGGAAAATAAAGTTAGAATACTTCCATGGGTAACTTCAAAATATGATCGCCCATTTTTGTCATCAGAAGACAGAGTGCGCTCCATGAAATTTGAGAAGTCTTACCATATTTACGGAGACGAGATGGAGAGGCAATCTATATATCCTTCTGGGAAAATGTTTGTGGAATCTGATATTGATAATGATGGGCGAATGGAAAAAATTGGCATAATAAGTGCCAGTGAATCGAGAGGATGCGGGTTTAATCAAAATTACATTGTTTTTATAAAAGAAAACAATTCACGGAAACAATCGGATTCAGTTACAAATTTCATAAGCAATATTGATTGGCTGAATTTTGGCTGGACAAGAAACAATGAACAATATCATAAAATTGATAATATTTTTAATCCGCTCGAATATGATGGTAAATATTACATGTTTGCCCATCGCCGTGGTGAGGAATTGCCTGGGATTTACTCAATCACTTATGACAGAAATAGTTCAGAGCCAAAACTTCATAAATGGTGTGAGATCATTCCTCAGCTAAAAATAGATAAAACATATCATCATAAGTAGCTTCTGCAGACCAAGAAAAGCAAACCCTAACGCTCGATCAGTTCGATCTTGTAGCCGTCGGGGTCTTCGATGAAGGCGATCACGGTGCTGCCATGCTTCATCGGACCCGGAGCTCGAACGATCATCACGCCAGCCCCTGCGAATTCCCTGGCAAAAAAGTTGCACACCCTGGGGGAGACATCAAGATGTGTAGCGCGCTTTAAGGTGGGGGTCCCTTTTATTTTGCCTGTGTTTGGGCTATGCTCGGGCCATGAACAAGATGCTGGAAAAGGCTATCGCCGAACTTTCCAAACTGCCCGAGGCCGAGCAGGAGGCTTATGCCGCGCGGTTGCTTGACGAGTTGGAGATTGAGCGCGGTTGGGATGAGCGTTTCGCCAAAACCCAGTGTTTATTGGGCGAAATGACGGCGAAGGCGCGTGCCGAGGCGGCAGGGGGCGGGCTGTTTTCTTTCGATCCTTCGAACCGCCCTGCCCGGTGATTTCCAGAACCACCAAGACCTTTTGGCAACATTACGAGGCTCTGCCGCTTGCCGCCCAGCGCCAAGCCATGCGCGCCTATGCGCTATGGCAAAGCGATCCCTGGCATCAAAGCCTGCACTTCAAATGCGTTTCCGAAAAGCATGGCACTTGGTCGGCGCGTGTCGGCATTCACTGGCGGGCGCTGGGCTTTAGGGATGACGAGGCCGTCACTTGGTTCTGGGTCGGGTCGCACGCCGACTATGACCGCTTGATCGGGTAATCCCCACCCTACCGCTCGATCAGTTCGATCTTGTAGCCGTCGGGGTCTTCGATGAAGGCGATCACGGTTTTGCCATGCTTCATCGGACCCGGAGCGCGAACGATCTTGACACCTGCCGCCGACAATCGCTCGCAGACGGCGTAGATATCGGCAACCCCCAGGGCCAGATGCCCAAAGCCCGAGCCGATGGCGTAGGGTTCCTTCTGATCCCAATTATGCGTCAGCTCCAGCACGGTGTTGGCCCCCTCGTCGCCATAGCCCACGAAGGCCAGGGTGAAACGTCCCTCGGGGTAATCCGATTTGCGCAGCAGCGACATGCCAAGATGGCGCGTGTAGAAATCGAGCGACGCATCCAGATCGAAAACGCGGATCATGGCGTGCAGGAATCGAAACTGGCTCATGGCTTGATCATCTCCAAAACGGCTTGCGCCGCACGCTGGCTGGGCGACGACCCTCCCAGTCCCAGGCGGCGCATGGCTTCATCCAAATCCTGTATCTGGCTCTGGCGCCGTTCGCCATCCGCCATCAGGGCCAGCACCTCGCCGGACAATCGATCCGGCGTGCATTCTTCCTGTAGCAGTTCGGGCACCGCCAAACGTTCCAGCAAAATGTTCGACAGATTGACATAGGGTATCTTGAACAATCTCCTGGCCGCCATCACGGTGATGGGGTTCAGCTTATAGGCCACGACATGGGGAAGGCGCGCCATGGCCAATTCCAGCGCTACCGTGCCCGATGCCGCCATGGCCGCCCTGGCCGCCGCGAAGGCGTCATACTTTTCTTGCGTGCCGCGCAGGACCAGCGTGGGAACAGACCAATCGGCGACGGACGAAGCCACCGGCCCCGCCACGGTATCGACCGTTGGCACCAGCACGGTCAGGCCAGGATGGCGCTTGGCGATCAGTTTCACCGCCTGTTCGAACACCGGCAGCAGGCGCTTCACCTCGCCCATGCGACTGCCCGGCAGCACGGCCAAAAGCGGCACATCGCGCCCGATGCCGTGGCGGCTGCGAAATGCCTCGGCGTCGCCCGCATCGGCCCCGCTTTCGATCACCGGATGGCCAACGCAGATCGTATCCAACCCATGACGCTGGAAATAGGGAAGCTCGTGCGGAAACAAGGCCAGCAGGCGATTGACGTAACGGGCAACCCCCTTGGCGCGGATTTCCTTCCAGGCCCAGACCATAGGCGCCACATAATGAATGCGGGGAATGCGCGATCCTTGCTTGTAAAGGGCGCGGGCGACGCGCCCGGTAAAGCCCCAGGAATCGACGGTGATCACGGCATGGGGCTGAAAGCGTTCGATGGCGGCCAGGGTTTGATCGAGGCGCTTCAAGATCAGGGGCAGACGCGGCAGAACCTCGACCAGCCCCATCACGGACAGGTCGGCGATGGGAAACAGGCTTTGCAGCCCCTGGGCCGCCATATTCTCGCCACCCACGCCCGCAAACGAGGCCCGACCATCCGAAGCACTCTGCAAGGCCAGCATCAGTCTGGAAGCCAGAAAATCGCCCGATGGCTCGCCCGCGATCAAAAAGAAGCGCAAGGGCTGGTTCATGCGGTTACGCCGACGACGAACAGCCCCAGCCGGTCAGCGCTTTCAATCAGAGCACTTTCGTCCAGCACCAACGAGCGCGAGGTTTCGACGGCGATGCCGCGCAGACCCGCCGCATGCGCCTGCGCCACCGTATCCGGGCCGATGCTGGGCAGATCGACCCGGCGTTCCTGCTGCGGCTTGGCCGTCTTGACCAGCACGCCGCCCTCGCCGTCCCGCCTTAACTCCTTGCAACGCGCGATCAGCGCCGCCGTTCCCTCAATCGCCTCAAGGCCCAGAACCAAACCTTGCTGCACCACCACGGCCTGGCCGACATCCAAGGCCCCCAGAGCCTTGGCGACCCGAACGCCCAGGGCGATATCGGTCAAGGCTTGTTCATCGGGCGCATGACGCCCATAAGCGCCCTCGCGGGCCAACAGGCTTTGCAGAATGTCGTCGGGTCCCAGCACGTTGAAGCCTTCGGCCTCGAATTCCTTGATCACCACCTTCAGCAAGCCGTCATCGCCCAGTGCTCCCAGGCCGATGCGGGCAAAGAATTTGGCGGCCCGCCAATCGGGCGCCAGTTCCTTCAGGCTGGGACGGCGAACGCCGCCCGCCATCACCACATCCGACGCTTTGGCGTTTCGCAACGCGTCGAAGCCCTGACCGGCGGCGCCCAGGCGCACCCAGGCATGCGGCAATTTCGACGCCGCGATGAAGGCGGGATCGGCTTGCCCTTCCAGGGCCAACAAGAAAACGTCTCTGCCTTGAGAAAGTGCGGCACTCGCCACAAGCTCCGCCAAGCGTCCGGAACCGGCGATGATGCCCAGCGTTGCCATATCAGGTCGCCGTGGGGGTTCCGGGAACATTCTCCCAATTCGGACGACAGATGGCGCGCGAGGAATCGGCGCGCACGAAATCGACGATTTCCATCACGCAACCGACATCCTTGAACAGATTTGCCACGTCGTCCAAACGCTCGGCCATCGTGCCTTCCTGGCTGAACAGAACGCGGTAGGCGTTGCGCAGGGCGTGAATGTCGTCGCGCGCGAAGCCGCGCCGCTTCAGCCCGACCAGATTAAGCCCCGACAGATAGGCGCGGTTGCCCATCACGGCGCCATAGGGAATGACGTCGTTCTCGACCCCGCTCATGCCGCCGATCATGGTGTGCCTGCCGATGCGCACGAATTGATGGACGGCGCAAAGCCCGCCCAGAACCGCATTGTCGCCAACCTGCACATGACCTGCCAAGGTGGCGTTGTTGGCCAGGATGACGTTGTTGCCGACGATGCAATCATGCGCCACATGGGCGCTCATCATGAAAAGGCATTCGTCGCCGACCTGGGTGATCATGCCCCCGCCTTCGGTGCCGGGATTCATGGTGACATGTTCGCGGATTTGGTTGCGCTCACCGATGATCAGTTCGCTGGGTTCGCCCTTGTATTTCAGGTCCTGCGGCTGAAGCCCGATCGAGGCGAAGGGGAAAATGCGGGTTTCGGCGCCGATCTTCGTTCTGCCGCCCACCACGACATGGGCGATCAACTCAACACCACGCCCCAACTCCACATCGGGACCGACCACGCAGAAGGGGCCGATCGAGACGCCTTCGGCCAGCTTGGCCTTGGGATCGACGACGGCGGAGGGATGGATGTTCGTCATGACTTGATTGTCCGATGCGATGCGTGAGAAGGCGCTTCATTCTAAAAGCCGACAAGGGATCGACAAGTCACTTCGCGTTACGGAATGTTACCGCAAGCAATCGAAGCGACTGGCCAGCCGTCAATTGTCGACAATCATCGCCGTATAGGTCGCCTCGGCCATCACTTGGCCGTCGACCTTGGCCTGCGCGGTGAACTTCCAGACATTGCCGCGCGAACGTTCCTTCTTCACATGGATCTTCAGTTGATCGCCGGGCACGACCGGCTTTCTGAAGCGGGCTTCCTCGACCGACATGAAATAGACCAGCTTGCCTTCGGAATTCGGCCCCAATGTCTCGACCACCAGCACCGCCGCCGTCTGCGCCATACATTCGATGATCAGCACGCCCGGCATGATGGGACGCGACGGAAAATGGCCCTGAAAGAACGGCTCGTTCATGGTGACGTTCTTAAGGCCGACGGCGCTTTCGTCGGGCACCACGTCAAGAACGCGGTCAACCAGCAAGAAGGGATAGCGATGCGGGATCATCTGAACGATACGGTTGATATCGATCACGCGGGGGGCATTCGTCGTCTCGGTCATCCCAGCAACTCCTCTTCACTTGCCGTCAATCTGATTCGGAACTTTTCTTGGCGGAACCCATCTTGCGCGATTCACGCAAGAGAAATTTGTGAATCTTCAGATACTCTCTCATCTCGACGGCCGGATAGCCCATATAAGTGGCGCCGTCGGGCACGAAGCCCTGAACGCCGCTGCGGGCCAGGATGGTGACGCCAGAGCCGATGCGGCTGTGATCGGCCACGCCCACTTGGCCATAAAGCAACGACAGATCGCCAATCGTGGTGCTGCCGGAAATGCCTACCTGGGCGGTGATTCCGCAACCCAGACCGGTGCGCACATTGTGGCCGATCTGAACAAGATTGTCGATTTTGGTGTGTGGCCCGATGACCGTGTCGCCGGTGGCCCCGCGGTCGATGGTGGTGTTGGCGCCGATTTCCACATCGTCGCTGACGATGACCAGCCCCATCTGCGGCAACTTGACGTGACGTCCATCGCGCGAGGGCGCAAAACCGTAACCGTCCTGGCCGATGGCGACGCCCGGATGAAGGATGACGCGCTTGCCGATTTCGCAGCATTGCAAGGAAACCAAAGGGCCGATGCGGCTGTCGTCGCCGACGACGACGGAACGGCCGATCACGGCATTGGCCCCCACATGCACGCGGTCGCCAAGCACCGCGTTGCGACCGATCACGGCCCCAGGCTCAATGCGAACACCCTGCCCCAGCTTGGCGGACGGATCGACGCTGGCCGTGGGCGCAACCCAGGGGTCTGGCGCGTTCTGCGGATAAAAGGCCTGGGCGATCAAGGCATAGGCGCGTTTGGGATCAGGATGGATCAGGCAAGCCATGCCAGGGGGCGCCAGATCGGCCAAGGCCGGGGAAAGAATGCAAGCGCCGGCCTTCGAGGCGGCCAAGGCATCCTTCAGCTTGCGTTCGGATAGAAAAACGATTTCCGTCTCAAGGGCGGAGTCTAGCGCGGCAACGTCCGAGATTTGTCGAACTGGATCGCTGGCCGGAGCCAACTGGGCGCCGGCAAGGCGCGCCAATTCCTCCAAGGAAAATGGGCCGGCACGGTCAAAGAATCGTAAATCCGCCATGCCGGCCCCTTATCCTCTTACTTTTTCTTGGCGTCCTTGGCTGCGGCGCCCTGCCTCTTGGCATTCTCGGCATCAACCCTGGACTGAAGCTCTTTTTCAACTTCCATGGGATTGGGGAAGGTGATTTCCTTGACCTTGGTATTCAAGCGCTCGAGCACCGCATCGGTCCTATCCATGGCAGGCTCGAAATATTCGACCTGCGTGCGCGAGAGAACCAGATTGGCCCCCACTTCCGAAGCGAACTCGCGGACGATCTGCGACAGATGCATGCCGACCTGCTTCATCGCCGTGTCGGTCGCCGTATCCAGGCTTAGGAAGCGAATGCGCGTGCGCTTCTCGAAATTAGCCGCCTTCGCGTTGAAGGCCTTCTGCTTCTCGACGAAGGCTTCAGGCGACAGAACGGTGCGCTGATCGACAATCTGCTTTTCCTCGTCGCGCAACTTATTGCCTTCGGCATCGAATTCCTTGCGGAACTTCTCGGCGAAGGTCTCACGCGTCTCGCGAATTTTCTTCGTCTGACGCGATTCGTTCAGCACCTTCGGAATATCGACAACCATGACGGTTGCCGCCGGAACCTTGGCTTCGGCAGCAATGGCCGGCAAAGCAGAGAAGGCAAGGGAAATACCAAGGGCAACGGCCCCCAGGCTGCGCATGCGAATTGTCATTTAGAACCTCGTACCAAAATTGAAGCGGAAAACTTCGGTCTCGTCGTAGTTTTCCTTGGTGATGGGGAAGCCAAAATCGAGACTCATCGGACCAATAGGCGACTTCCAATTGACGCCGAAACCGACAGACGTTCGGATCAAGTTTGAGCTGTCGACTGTTGCTGAATCATTGTCATCGGCAGCCCCCAAGGTTCCCACATCGGAGAAGACCTTGCCTTCAATGCCGTATTCATTGGGCAAACCGATCGGGAAGGTCACCTCGGCCGAACCGGAAGCCATCCAGTTGCCGCCCAAGGCATCATCAGTCGACTTATCTCTGGGGCCAATACCCGACTGCGCAAAGCCGCGCACGGACTCGCCACCCATGAAATAACGATCAACGATGCGAATATCCTTACCGATGCCAAAGATATATCCCGAGCGGCCAGAAACGGCCAAGGTCCATTGCTCTGCCAGGGGATAGTAATAACCGGCATCGAAATCGGAACGGAGATAGCGCTCTGTGCCGCCAAAACCAGCCAGATCATTGCTCATGCGCATGAAATAGCCGTCAGTTGGGTTTAGCCTGCTGTCGCGACGATCATAGAGCAATGTCTGAGAAACGGCTGACGTTATCGAAGTGCCTTTCTGCGACTGGATGTAGCGTGAAGCCAGGGCAGAAACATCCTCGACTTTGGACTGCTTAAGCCCATATCGAACGCTCTGGCTCAGATTCTCGGTCAGACGATAACCTGCCCTCAAAGCGCCGCCGGTATCCGTTTGTTTATAGGAACTGGTCTTCTTGTAATCAGTCGTCCGATGGAACAAATCGAAGCCGACCGCCACTTCACGTTCCATGAAATATGGCTCGGTGAACGACAGGTCGATCTTCGTGGATTTCTGTCCCAACGAGAATTTGGCCAGCAAATCCTGCCCGCGCCCCAGCAAATTGCGCTCGCGCACGCCGATTTCGAACAAGGCGCCCGCCGTCGTCGACCAGCCGACGCCGAAGGACAATTCGCCAGTCGACTTCTCCTGAACATCCACCTTGACGATCGTGCGGTCAGGATAGTCGTCGGATGGCACATTATTGACTTCAACCTTTTCGAAGAAGCCCAGATCTTGCAAGCGCTGACGCGAACGGCGCAGCTTGGCCGAATTGAAGGCGTCGCCTTCGACCAAGCGGAACTCGCGCCGGATAACCTTGTCCAGCGTGCGCACATTGCCCGTGATGTCAATGCGCTCGACAAAAACGCGCGGCCCTTCCTGGATATCGAAGGTGATATCCAAAGTGCGCTTGTCCTTGTTGCGCTCGATTCTGGGACGCACTTCGCCGAAAGCGTAGCCCTTCGTGCCGACCAGATCGGTGATTTTCTGAACCGAATTCTCGACCTTGAGCGAGTTGTACCAATCGCCCTTCTCGAACTGGACGACGTCGAAGACATCCTCTTTCTTGATCTGCGGCAGCGCCAGATCGACATCGACTTTGCCGATCTTATAGCGCTCGCCTTCCTCGACCGTGAAGGTGATGAAGAACTCGTCTTGCGTCGGGCTAAGTTCCGCCTGCGCGGAAACCACCCTGAAATCCGCATAGCCGCGCTTCATGTAGAAGCGGCGCAGCAGTTCGCGGTCGTAGGTGACGCGGTCGGGATCGTAATTGTCGTCCGATGAGAAGAAGCGCCACCAGCGCTCTTCCTTGGTCTGCAAGGCTTCACGCAACGTGGCGTCTGCAAAATGCTTGTTGCCGACGAATGCGATGCGTTTGACGCCCGTCCGCTTGCCTTCGTCAATCTCGTAAACCAGATCGACGCGGTTCTGATCAAGCTGGATAACCTTGGGATCGACCGTGGCCGCGAAACGGCCCTGGCGACGATAGATGTCCAGCATGCGCTTGACGTCGGATTGCACCTTGGTGCGCGTGTAGACGGTACGCGGCTTCATCTGCAACTCGGGCGTCAGCGTCTCGTCCTTGACGCGCTTGTTGCCCTCAAGCTGGATGCGGTTGATGATCGGATTTTCGATCACCTTGACGAGCAGCGTGCCACCTTCGCGCTTGATGCTGACATCCGCGAACAAGCCGGTCGCAAACAAGGACTTCAAGGAACGGTCGATGCGTTCCGGATTGAAGGCGTCGCCCTCCTGAACCAGCAGATAGGAGCGGATGGTTTCCGGCTCGATGCGCTGATTGCCCTGGAAGGTCACCTGACGGATGACGCTGCCGATTTCCGAATTGTCGACCTGAATGCGCGGCGATGCCATGGGAACAGGCGGTTCTTCCGCCGCCCAGGCCGACCCGGCCCAAGCAATCCCAGCAACCAAACACATTGCTGCCAACGCCGTTCCTGCATTCTGCAGCGACTGTACCGGGCGAATAGGCAAAGCGTCCCCTCTTCCCACACGATTCCGTGGCGCGGCCCGATCCTCTGTCCGGTCGGCTCCCTAACCCTTCAGGAAGTCGAACACCTTCAAGTGAATCAAGTCGTTCCACGTTGCGAACACGAACAATGCTAGTACCAGAAAGAGGCCGATTCGGAAACCATATTCTTGCGCCTGCTCGGATAATGGCCGACGGATGACGCCTTCAATGGCATAGAACAAAAGGTGGCCACCATCCAACATAGGTATCGGGAAAAGGTTAATCAACGCCAGATTGATCGATAGCACCGCGATAAACGTAATGAAATTGGCGGCCCCGCCCTGGGCTGCCTCGCCGGAAAATTTGGCGATTCTGAGGGGCCCGCCCAAATCGCTGGTGTCCCGGCTGCCGGTAATCATCTGCCCCACGGCCGACAAGGTCGAGCTGGTGATCACCCAGGTCTGGCGGAAGGACTCGTAAACCGCCGCCCCCGGCGACAGCATCACGACTTGGCTTTCGGCCATCGACGCCGAAATGCCCAGAAGCGGCGTGCGCTGAACATTGCCGAAACGGTCGGTCAGTTCGGTCATGGTGGGCGTGATCGGCAGGTCCAGGGATTGTCCGGCGCGCTCAATGGTCAAATCAAGCCGGGAACCATCGCCCAAGCGGACAATTTGTTGAATTTGCTCGAAACGTTCGATGGCCGCGCCATTGATGGCTGTAATGCGGTCTTGCTCTTGGATGCCCGCCTTCTCGGCTGCGGACCCGGGCGAAACAGCCCCCACGACCGGCGGCGTATTCAACTGCCCTACCGTCATGAACAGCACGGCCAGAACGATGATGGCGAAGAATAGATTGGACAAGGGGCCAGCCGCCACGATGGCGGCCCTTTGTCCCAACCGCTTGTGGTGGAAGGAAACCGCCTTTTCCTCTTCGGTGAATTCGCGCGTCGTGTCGGGCTTGCTGCTTTCGTCCTCGTCGCCGAACATCTTGACGTAACCGCCGAATGGGATCAGTCCCAGTTTCCAGCGCGTTCCGTTCTTATCATTGAAACCAAAGAGTTCTTTCCCGAACCCGACCGAAAAGACCAGAACCCGCACACCGTTGCGGCGCGCCACCCAATAATGGCCCAACTCATGCACGAAGACCACGACGGTCAACAGAATCAGGAAAGGAAGAATGTAATTGATCAACACGTCCAACTTGGAAACTCCTTAATGCGCCAGATTTCTCAATGAGTCAGTCTTCTGGCGATTTCCTGGGCACGAATTCTGGCCTCGGCATCGGCGGCCAGAACGTCCTCAAGCCCTTGCAGCTCTGAGGCCTCGACGGCCTCCATGGTTTCGGCCACCAGCCTGGCGATATCCAGGAAACCGATCTTGTGGTCCAGGAACAGGCTGACGGCGACTTCATTGGCCGCATTCAAAATAGTAGGCATCGAACCGGCGCGGCGCAAGGCGGCCCGGGCCAATTCAAGCGCAGGGAACCGTTTGTTGTCTGGCCGCTCGAAGGTCAGCGTCGCTATATCGGCCAGATTGAGGCGCGGCACCGGGGCGCTGATGCGCTTGGGCCAACCCAGGGCGTAGGCGATGGGGGTTCGCATGTCGGGCGCGCCCAATTGCGCCAAGACCGAGCCATCGACATAGGCGACCAGACTGTGGATGACCGACTGGGGATGAACCAGGACGTCGATCTTCTCTTCGGGCATGTCGAACAGATGATGCGCCTCGATCAGTTCAAGTCCCTTGTTCATCATGGTGGCGGAATCGACCGATATCTTGGCGCCCATGCTCCAATTGGGATGCGCCACCGCCTGTTTGGGCGTGACGCGGGCCATTTCGTTGCCGCCCATGGTGCGGAACGGGCCGCCGGAAGCGGTCAGGATGATCTTCTCGACCTTGTCCTTCTGCTCAAAATCCAATACCTGAAAGATGGCGCTGTGCTCGGAATCGACCGGAATGATGACGGCGCCCGAATCCCTGACCGCCCGGGTCACCACGTCACCCGCCGATACCAGCGTTTCCTTGTTGGCCAGGCCAACCACGGCGCCGCGCTCTATGGCCTTCATGGTCGGCTTCAAACCCGCCGCCCCCACGATGGCCGCCATTACCCATTTGGCCGGACGGTCCGCCGCCGCAATCACGGCGTCGTCGCCTGCCGCCACTTCGATTCCCGTGCCGGAGAGGCCTTCCTTCAAGGCCGCATAGAATTCCGGATCGGCCATCACGGCCAGCTTGGGTTTCAAGGTCTTGGCCTGTTCGATCAGACGTTCGACATTGCGCCCAGCCACCAGCGCCTCGATCCGGTAAGCCTGCGGATCGCGGGCCAGAAGATCGAACGTGCTCATGCCGATCGAACCGGTCGATCCCAGCACGGTGACGGACAAAGGCTCGCCTACCATTCAAAGCCTCCATCGAAGGTCGCCAGATACAATATTCCCAGGGCGAATCCCGCCGCCAACAAGCCGTCGATACGGTCCAACAAGCCGCCATGCCCTGGAATCAACTGGCTTGAGTCCTTAGCGTCGAAACGGCGTTTGACGAAGGATTCGAACAGGTCGCCGACTTGCGCCACCACGGCCAAAGCCGCCCCCATCAACCCCAGCTTGGGGGCGGGAGAAACGAAGCCGAGCCAGCTTCCGCCCCACATGGCGATCACGGCGGCCGCGATCATGCCGCCCGCCAGACCTGCCCAGGTCTTCTTCGGACTGATCGACGGAGCCAGCTTCGGCCCGCCGATCAGAAGACCGGCGGCATAAGCGCCGATGTCCGTCGCCCAGACGATCAAGAACAGCCAGATCAGGATGGATTGTCCTTCGGGAGCGGCGCGCAGCATCAACAAGGCCGCCAAGGGCAGAACGATATAGGGCGCTCCCGCCGCCATCCAACCGCGCAAGCCCACCGGCGCCAGCAGGCTGGCGACCAAGGCGCCCACTCCCATCGCCACCAAAGCCAGCAGCGGCAGTGGAAGCAGAATAAGGGCGACGACGCTGGCCAAGGCCAAGGCGATGCCAGGGCCTGCAAAACTTTCCTTGGAGACCAGCTTCTCCCATTCCCAGGCCATGACGATGGCGGCCAGCACCGTCATCCCCTCGAAATAGGGCGAACCGTACCAAACGGCCGCCAGCACCGGAGGCGCCAGCAAGACCGCGGAAAGAATGCGCAATGTCAGGGAATTCAGGGAAACAGCCACCCGATCAGCCCGCCTGACCATAACGGCGCTCACGCCGATGGAATTCCGAGATCGCCTCTTCCAGCTGCGGCCGCCCGAAATCGGGCCATAAAACGTCCTGGAAAACAAATTCGGCATAGGCCGCCTGCCAAAGCAGGAAATTGCTGACCCGCTTTTCGCCTGAAGTGCGGATCAGCAAATCGGGATCAGGGATATTCGCTGTGAAAAGGCGACTGGCGAAAACATCTTCCGAAATCTCATCAGGCTCCAGCGTTCCCGCCTTGACCTCCCTGGCCAGACGCTGCGCGGCGCTCACGATCTCCTGACGACCGCCATAGCTGAGCGCCATCACGACATCGAGCGCGGTGTTCGATGCCGTTTTGGCTTCCGACTCCTCGATCAATTTCACGATGTCTTCAGACAGGCGCGAGCGGTCGCCGATGATGCGCAGGCGAACGCCTGCCGTATGCAGTTCCTTGACCTCATTGCGCAGGTAAAAGCGCAACAGCCCCATCAGATCGCTGACCTCGTCGGGCGAACGTTTCCAATTCTCGGAGGAAAAGCCGAACAGCGTCAGATAGCGAACGCCCAGTTCGCGGCAGGCCTTGATGGTGGCGCGCACCGCCTCGGCGCCCTTGCGATGCCCGGCCGTGCGCGGCAAGCCGCGCGACTTCGCCCAGCGCCCATTGCCGTCCATGATGATGGCGACATGGGCGGGCGGCAAAGACATATCGCCCGATGAGGGAAGAGCGCCGGAAAGGCTCATACCTGCATGATTTCCTTTTCCTTATGGGCCAGGGCATCATCGACATGCTTGATCGCCTCGTCGGTCAGGGCCTGGATTTCCTTGTCCTGATGGTGATGTTCGTCTTCCGAGATGACCTTGTCCTTTTCCATCTTCTTAAGCGCGTCCATGGCGTCGCGGCGCACATTGCGCACCGCCACCTTGCCCTGTTCGGCATATTTATGGGCCACCTTGACCAGTTCCTTGCGCCTTTCCTCATTCAGCGCAGGAATGGGCACGCGCACCATCTGGCCGTCGGCCATCGGATTGAGGCCCAGGCCGGCATCGCGGATGGCCTTCTCGACCGCCTTGACCATGCCCTTGTCCCACACCTGGACCGACAGCATGCGCGGCTCGGGCACATTGACCGTGCCCACCTGATTGAGCGGCATTTCCTGGCCATAAGCCTCGACGATCACCGGGTCGAGCAGCGACGCCACGGCGCGCCCCGTGCGAAGGCCAGCGAATTCCTTGCGCACCACTTCGACAGTGGCGTCCATGCGCCGCTTGATATCCGACTTCAATTCCTGAACCGTTGCCGCCAAGGCTCTTCTCCTTCGAATTCTTACCCGTTGTCGATCAGCGTAAAGCGACCCTTGCCTTGGGCCGCCTCGGTGAAAGCGCCGGGATTGTGCAGCGAAAAGACTAAAATGGGAATGTTGTTCTCACGGGCGACGGCGATCGCCGCCGCATCCATGACCTTCAGGTCCTTGTTCAGCACTTCCGTGAAGGTCAAATGGTCATAGCGCTTGGCGTTGGCGTCCTTCTTGGGATCGGCGGTATAGACGCCATCGACCTGAGTCGCCTTGTAAAGCGCGTCGCAGCCCATCTCGGCGGCACGCAAGGCCGCCGCCGTGTCGGTGGTGAAGAACGGATTGCCCGTGCCAGCCCCAAAAATCACCACCCGGCCCTTTTCCATATGTCGGATGGCGCGCCTGCGGATATAGGGTTCGCTGATCTGCGCCATGGGAATCGCCGACTGGACGCGGTTCTGGACGCCGATTCGCTCCAGCGCGTTCTGGATGGCCAGCGCGTTGATGACGGTGGCCAGCATGCCCATGTAATCGGCGCTGGCCCGCTCCATGCCGCGCGCCGCACCCGCTAAGCCCCTGAAAATATTGCCGCCGCCGACCACGACGCCGACCTGGATGCCCAGCGCCACCACCGATTTGATGTCGTCGGCCAGCCGGGCCAGGGTGGCGTCGTCCAATCCGTATTGGCCGTCACCCATCAAGCCTTCGCCCGAGATTTTAAGCAGGATTCGGCGAAACGTCTTGGCGCTGGACATGGAATTCCCTGGTTTTGACGATGTGGACGGCTGAATAGCGGCGCGGATATTAGCAACCCATGGGGCATGGGGCTAGTGCGTTAAAGAAAACTTGTCATCGAATAGAAACCATACCATACTGGTCAATATGATCATAACGATAATGGCGGAGCTTTTATGATTTCGGAAACCAATGCCGTCAAATTCCGCCAGAATCTTGGCGAGATGTTGAACCAAGTCCAATACCGCCACGACAGTATCGTCATCAACAAGGACGGCAAGCCCGTAGCGGCGCTCATCGACGCAGGCTTGTTCGAACGCATCCGCAAAATGCAAGACAGGTTCGAAACGCTTTGGAACAGAATGAGCGATGGTTTTGCCCAGGTTCCAATCGAAGAAGGAATGGTTGAAATCAATCGCCTTGTCGCTGACGAACGCGCCAAACGCAAAAGAGGTTAGGGCTTGGCGCTGAAAGTCGTCCTTGATACGAATGTTTTAGTCTCTGGACTTGCCTATCCATCCAGCGTTCCGGGAAAAATCGTCGCCACTTGGCGCCAAGGCGGGTTGGATGTCGTCCTCTCGCTCTATATCCTGGACGAGCTTGCCAGGGTTCTGCCTCGTTTAAACCACCGCCTGAACTGGCAACCGACGGACTTTGCCAATCTGATCGACATCCTGGCAATGCTGGCCGATCTTGTTGAACCGGCGATGATCATAAATAGCGCCCTGCGCGACGAAAACGACATCCCGGTGCTGGGTACGCATCTGGCGTCGAATGCAGATTATCTGATTACCGGCGATGCTGATTTACTGATTTTGAGCGACCGTTACCCCATCCTGACACCCGCCGAATTCTGGCGACGGCACGGGGCTTAACGTAACGAAAAGGGCGGACCCGAAGGTCCGCCCTGATCGATTTCTAGCATCATCCTTCGAGACGCCGCGTTGCGGCTCCTCAGGATGAGATTCTCTACTTCTTTGCCAACTGCTCGGCCACTTCGGCGGCGAAGTCTTTCTCTTCGCGCTCGATGCCCTCGCCCAGCGCGAAACGCACGAAGCCGGTGATCTGGATCGGAGCACCCGCTTCCTTGCTCGCCTTCTCGACGATCTGCTTGACCCTGCTCTCGCCGTCGATGACGTACAACTGTTCCAGCAGCACCACGTCCTCGTAGAACTTGCGCACGCGCCCATCCATCATCTTCTCGATGATGTTGTCGGGCTTGCCGGTGGCGCGGGCCTGTTCGCGCAACACGTCCTTCTCGCGCTCAAGCGCCGACGTATCGACCGAATCGACGGTCAGGAACTGCGGATTGGCCGCCGCCACATGCATGGCGATCTGCTTGCCGACCTCGGCCAGCTTGGCCTTGTCGCCCGTGCTTTCCAAAGCCACCAGAACGCCGATCTTGCCAAGGCCCGGAGCGGCGGCGGAGTGCATATAGCCAGCCACCACGCCATCCTTGACCGACAGGGCGGCCGTGCGGCGCAGATTCATGTTCTCGCCGATGGTGGCGATCAGGTTGGTCACCTTGTCGGCCACCGTGCCGCCTTCGGGCCAGCTGGCGGCCTTCAGCTTCTCGATGTCGCCGCCGCAACCCAAGGCGATCTCGGCCACCTTCTTGGCATAGGCCTGGAACTGGTCGTTGCGGGCCACGAAGTCGGTCTCGGCATTCACTTCGGCCAAGGCGCCCTTGGTGCCATCGGTCGCCATGCCCACCAAGCCTTCGGCAGCCACGCGGCCAGACTTCTTGGCGGCAGCCGCCAAGCCCTTCTTGCGCAGCCAATCGACGGCGGCTTCCAGATCGCCAGCGGTCTCGCCCAGCGCCTTCTTGCAGTCCATCATGCCAGCGCCGGTTTTTTCGCGCAGGTCCTTGACCAGCGCAGCGGTAATTTCGGCCATCTTACAATATCCTTTTTCTTGAAGGCGTTACTCGGCCTGGGCTTCGGCGGGGGCTTCTTCAGCCAGAGCCGCTTCGACAGGCAGTTCGGCCTGAGCGCCGACATCGATTCCGGCCTTGGTCATCTCGGCCTGAATGCCGTCCAGCACCGAACCCGAAATCAGGTCGCAATACATGGTCACGGCGCGAATGGCGTCGTCATTGCCGGGAATCGGGAACGAGATGCCGTCGGGATCGCTGTTGCTGTCCAGCACGGCCACCACGGGAATGCCCAGCTTGACGGCTTCCTGAATGGCGATGCCTTCCTTGTTGGTGTCGATCACGAACATGATGTCGGGAATGCCGCCCATGTCCTTGATGCCGCCCAGCGACAGGTCCAGCTTCTCGCGCTCGCGCGACAGGTTCAGCTGTTCCTTCTTGGTCAGGCCGGCCACATGGCCGGAAGCCAACTGCTCTTCCATTTCCTTCAGGCGCTTGATCGAGCGCGAAATGGTCTTCCAGTTGGTCATCATGCCGCCCAGCCAGCGGTGATTGACGTAATACTGACCGCATTTCTTGGCGGCCTGGGCCACCGGGTCCTGGGCAGAACGCTTGGTGCCGACGAACAGCACGCGTCCGCCGCCCGCCACCACGTCGCGCACGGCCTGCATGGCCCGGTGCAGCATGGGAACGGTCTGCTGGAGATCGATGACATGGATGCCGTTGCGAACCCCGAACAGATAGGGGGACATCTTGGGGTTCCAGCGGCGGGTATTGTGGCCGAAGTGAACGCCCGCTTCTAGCAACTGGCGCATCGAGAAATCAGGTAGAGCCATGAGATTACTTCCTTTTCCGGTTGTCGTCAGCAGGTTCTGTGACCGGTTTCCCGGCACCGGAAGGGCAAGACCATAGGCCAAGCCCAACACCTGCTTGTGGATTTAGAGGCCGGGGTTGTACCCCTGCCCACCCCCAAATACAAGTGAAATCTCGATGATTCGTGCCAAGCGGCAAAATCCGCTTGGACGCGGGCAAGACCCGCGCGCGAGCATTCCTGCGAGCGAGAGCCAAGCGCCAAGGGCGCGCCCGGCGACTGAGGGCTACATTATGAACGGCCGGATTTCGCCACCGCCTGCACGAATTCGTCGTTGAAATGGCCAAAAGCGCTGTCGAGAAGCATCGCAGCGCCGTTCACCAGATGGCAACGCCCGCTGCCCGGCAACATGGCGCAGAGATTCTTCAGCGTATTCAGATCCGACATGGTGCCGCGCCCGGTATCGATGCGATCCAAAAGGCGGCTGATGGTGGCGGTGCCGGTCTTGCAGGAGGTGCATTGTCCGCAAGACGAATGGGCGAAGAAGCGTTCGTACTCGGCCACCCGCTTGACGATGCCGGTCCCTTCGGACACCACGATCATGGCGCCGGTGCCCAGATTGCTGCCCCTGGCCTTGAGGGATTCGAAATCGAGCGCCACATCCAGATCGGCAGGCGTCAGAAGCGTGCTGGACGGCCCGCCCGTGAAAACCGCCTTCAAGGGCTTGCCCGACAGCAATCCGCCGCCATGGTCGAAGATCAGTTCGCGCAGGCTTGTCCCCTTGGGCAGTTCGTACACGCCCGGATGCAGCACGTCGCCGCTGAGCGAATAGAGCTTGGTGCCAAGCCCTGGCGCCTTGCCAAGGTCTCGGAACCACTGGGCGCCATGGACGGCGATATGCGACACATAGGCCAGGGTTTCGACATTGTTGATCAGCGTGGGGCAGCCCTTGATGCCCGACTGCGCCGGATAGGGCGGCTTGCCGCGCGGAAAGGGAAAACGCCCCTCGATCCATTCCATGGCCGCCGTCTCTTCGCCGCCGATGTAATGGCCCGAGCCGGGAGCCAGCAGCAGTTCCAAGGGCCTGCCCAGGGCCGTCGTGGCCAGTTCCACCAGATCCGAGGATTTCCATTGCTCGAGGGCGATGCGCATGGCGGCCAACGAGCGCGACAGATCGGGATTGACGTAGAACACCACGCGATTGGCGCCGACGGCCAGCGCCGTAGTGACGGCGCCCTCGATCACCTGATGCGGGGTTTCTTCCAGCAGCAGCCGGTCCTTGAAGGTGCCCGGTTCGTCCTCGTTGCCGTTGACGACCAGATATTTGTCGGGTTTGGGTGTTTCTGCCGCCACCGCCTCCCACTTCTTCCAGGCGGGAAAGCCGCTGCCGCCCAGGCCGCGCAACTCGGCCTGCTTGACCTGTTCCAATATGGCGGCGGGAGAACGCACGGCCAGGATGATCGCCTTGCCGCCGCCCAATTGCCGCCAGCGCTGCATATTGGCGCCGACCCGCTGATCGGGGTGCAGCAGCACCAGCGTCGTCTTTGGATTCATCGGCTCCATAGCCCCCCCCTGGCATAGCTGGGCAGGATCTCGGGCGCCCGGCGCGACAACGGCATGCCAGCCAGTGTCAAGGCCCGGCGCAACTGATTGATATGTTCCAACGTCACCTTCTTGGGACCACGGTCGCGCTTGGCGGCTGCGGCGGCTGCGATGCCCGCGCGCCGTCCGAAACAGATGATTTCAAGCAGGGCGTTGCCCATGATGCGGTTGCGCCCGTGAATGCCGCCCGCCGCCTCGCCGATGGCGAACAGGCCTGGAACCGTGGTTGCCCCCTTGGAATTGATGATGATGCCGCCATTCTGGTAATGCAGGGTGGGATGCACCAAAAGCGGCTGGGTGCGCGGATCAAGGCCCGACCCCCTGGTGCGCGACATCAGATTGGGGAACTGACGCTCAAGCAAACCCGGCTGCGAATTCTCAAGACGCGGCGTATCCAGCCAAACCCCCTTGCGCTCGTCATCAATGCGAATGCCGCGCCCTTCTTGGCATTCGCGCAGGATGGAGGCGCAGACGATGTCCCTGGGCTGCAATTCATCGACGAAACGCTGGCCCTTGCCGTTGATGAGAAGAGCGCCCGCCGCGCGCACGCCCTCGGTGACCAACTTGCCCGACAGATGCGACGGATAGACAAGCCCGGTGGGATGATATTGAAAGGAATCAAGCTCGGTCAGTTTGGCGCCGATCCGATAGGCCAAGACCAGACCGTCGCCCGTGGCGCCCAAATGGTTCGAGGTGGGAAAGCCGTTCAGGTGCAATCGTCCCAGCCCGCCAGTGGCCAGAATCACCGACCGCGTGCGGACGATACGCTTTTGCCCATCGGCCAGCGACATCAAGACGGCACCCGCGCATTTCAATCCGAACTCGTTGGACAACAACTCAACGGCTGGGCTTTGTTCCCAGACGTCGATGCTGCGATGCTGGAACACGGCCTCGCGCAGAACGCGCATCATCTCAAGCCCAGTATAATCACGGCAATAGACCAGCCTAGACGCGCTCATGCCGCCCGCCCGCCTAGTTTGCAAATCGCCGCTGGGCGTCAGTTCGAACTGCATGCCCAGATTGATCAGCCAGCGCAACACGTCGGGGCCGTCTTCGGCCATGCTGGCGACCAAACTTGGATTGCCCGCATGATGGCCGCCGCGCAGCGTATCTTGGATATGTTTTTGAATGGAATCGTCCGGTTCGATGGCGGCCTGAATGCCGCCCTCTGCCATCACCGTATTGCTGTCGCCCAGGCGCAGCTTGGTGGCCAGCAGGACTTTGGCCCCTTGTTCGGCCGCCATGAGGGCGGCGGCGCAACCCGCCCCGCCGCCACCGATGACAAGCACGTCGGCGTCGATGACCGGAACGCCCGCCAGATCGGCTTCGTCGATGAAGGCCTCGGTTTGCAGCAGATTAGCCAGATCGCGCTGGCAACTGTCGCCGGAATTGACACCCACCGACAATTTGACGACGGAACCGCGCAAATGATCGGGATGGTATTCGCTCAGCAGCGAATCGGCATCGGTCATGGGCGGCACCTGCCCCGGATCGGAATCGGGGCGGTAGGCGGCCAAGGCTTCTTGCAACGGAATGCCCTTGTTCATGGCGTCATTCCTCGCCTTTGTCGTTGCCGTCCGCTTCCTCGCGCTTTTTGCGCAATTCCTCGATCCGCGAGATCAGGTTGGGTGGGCGCAAGTGGAAATGCGCCGTCACCCGCCTGCAAAACAAGCCGACATGGGCCGGAGCGATCAGTTCAGGACAGGCCACGTCGCACAATTCGCACATGACGCATTCGAAGAAGATTTCTCCCGCCTCGCGATAGCGCCCGCTCGCCGCCAGGGCGACGCCATCCTCGACCGTGATGTCCTTGGGGCAAGATTGATTGCAGCCATGACAATGGCGGCAACGCGACGCTTCGGGAAAAATGCCGTGAAAGCGCGCATGAATGTCCCAACTGTCCTTGAAATCGGCAATGTCGTAGAAATGACGCGAGGCGGAAGCGGCCGGCAGGAAAATGACGTCCAGCCCCTTTTCGACAAAGGTCTGGCAGGCCAAGCCGACAGTGACCTGACGATCACGGCGCATCATGACGCGGCACGAGCCGCAAACGCCCTCCATGCAGCCCACATTGGTAATGCCGGGCACGCCCGCCTGCCAAGCGGCCTCGACCAAAGTCATGCCTTCGCGCGCATCAACGGATTGGCCGTTGATGTTCAGGCGAATGGCTGGTTGATCGGCGCGATCATGGGCTGGTCTCGACATCGTGTCCTTGGCGCTGTCGTGAAGTGAATAAGCCATTCTGGCTTTTTCACGGCCCCTTGCGCAACCCAAAGAAGGACAGTCTCCTCCCTAACCTTTCGGGGAGGTCGCATCCAACCTTGCAGATGAGCAATAACGCTACGCGGCTTTCACGCCCGACAGGAATCCATCGACCTGCTGGCGCAATTGCTCGGTTTCACGGCTCAGCCCTTCCGCCGCGATCAGCACATGTGAAGCAGAGCCGCCAGTTTTCTCGGCACCCTGAGTGACGCCAGCGATGTGGCTGGTCACTTCAGCCGTCGCCCCCGAGGCCTCCTGCACATTGCGGGCGATTTCCTGGGTGGCAGCACCTTGCTCTTCCACCGCCGAGGCGATGGCGGTGGAAATCTGATTCACCTCGCCGATCACCTTGGTGATGCTTTCGATGGCGTTGACGGCATTCTGGGTTGCCCCTTGAACGGCGGAAATCTGTTGGCTGATTTCATCGGTGGCCTTGGCTGTTTGGTTGGCAAGGCTTTTGACCTCGTTGGCGACCACGGCGAATCCCTTGCCTGCGTCCCCTGCCCTGGCGGCCTCGATGGTGGCGTTCAAGGCCAAAAGATTGGTCTGCGACGCGATGTCGTTGATCAGGTGCACGACCTCGCCGATCCGGTTGGCGGCCTCGGCCAGTCCCTGCACCATGGCGTTGGCGCGTTCGGCCTCGTCGGCGGCGCCGTGGGCAACCTTGGTCGATTGCGCCACTTGGCGGCTGATTTCCTGAATCGATGCCGACAATTCCTCGGCGGCGGATGCAACGGTTTGCACATTCGTCGAGGCTTCCTGAGACGCGGCGGCGACGGCGGTGGCTTGGCGCATCGTCTCGTCGGCGATGGTCGACATGTTCTTGGCCGTCGTTTCAAGATCGGTTACCGAGCTTAGAACCTGGCGCATGACGCCGCCGACCGAATGGTCGAAATTGTCGGCCAGGGAATGCATGCCTTGCCTGCGTTCCTCTTCGGCAGCCTTCTTCTGCCTGTCCTGTTCGGCGCGCAAACGATCCATCTCAAGCGCGTTTTGCTTGAACACATCGACGGCGCGGGCCATCTCGCCCACTTCGTCCTTTTGGCTTAAGGCAGGAATTTCAGCCTGACGGTCGCCATCCGCCAAACGGCGCATGGATTTGGTCAACGCGTTGACCGGACGGATGATCGCGCCAGCCGTTATGACCAAACCGACAATCATCAACAGCGCCGTAACGACATAGGTCAGCGACGATATCAGGGTCAGGCGGCCAAGCCAGCCATCCTGTTCCTTCTTGGCTTCGTCCATTTCGCCGCGCAACGATTGCTCGAAGCGGGCCAGATTGTCGGCGATTCCATCGCCCGTCTTGTCCAGTATGTCGTCGATCTCGGCGAAGGCGTCTTCACCGGCGCGGCTTTCAATCGCCTTGACCAGATTTCCAGTAATGCCAGTTTTCAATTCGGCAACGGATGACTCGAGACCGGCGGCCAGTTGCTTTTCTTCCGCAGTGTCGGCGTAGACCTGAAGGCTTTTGGCGCCTTCTGACAATTTCGAAAGACCGTCGGTCATGTCCTTCATGCGTTCGGGCTGGATCTTGCCTTCATCCTTGTCGATGATCGAATCCATGGCGCCCAGCATGATGGCCAGAATCTCGCGGCGCATTTCTTCGACGGCGGCCAATTGCGAGCCGCGCATTTCGGCGAAAGCGAAGGATTCCTTCAAGATGGAATTGACCCACAGGATGCTGCCCGCCAAGACCGATTGGCCAAGAATGGCAACGACGCCCAGTGTAATCAGCTTTGACTTGATCGTGCCTTGCATGACCGCCTCCCAAAATTACAAGCACCGCCCAGAAACCGAACTCTCTCAGTCATCCTAGGTTTGACTTGGTCCTTGGCGGTAAATAATTCCAGACTGACGGCAATCTTTCGCCAGAATAATCAAGCGCTCACGACCGAGGCAAGGCAAAGCCAAGCCCCACAGCCATCCACAAATCGTTAGTCTTACGCTGCCTTCACGCCAGCCAGGAATTCGTCAACTTCCTGGCGCAACAACTCGGCTTGGCGGGTCAGGGCGCTGGCCGCCTCCAGCACATGGCTGGCCGCCTTGCCGGTTTCGGTGGCCCCCCCCGTCACGCCGCTAATATGGCTGGAGACTTCCGTGGTGGCCCCGGACGCCTGCTGGGCGTTGCGGGCGATTTCCTGTGTCGCCGCCCCCTGCTCCTCGACCGCCGAGGCGATGGCGGTCGAAATTTCGTTCACCTGGCTGATCACTTTGGTGATGCTTTGAATGGCATTGACGGCATCCTGAGTTGCGCCCTGGACCGATGAAATCTGTTGGCTGATCTCGTCGGTTGCCTTGGCCGTTTGATTGGCTAGGCTTTTGACTTCGTTGGCGACAACGGCGAATCCCTTGCCCGCGTCGCCCGCCCTGGCCGCTTCGATGGTGGCGTTCAAGGCCAAAAGATTCGTTTGCGATGCGATGTCGTTGATCAGGTGCACAACTTCGCCGATCTTGTTGGCCGCATCGGCCAAACCCTGGACCATGGCGTTGGCGCGCTCGGCCTCCTGGGCCGCACCCTGGGCGACGCTTGTCGATCGAGAAACCTGACGGCTGATTTCCTGTATCGAGCTTGACAACTCCTCGGCCGCCGCCGCGACCGTCTGCACGTTCGACGACGCCTCTTCAGAAGCCGCTGCGACGGCGATGGCTTGGCGCTGGGTCTGTTCGGCCGTCACCGACATGCTTTCCGCCGTCGCTTCAAGCTCGGTCGCCGAACTGGAAGCGCCATTCACGGTCTCGGTAACGGTCAGGTCGAATTTCTCGGTCAGTTCCTGAATCTTCTGGGCGCGGTTGATCTGAACCTGACGCGCCGCCTCTTGCTCGGCCGCCAGCCTATCTGCCTTGATCATGTTCTCCTTGAAAACCAGCACCGCCCTGGCCATCTCGCCGATTTCATCGCTATTTTCGGTGGCGGGAATGGCGACTGATTTGTCGCCGCCGGCCAAGCGGCCCATGGCGTTTGTCATCTCCTTCACCGGGCCAACGATCGAACGGGCAATCACCAGGGCGAACAGCACGCCCAGAACCGTGGCGCCAATGCCCAGGATAACGACCAGACTCTCGGCAAAGGCGATCATGTTGTACGCCGTCTCGGCGTCATCGGCCATCGTGCGCTTTTCGGACGCCACAGTATCGCTTAGAATTTTTGCGATTTCCTCTTCCCGTGGCGTCAATTCAGCATCGACTATTTTGGCGACGGCCAACTGCGCTTCTGCCAGCCCCCCATCTTCCGGCTTGGCGCCGATCTGCAAGCGCAGCTTGGACATCGTGGCGAAATGATCGCGATGCTGGGCGAATTTCTCGAGCGGCTTGGCTAGATTGCTCTTGCGGACGGGGTCTTCTTCCTCGTCATGGGCAGCTTTCAAGCCTGCGCTGATCATCTGTTCCAGATCGTGCACGCGCTTGAGCGACTCCTCATCGCCGTTCAGCGCGAACAGGCTGACATTTCGGCGTAAGCCGGCAACCGCTCGGTCAAGCTCCATCAAGCGCAGAGCGTCGGAGCTGGCCTGCTCGTAATGATGAAAGCCGCCGCTGACCGACATCAGGCTGACGCCCCCGGTCAAAGCCACAACAATCATCAAGGCCAGCGTCGTGCCGAATCCCAAAAAGATACGGCTGGAGACTTTCATCCGCGCAAGAAAACCCATGCTTCTCTCCCTCATGGCAAAAAACGCCAGAATTGACCAAGGTCAAACACGAAAGGAGAGGAAAACACTGATCTCAGCTATGTCAATTTCGGTAATACCTTATTCAGATTATGGGATTTATTGTAATAATTGTAGAATACATGTTGTGTTTTTCACGGGGTTGAAAAACAAGTCTTTCGTTTATTAGATTTCCCTTAATTCCCGAACGCCTTGAACGGCGCGCAAACCCGACAACAAGCTGGGCGACAGGGCGTAACTTCCCTTGAGCAACATTTCGACTTCGCCTTGTTCGGTTTGCGGCACCAGAATAACCCGCCCTTTTCCTCTGGCTTCCTTGGACAGCAGGGATTTCACTTCGGCCACCGGCGAGACATCGGCGAAATAGACCTTGATGCCGCCCGATGTTTTTGCCGCCGCCTGATCAAGAGCCGAAATTTCCTGGGCCAGCAGCTTGACCTGCTCTTCTTCCATGCGGGCATCGACAGTCAGCAGCAGGGGCTGGCCGCTTTCCAAAAGATCGCGCGAGGCGGCCAATACTTCGGAAAACAGCGTCACTTCAAACGTGCCCGTCATGTCGGAAACCTGGGCGAAGGCGAAGCGCGAGCCGCGCTGGCTGGTGCGCTCCTGTTTGCCGATCAGAACGCCAGCCAGCTTCACCCGGCTTTTGCCGCCAGCCGCCAGATGCCCAGGCAGTTCCGTGCATTTGATGACATGCAGACGTTCCAGGCTTTTGGCATAGGCATCCAGCGGATGGGCCGACAGGTAAAAGCCGATGGCCGCGAATTCCTCTTTCAGCCGGTCCATAGGCGGCCAGTCGGTCCGGTTGGGCAGCCTGGGCGCGTTGGCCTTGGGATCGATGGCGCCGAACAGGCTGGATTGGCCGCTTTCGCGCTCTTCCTGGGCGGCGCTGGCTTCTCGCATCAAGATGTCCAGCCCATCCATCAAACGGGCGCGGTTGTTGTCGAGACTGTCGAAGGCGCCGGCGCGAATCAGATTTTCAACCTGACGACGGTTCAAGGTTTTCGTATCCAGCCTGCGGAAGAGATCGGCCACGTCCTTGAAAGGGCCGTTTTTCAAGCGCTCATCGACCAGCAACTGCATGGCCGCCAGACCGACATTCTTGATGGCGGCCAGCGCGTAGCGCACTTGGCCATTCTCGACGGCGAATGTCGGCATGGATTTATTGACGTCGGGCGGCAGCAGCTTCACCTTCAGGCGATCCAATTCCTGGCGGAAGACCGACAGCTTGTCGGTGGATCCCATGTCGTAGGTCATGGAAGCCGCGATGAATTCCACCGGATGATTGGCCTTCATCCAGGCGGTTTGATAGGCCACCACGGCATAGGCGGCGGCATGGCTTTTGTTGAAGCCGTATTCGGCGAATTTCGCCACCATGTCGAAGATGTGCGAGGCCTGCGATTCCGCCACCTTTCGAGCCAACGCGCCTTCCACGAAGTTCTTGCGCTGGTCGTCCATCTCCTGCTGATTCTTTTTGCCCATGGCGCGGCGCAACAGATCGGCGCCGCCCAGCGAATAACCCGACAGGACCTGGGCGATCTGCATCACCTGTTCCTGATAGACCATGATGCCGAAGGTCTCTTTCAAGATGGGTTCCAGCGTGGGATGCAGATAGTCGGGCGTTTCCTGCCCATGTTTGCGCTTGATGTAGCTGGGGATATTGCCCATCGGGCCGGGACGATACAGCGCCACCACGGCGATGATGTCTTCCAACGTGTCGGGCTTAAGGCCCTTCAGCACATCGCGCATGCCCGCACTTTCCAACTGGAACACGCCGACCGTGTCGCCGCGCCCCAGCATCTCGTAGGTGGGCCGGTCATCGAGCGGCAGGGCCGACAGGTCGATCTCGACCCCCTTTGGCCTGGCCAGCCTGACCGCCGTTTGCAACACGGTCAGCGTCTTCAGTCCCAGAAAGTCGAACTTGACCAGGCCCGCCGATTCCACCCATTTCATGTTGAATTGCGTAACCGGCATGTCTGATCTGGGATCGCGGTACAGCGGCACCAGTTCGTCCAGCGGACGGTCGCCGATCACCACGCCAGCGGCATGGGTGGAAGCATGGCGGTAAAGCCCTTCCAGCTTTTGGCCCACATCCAGCAGTTTGCCCACCACCGGATCGGCTTCGCGCATCTGCCCCAAAAGCGGTTCGCTATCGATTGCTTCGGCGATGGTAACCGGCTTGGCGGGATTTTGCGGCACCAGCTTGCAGATGCGGTCCACTTGGCCGTAGGGCATTTCCAGAACGCGGCCCACATCGCGCAATGCCGCCCTGGCTTGCAATTTTCCGAAAGTGATGATCTGCGCCACCCGATCATGGCCGTATTCCTTCTGCACGTAACGGATCACCTCGTCGCGGCGATCCTGGCAGAAATCGATATCGAAGTCGGGCATCGACACGCGTTCCGGATTCAAGAAGCGTTCGAACAATAGGTTGAAGCGAAGTGGATCAAGGTCGGTGATGGTCAGCGCCCAGGCCACCACCGAACCGGCGCCCGAACCGCGCCCCGGCCCCACCGGAATATCGTGTTCCTTGGCCCATTGGATGAAGTCGGCGACGATCAGGAAATAGCCGGGGAACCCCATTTTTACGATGACGTCCAACTCGTAATCAAGGCGCTCGCGATATGGCTTGGCGGCATGCGCCTTTTGGTCATCGTCCATATCCTCGTTGAAGACATGCACGGGCAATCGTCTCTCAAGCCCGTCACGGGCCATTTGGCGCAAAGCCTCTTCCTCGCTGCGTCCTTCCAGTTTGGTATAGACGGGCAAGATCGGCTTGATTTTGGCGGGCCAGTAGGCGCAGCGTTTGGCGACCGTTAACGTGTTGTCCACCGCTTCGAGCAGATCGGCGAACAGCATGCGCATTTCATCGCCCGACTTGAATCGGTGTTCGGGCGTCACGCGCCTGCGTTCGGGCTGCGACACATAGGCGCCGCCAGCAATGCATAATAGCGCGTCATGCGCCTCGTACATGCTTTCGGGACCGAAGAAACATTCGTTGGTGGCAAGCAGCGGGATATCCAGCTCATAGGCAAAATCCAAGAATCCCGGCTCGGTCTTGCGTTCATCGTCCAGGCCATGGCGCTGGATTTCCATATACAGTCGATTGGGAAAAGCAGCTTTGAACCGGATCAACAAGTCGCGCGCTTTGTCTTTCGCCCCTTCCAGCAACAAGCGTCCGATGGGACCCGCAACGCCGCCGGTCAGCAGCAACAATCCCCCTGCCCGACTTTCCAGATCGGCAATCGTTATTTGCGGCGTCTCGCCCGCCTCGGTTTCCAAAAAGGCCTTGCTGACCAATTTCAGCAGATTGGCGTATCCGTCCGGGTTCTGGCACAAGACGACCACGCTGTCAGGCTCCGGCTTGCGGCCTTCGCGAAAGGCCCCACTGCCTTCGACCTCGTCCCTTCTGATCGCCAATTGGCAGCCGACGATGGGCTGGATTCCGGCATCCGTGCAGGCCGATGAGAAATCAAGGCCTCCGAACAGATTGCTGGTGTCGGTCAGCGCCACCGCGGGCATCTTGTGCTTTTCGGTCAGCTTGACCAGTTCCTTGACCTTGATCGCCCCTTCGGCCAAGGAATAGGCGCTATGCACGCGCAGATGAATGAAACCCGTCATGGCTTGAACGCTGACCCCAGATAATCGATCACGGCTGACTTGACGGCATGATAGCGGTCTTCGTCATATTTGGACCAGGGAGATTTTCCGGCGAAGAAGGCTTCCATCTCCATAATCGCTTCGGGCTGCTCATGAACGCGCTTCAACAGGGTTTCATTGGCTTGGCGAACCAGCGACTCGCGTTCGGCATACCAGGGAATGTCGCCCGCATAGGCCGCCAGCGCCAATTGCTTGGCCGACGCCAAGCGCTCCTCGGTCATGGCGCAGAAGACCTTGTACCAAAAGCCAAGCTCGCGCATGCGGTGTGTGCCCGGCGGCTGGTCGCCCTGCGGCGTCACATTGAGGGGCAACCTGAATTTCAGACCGGCGGCGGTCGCCACCTGATCAAGCCAAGTATCGGCGAACCAGAAGGGAAAATAGGGCGGCACGAAATAGCCCAACTTGTTGAACCATGCGGCTGTCCCCGAAATAATGGTCAGCGTGTCGGGATTCTTCTGAAACGAGTCGGGAATCTGGCCAAGCCCCAATCCGTTGGGCGTTTGGCCAAGCACGTCGCGCACGGCCTCATCCCAGCCTTGGGTTAGCATCAGGTAATCGTCGATGAAGCCCAGATAGAAACCAGGGCCGTCGGACACCGACTGCCACAGCAAATTCCAGGTCATGGCCAGCGTCGGCTGGCGGGGCAGCACCACCCAGTTCAACGAAAACGGCAGGGAATTGGCATCCACCCGACCGATATAGTCTTGCGTGGTTTGGTCGTCGTCATCGACGGCGATCCAGAAAGAGACAAGATCGGGCCGCCTGGTTGCGATCAGGAAAGATGAGATCGTTTCGCCCAGCATGGCCGGACGCCCCCGGGTCGGAATCATCACGGCGATGCGTTCCGGGTTCAGAACTGGCTTGGCGGGATGGCGAAGGCGAAGATCAATCACGGGGCGAGATTATCATCCCGCCGAAGCGCTCTCCAGCCACAACTTATCCACAAGATGCTGCGTCAATTTCAACAGCATCCGGCGGCGGTATTTCGGCCCGGTCAGGGTGGATTTCAGCACGTTCGACACTTTGCGAACGGCCTTGGCAAGAATCTCTGACGCTTCTTGGTTCCATTCCATGCCGGTTAGATCGCCGGTAGGCACCAGCAAGGGGGCCGAATTGGACCCCGTGATGGCAACGCGAAGACCGGCGATTTTCCCGCCGTCCTTCTTCAAGGCCACGGCAACGCCAGCCAGGGGAAATTCAATCGCCTCGCGCACGCGGGCCTTTTCATAGGCCGCCTGCCAGCCAGCCTGATCAGGAACGACGACGCTCGTCAGGATTTCGCCGCGCGCAAGCGTTAGATGCTCGGCCCCGTTCTCCTTGAACAGATCGGCCAACAAAAGCGTGCGCTGCCCATCCGGCCCAACGATCTCGGCGCTGGCGTTCAGCACCATCAGGGCAGGAGCGACATCGCCATGATAGGTGGCGTAACAACGATCGCTTTTGGTCACGACGTGGCATTTGCCGCCGCGATATTTCAGGCAGAAATCATTGCCTTCGCGCCACCAATCGCTTTGATTATAGAAAACGCAGCGCGTGTCCTGGCACAGATTGCCGCCCAGCGTTCCTTGCGCGCGATGGGTGGGACCGGCCACGCCAAGCGCCGCCTGTTTTATGGCAACCGGCGTCAGCAAAGAGTCGGCCAAGGCCTCCAACGTCGTCAGCGCGCCGATGCGAAGCCCGCCATCCGCCATCGGTTCGATAGCGGACAGGCCGCCTAGCTGCGACAGATCGACCAGCAATTTTGGCTCACCCAAACCGCGGCGCAAATTGGGCAACAGATCGGTACCGCCCGCGATGGACAACACGCCTTCTTGCGAAAGGGCCGCGACGGCCTCGTCGATGCTGGTGGGGCGCAGCAGATTGAAATCGGGAAGCAGGTTCATTGCTGGGCCTCCTTCGCATCAAGATAGTCGGCCATGCGATCCGGCGTTAAGGGAAACTGATCGGCGCGCACCCCCGAAGCCTCGTACACGGCATTCATGACGGCTGGCAAAAAGCCCGCCAACATGCCCTCAGAGGCTTCCTTGGCCCCGAAAGGCCCGTTGGGGTCGATGGACTCCACGATGATCACTTCGATGTCGGGGCTGTCTTGCATGGTCGGCACGCGGTAATCGATCAGATTGGCATGCAGCATGCGGCCATCTTCGAAGCGGGTTTCCTCGGACAAGGCTTGGCCCATGCCCATCCAGACGCCGCCTTGAATCTGGCCTTCGACGGCCAGCGGGTTGAGCGCCTTGCCCACGTCCACCGCCACCCAAACCTTGATGGGCTTGACCCTTCCGGTGATCTCGTCGACCTCGGCCTCGACCACCTGGGCGGAATAGCAAAATCCCATGGTGGCGCCGATGGCGCTGCCCCTGATCGCCTTGTCGCCCATGAATTCCTTGGGACAGGCGAAGGTGCCCTTGACCGTGATGGTGCCGCTATTGACCATCGCTTCCTTGACCACGTCGCCGAAGGACAATCCCTTGTCCTGGCCGCCCGCCACCATGAAATGCTCGTCATGGTTCTCGATGTCTTCCGGTCGCGCTTCCAGCTTGCGCGCCGCCGCTTCGGCCAATTTCTGCCTTAGCTGCGTGGCGGCATCCAGGGCGGCATTGCCGACCATGAAGGTCACGCGCGACGAATAGCTGCCATTGTCTTTGGGCGTCAGCGCGCTGTCGGCTGCGATCACGCTGATGCGCTTGATATCGACGCCCAACACTTCGGCCACCACCTGGGCGGCCATGGTGCTGGACCCCTGGCCGATGTCGGCGGCGCCGGTAAAGATGGTCAGTCCGCCATCGAAATCGACTTTCAGATTGACCGTGGCATGCGGCTCGCCGGTCCAATGTTTGGGCGTCGAAGTGCCGGACACGAAATGGGCGCAGCCCATTCCCAGCCCCCTGCCCTTGGGCATCTTGCCCCTGCGCTCGTCCCAGCCCGAGGCCTTCTTGACCTTCTCGAGACATTCCGGCAAGCCGTAGCTCATGACCTTCTGGGCCAGCATGGTGGTGTAGGGGATCGATGGAATCAGGTTGGCCTGGCGCACCTGAAAAGGATCAAGCCCCAGTTCCTCGCCCATCAAGGTCATCAGATCCTCGAAGGCGGCCCTGGCGTCGACCGTGCCGTGGCCGCGCATGGCGCCGCAGGGCGGCGTGTTGGTATAGACACGCCAAGCATCGTGCTTGATGGCAGGAAGGTCGTAAATGCCATGCAGCAAAGCGCCGGTATACAGAATGGTGATGATGCCGTAGCCCGCATAGGCGCCACCCGGCTGGATGACCTCTTCATGGCAAGCGGTGATCTTGCCATCCTTGGTCATGCCCAATTTCATGGTGATCTCGGCCGCCGGACGGCCGCGATGCGAAATGAAGGCTTCCTCGCGGGTCTGCAAGACGCGCACCTTGCCTTCGGCCTTCACGGCCAGAAGTGCTGCGATGATCTCGAAGCTCAGCGTTTCCGTGCGCGCGCCGAAGCCGCCGCCCAGGAAGGGCTTGACCACGCGGATGCGCGACGTGTCCATCTGCAGGCACTGCGCCACTTTCAGATGGACGTAATAGGGCACCTGGGTCGTGGTGTGCAGCGTCAGATATCCGCGATCAGGATCATATTCGGCCAAGCTGGCGTTGGGTTCGATATGGACGTGATTGACCTCGGCGAATTTGTAGGTTTTCGAGCGGATCAGATCGGCCTTGGCGAAACCATCCTCGACATTACCGAATTCGTTGTGCACTTCGCGCAGCACGTTGTTGGGCTTGTCGTCGTGCAGCGCCACTGCGCCCGCCGCCATCGCCTTCTTGGGATCGTAATAGGCAGGCAGGTCTTCATATTCGACATGGATGAGCTTGAGCGCCGCCGCCGCCGTTTTTTCGTCGATGGCGGCCACGGCGGCTACCGGATCGCCTCGATAGCGCACGCGCTCGCGCGCCAATGGATATTCGTTCTCGGCAATCGGCAGAACGCCGAAGGGAACCGGCGTGTCGGCGCCGGTCGCCACCGTCACCACGCCGGGCAGGGCCAAAGCCTTCGACACATCGATCGACAAAATGCGCGCATGGGCGCGGGTGGAGCGCAAGATGCGCCCGGCCAGCGCGCCGACATGCGCCAGATCGGCGGTATACTTCGCCTTGCCGGTCACTTTTTCGACGCCGTCGATCAGCGGGGTTCTGGCGCCGATCTTGCCATTCTGGGGAACGAGGGCGTTCATTGAGCCGCCTCCTGCACCGCTTCGACGATTTTGACATAACCCGTGCAGCGGCACAGATTGCCCGACAGCGCCAGCTTGATCTCATCAACCGACGGATCGGGATTTTTGCGCAACAAGGCCTCGGCGGCCATGATCATGCCGGGCGTGCAGAAACCGCATTGCGTGCCCAGCTTTTCGTGAAAGGCCTGCTGCAAGCGGCTCATGCGGCCATTTTCCACCAGCCCCTCGACCGTTTCAACGCGCCTGCCCGCCACCTGATGGGCCAGCGTGACGCAGGCCAGACGCGGACGATCATCGACCAGAACCGTGCAAGCCCCGCATTCGCCGCCATCGCAGCCCTGCTTGGTGCCGGTCAGGCCAACTTGGTCGCGCAGATAATCGATCAACAGGGTGGCTGAATCGACCGCATCTTCGCGCAGCCTGCCATTCACCCATAGGGAAAGGATGGATTTCATGAACGCCTCCTTGTTCTTGCCAAGAAGGATACGCCGCAACTAGTTTGACGTCAAACATTTATACTTATTATATTTCAATGACTTGCTTTGTCTTCATGGCCGAAACCGATTCCAGCAGGCGCGACAATTGAGCACGCTCGTCAGCCGACAGCTTGCCGAACATCCGTTTTTCATGATCGAGCACGCGCCGCTTCAATTGACCCAGCAGCTTGCGTCCTTCGCCCGTCAGAACCAGTTCATTGGTGCGCTTGTCAGTGGCCGATGGGCGGCGCAACACCAGCCCCCTGCCCTCAAGGTGATCGAGCAAAGCGACCAGGGTGGAACGATCAAGGCGGATGGCCTTGGCCAACTGCATCTGGCTTAGGCCCGGATTGGCGTCGATCAGGGCCAGGGCGCCGAAACGCGTCGGCGTGATGTCGAACGGGCGCAGAGCGCGTTCGAAATCATCGAACAGGGCGATCTGGGCCAGACGCAGGCGAAAACCGATCAGGCCTTCAAGAAAGCCTAGATCAAGTCCCCGCTTGCGGTCTTGCCCTTGCCTCACGCCGGTTTCTTGCGCAGGTCGCGCACGCGCACCGCCTTGCCCATCGAGCGGGGAATCTCGCCGGGCGACAGCACGACGACCCGACACGAAACGCCGATCATCGATTTGATATGGTGCTGCACGTCATGGCCGATGGCGTCGTAGGCGTCCTGGCTGGTCGCCATGCCGGGTTCCGCTTCGATCTCGACGGTCAGCGTATCCATATTGCCTTCGCGCTGCACGACCAATTGATAGTGCGGCGATACGCCGGGCCTGCCCACCATCACCGATTCGATCTGGCTGGGATAGACGTTGACGCCACGGATGATCAGCATGTCGTCGTTGCGCCCCGTCACGCGCAGGATGCGCACATGCGTGCGTCCGCAGGCGCATTTCTCGTCGTTTAGCTTGGTGATGTCCCTGGTGCGATAGCGGATCATCGGCAGCGCTTCCTTGGTCAGCGTGGTGATGACCAATTCGCCGGGCTGGCCCATCGGCACGGGCTGCAACGTGTCGGGATCGACGATTTCGAACAAGAACTGGTCTTCCCAGCCATGCAGGCCGCAACGATGCTCGCATTCGGCGGCCACGCCCGGCCCCATGATCTCGGACAGGCCGTAGATATCAACCGCCTTGATGCCTAGACGCTCGTCCAGTTCGGCGCGCATCTGCTCGCTCCAGGGTTCGGCCCCGAAGATGCCGACCTTGAGAGGGGATTTCCTAAGATCGATGCCTTCCTTTTCGGCCACCTCGGCGATGTTGAGCGCATAGGAAGGCGTGGCGCACAGCACGCGCGCGCCGAAATCTTGAAGCAGCACGATCTGCTTTTCGGTATTGCCGCCCGACATGGGAACCACCGAAGCGCCCAGGCGCTCGGCCCCGTAATGAGCGCCCAAACCGCCGGTGAACAGGCCATAACCATAGGCGTTGTGGATCACGTCGCCGGGCTTTGCCCCCGCCCCCATCATCGAGCGGGCCATCAGGTCGGCCCAGTTGCTGATGTCGGCAGGCGTATAGCCGACCACGGTCGGCTTGCCGGTGGTGCCCGACGAAGCATGGATGCGCACCACCTTTTCGCGGGGCACGGCGAACAGTTTGAAGGGGTAATTGTCGCGCAGATCGGTTTTCACCGTGAAGGGGAAGCGGGCGATGTCGGCCAGTTCCTTCAGGTCGTCGGGTTTGACGCCCACCTTGTCGAAGGCCGACTTGTAATGCGGCACATTGTCATAGGCGTGCCTGACGATTTTCTTCAAGCGCGCCAACTGAACCTCGGCCAGCTTGTCGCGCGGCATGGTTTCGATGTCGGGCTGGTACATCTGCGAGCTGCTCATGGATAACGTCCCCTTTTCCTGGGCCACCCCGGCTCACGCTTTTTGAAAGCGCTTGAGCATGGACAGCCGATCCTCCAACAGTTTTTTTATTCTGTCCACCTGCTCTTGGGCCAGATGGCGGTATTTCCCAATCGCCTTGAGATAGCTTTCCAAGGGCTTGGGCTTGTCGGTCGGGTGGGTGAACACCAACCCGCGATCCGGTTCATAATCCCACAGGGTCACGAAATTGCTTTCCACCATCAATCGGCAAATGTCGATGGTCAGGCCCGCCGGGAAACGCCAGCCCGAAGGGCAAGGCGCGTACAGATGCAGATAGGCGAAGCCTTTCTTCGAGGCTTCAAGCGCCCGGTCCAGCTTTTCATAGAAGTCTTCCATGTAAACGCTGGAGGCGGTGGCGACATAGGCCGCGTTGTGCATCATCATGACCATGGGCATGTTCTTGGCGTCGGTTCGCTTGCCCTGCAATTTGTCGCCCACCGGCGTGGTGCTGGTCCAGGAACCGAAACTGGTGGCGCTGGAAGCCTGCATGCCGGTGTTCATATAGCCTTCATTGTCAAAGCAGATGAACAAAATACGCTCGCCGCGCTCGGCCGCTCCCGACAAAGACTGGAACCCCACATCCGACGCCCCGCCATCGCCCGCCAGGGCCAGCGCGGTCACCTCGCGCCCTTGGCGCTCATAGGTGCGCTTCAACCCGGCCAGCATGCTGGCGGTATTGGTCAGCAAAGGATGGAAGATGGGCACCTTGGCCCCGGCTTTGCCGTTATAGCCCACAGTTCCCATGCCGGGAATACAGCCGGGGGGGGCGGCCACTACCACATTCTTGCCCACCTTGCGCAGCACATGGCGGATCATCAGTTCCGAATTGCAGCCCTGGCAGGCGGCCAAGCCAGGAGCGAACAGATCCTCTTCCTTGCCATAATCGTTATAGATTGCCGCCGTCGTGACATAACCCAGCGCTCCGCTCTTGCATACTTTGACGCAGGCCGGATCGCCGCCGCATGTGTCGCATTTGGCGACATGGCCCACGCTTGCTTCGAACGTAATGCCGCCATAGGCGCAGCCTACGGTACAAAGCAAACAATTGACGCAAGTGTCGGCGTTCCAATCGATTAGGCCGTTGCCCTGGTTCTTGGTCAGAGCGCCCGACGGGCAGTTCATCACGCATTTGGCGTCGCCGCACTGGCGGCACAAAGCCGCCTCGTACTTGCCTTCCTCGGCGACCACGATCTTGATGCGCGACTGGGACAGATCGTCAGCGCTCCCGGTCTTGGCCTTGGCGCAGGCCATCATGCATTCGCCGCATCCGACGCACAGGCTGGCATTGTAGGTCAGGCTGTTATATGCGCTCATGGCCTATCTCCACAGCCTGGACATGAGCATGCGCCCCACTGCCTTGGGATCGGCCAGGAAGCGATCCTTGACCTCGGACAGATCGGTGCGGCGCAAGATCAGTTGCCACAAGATGCCCGGATCGATCGGATGATTGACCGATGCCACGCCCATCAGCATGCCGTCCTTCAGCACGATTTTCAGATAGGTTCCCGCCGCCTCGTCGATGCGCAGATGGGCATCAACGCCCGAAGCGTCGCCGACCCCCACCGAAATCGCCTGCTGACCAAAAAAGCTGTAGGTGTTGAGCGAGACCGAACCGGGAAAGGGTTTGACCCCATGGTCGCCCACCATCGCCTGTCCGGCTATCCGGCCCTGTTCGACCGCAATGGGCAGAATGCCCGCCACGCCGGTTCCCGGTGCCTGGAACAGGCTGGCTTCGGCGCAATCGCCTGCCGCCCACACATTGGCGGCGCTGGTTCTTTGCATCTCGTCGACCAGAATTCCGTTGGCCGTTTTGATGCCTGTTCCATCTAGAAAGGAAAGCTGCGGCCTGACGCCGGTGGCGATCAACAGCAGGTCGAAGGGAAGCTCCGCGCCATCATCCAGCACCGCGGCACCCGGCTTGATTTCCTTGACCGAACGGCCGAATTCAAGCGCGATGCCGTGATTTCTGAAGGCCGCCTCGATGATCGCCGAGGCGGCCTTGTCGAAATAGCCTGGCAACACTTGGCCCTTGGCCTCGACGATGGTTACCTTGACGCCCGCTTCGGCCATGTTCTCGGCGGCATGCGTGCCGATCAGCCCAGCCCCCAGCACCAAGGCCGACTTGGCCGATCCCATGGCGCTTTTCAGATTAAGCGCGTCGTCCATCGTGCGAAGCACGTGATAGGAAACATCCTTCAGGCCGGGAATGGGCGGGATGCTGGGCTGGGCGCCGGTGGCCAGCAGCAGTTTCTCATAGCGCGCCATCCGCCCACCTTCGAAATGCGCCGTGTTATTGGCGCAATCGAGCGACTTCAGACTGGCGTTCCTCAGGAAAGAAACCTTCTTCTCCGCGAAGTAGGCATCGTCGCGCAGCGCCACTTTCTGGGGAACCGAACGACCGGAAACCACATAGGGAAGCACGGTCGGCGAATAGGGCAGATGGTCTTCGCGGGTGGCCATCATCAGGCTGGCTTCGGGATCAATCATGCGAATGGCGTCAAGCGCCGTCAAACCCGCATGGCTGGACCCCACGATCAGATAGGTGCAGTCTTGCATCGCCTAATCCTTCTCGTTCATCCAGATGGGGCCTGACGGCATGTCGCCCTTGGCCACGATGTCGAAAGCCTGCTCGAAGTGCGATTGCGTCATGTCGGCGCCCGCAAGCCCGCCGATGAACGGGATGCAGGGCATGACGAAACCCGACTTGGCCATGGCGGCCAACACGTCGTGATGCATGGGGCCTGAATTCCAGCCATAGCTGACCGAGCGGTCGACCACCCCCACCGCCTTCACCTTGGACAAGGCCTTCGCCATCGCCTGCACGGGGAAGGGGCGATAGGTTTTCACCTTGATCACGCCCACCTTGCGCCCGGCATCGCGCAGAGCGTCGCAACAATCCTTGGCCGCACCCGTCATGCTGCCCAGGGTGACCAGAGCGATCTCGGCATCGTCCAAACGGTATTCCTCGACCAAGGGCGCATGGGCGCGTCCGGTGCGCTTGGCCCAATCGGCATGCACGTCGCAGATCACCTGCAGCGACCGCGCCATCGCATCGGTCTGGCCTTTTCTGTAACGCACGAACATCGAAGGCCCCGCCCCGCCCGCATTGCCGGTCAAGGGATCGACCGACATCGGGCGTTCCGGATCAAGGGCCGCATGCCAGTTGATGCTTTTCGGACCCAGGAAATCATCGACCATCGCCTGATCGGGCAATTCGCAACTGGTGACGCCAAAGGACAGGTAATTGCCGTCGTGATTGACGTTGACCGGCAGCATGATTTCGGGATGCTCTGCCACCTTGTAGCCCATGATGACGGTATCCAGGATTTCCTGCACCGTTTCGCAATACATGTGAATCCAGCCGCATTCGCGCACCAGCATGGCGTCTTGATGGCCGCCCCAGACGCATTGCGGCGTCAAAGTGTCGCGGGTGACCAGCGAGGCCACCATGGGCAGGCGCAGACCGGGCTGGCGGATATAGGGTTCGAACATGAAGGCCAACCCCGGACCCGAGGTGGCGGTATAGGTTCTGGCCCCGGCCAGCGCAGCGCCTTGCAGCGCCGACAGTACGGAATGCTCGCCTTCCACATTCATCAGTTCGGCATCCAACTCGCCGGTGGCGATCATGGACGACAGCGCCTCGACCAGCGAGGATTGCGGCGTGATGGGATAGACGGCCACCACATCGGGCCTGGCCAGGGCGACGCCCTTGGCGGCGGCCTCGTTGCCATCGACGACGATGATCTTGCCCCTGGCTTTCGATTGGACCGTCATTCCTGCGGCTCCTCGACCATGACGATGGCGCGGTGCGGACATTCGTTGGCGCAAATGCCGCAGCCCTTGCAGGTGGCGTAATTCACGTCGAACCAAGCGGGCATTTCCTTGATGCACTGCACCGGGCAGAACAGCCAGCAGACGGCGCATTTTACGCATTTGTCACGGTCCACCACCGGGCGCATGGCCCGCCAATCGCCGGGCAGCATGGTGGACAGTTCGGTGGCGACCGGACACAGATTGTCGGGAATGTTGGCCCTGGGGTCCGTCATGCCGCCGCCCTCAATTCGTGAATCTCGGTCTCGGCATAGCCGCGCTCCACGGCTTCCAAATTCTGCTTGAGGCCCGCATCGCGAAACTCACCCTCCTCGATCGCCGCTTTCAGCGAGTCCAGCCCCACCAGCCCAGTGGCGCGGGCGAAAGCTCCCAGCATCACGGTATTGGTGATGGGGCGCTTGAAGATGGAAAGCGCAATGCCCACCGCGTCACATAGCCCGATCCTGGATACGACGTCGGGAACGCCCAGACGCTCGATATCGCCCTTGCCCGCTTGCACCAAAATGCCGCCAGCGCTCATGCCTTGGAAGATGTTGATCACGCGAGACACCGTGGGATCGATGCACAAGATGACATCGGGCTTGTAGATGTTGGTCATGGCGCGGATGGGTTTGGAATCGACGCGCATGAAACAGGCCACGGGAGCGCCCCGGCGCTCGAAACCGAACGAGGGAATGGCGACCACGTAGCGCCCCTCGCCCGCCATGGCTTGGGCCAGCAGTCCCGACGCCATCACGGCGCCTTGGCCGCCGCGTCCATGAATGCGAATCTCGGTCATACCCAACCCGGCTTGACTGGCGCCCCCGGCTTGCCTTGGCCGCGCACGGGAACGCGGGGAACGGCGAAGCCCTGATTATAGGCCGCTTTCGTGATCAGGATAAGTTTCATCCACCAGCCCGAGGCGACGACCAGCAATCCGCCGCCCATCGCCAATAGCGGGCTTTCAGAAAATTCCGCCGCGCCGATCAGCAGAAGCGGCAGCATATGGCCCGCGATCAGAAACAGTTTGCGGCTGACGGCGAAGGCTTTGATCGTTCCAGCCGGAGCGCCATCCGCCTCAAGACGGTTCAGATAGAGCTGCCACAGGGCGTAGCGCAAGCCGATCAGAACCAAGGCCAGAAACGCGCCCTGGCCTGGGGCGAACAACATCGCCACCCCGGCTCCTTCGGCCAGTCCCATGGCCAACAAGGCAGGGATCAAGGCCGGATGACGCCAAGCGGGAATGCCTTTGCTGGCCGATATGATGCGCGCCTGACAATACAGATAGAACAGCCCCACCAGCGCCGCCGCCATCAGGGCCAGCGTGGAATCGAACAGAAAGGCCAGGCCGCCCAGACCGAACAAGGGCATGGCGACCAATCCCTCGCGGGTCATCCAAGAGGTCTGGGGATGAAAGAAAACATTGATGGCGCGCCAGGGCCTGCCGATCTCCAGCCACACGCACAGCAATCCCAGGCCGACGAAGGCCAAGCCCAGAATGGAAAACAGGCCAATGGGCGTCAGCCCCAGGAACGCCGCCACCGCCAGCAAACCCGTGCCGGTGCCGCCGCCGATGAAATTGCCGGCGGCACGGGCATCCCAGTTGGTTTGCAGCCAGGGGGAAACGCCTTTGATCTCGCGCAGGTCGGATGTCATGGCGCATCATCCCAGATGTAATAGATGTTGGGACCCGTTCCCAATTCCTCATGCATGCGAGACGACTGGTTTTCCGCCAGCAACCGGCTGACCGCGCTGTCCTTGTCGTCCAGATCGCCGAATTGAAGCGCGCTCGAAATGCAGGAATTGACGCAAGCCGGAGTCGCCTGCCAGTCTTTGCCGGGAACCAGCCCCAAAGCCAGCCCCTCGTCGATGCGGTCGGCGCAGAAGGTGCACTTCTGGGCGACGCCGATCAGCGCCTGATCGAATCGCGCCGCCTCGTGCGACATTTCGCCAGCCGCCTCGCCGTAAGCGCTTAAACGATCCTTCACCTTGAAGCGCGCCTGATAGGGGCAGGCGACGGCGCAATAGGCGCAGCCGATGCACAGGTCATAATCAATGATGACGATGCCGTCGTCGCGCTTCTTGGTGGCGGTCGAAGGGCACACGGTCATGCAGGGCGGATCGTCGCAATGCATGCAGCCCACCGGCAAGAAGGAGCGCCGGACATCGGGATACGTGCCCGTCTCGACATCAAGCACCTTGCGCCATTGAATGCCGGGCGCCGTGGCGTTCGAATTCTTGCAGGCCGCCGTGCAGGTCTGACAACCCACGCAACGCCTGAGATCGGCAACGAGAACGTACTTTGTCATAAGGCGATCCCTTTAAAGGGAATGCAGATTAACCTTTGGACTTGGCGATCTTGGCTTTGATGCGCTCGGCCGTTTTCGCCACATCAACCACGAAGCGCCAATGTTTGCCGCGACAAATCTGGTCCATGGCGTCCTTGCCCGTCACTTCGAAGGTGACGGCCTTGCCCTGAACCTCGGCGATGGTGACCGTGAATTCGACCGCCATGCCCAAAGGCGTGGCCGCCATATGGTCAAACTCGACCCTGGTGCCCACCGAATCCTCGCCAACGTCCAAATGCTCCAGCAGGAAATCGCGGCAGGTCTGTTCGATGTCGCGCACCATCGAAGGGGTGGCGTAAACCCGCCCCTCTTCGCCCATGAAGCTGATGGTCCTGTCCTTATCGACGTCGAAACGCCTCGTGGCGGCAAGACCTGCGGCAAGACTGGACTTCATGGGGCTTCCTCCATCCTAGGCGTTGTTCCGGCCTTAGGGCCGGTTGCTATCGAAAACTAGCATCGCGATACCGAATTCGCAATCAAATTCGACACACTTTTCTCATTTTGTTAATTGCATAATGTATCATGTCTTGAAGCGCAGCGCCCACTTGCCCAGAAAGTCATGCCGTATCAAACTGTTGCAATGTCAGCCCCGCCCCCCTTCCTGAAATTGCGCTTGGCCGCTCATTATGCGGGCCTGTTCGCGCCGGTCGGCGTAATGCTGCCCTTCTGGCCGGTTTTCCTATCCGGGCGGGGGCTATCGGAGTGGCAGATCGGCGTATTGCTGGCGGTGGGATCGATCTCGAAAGTGGCGGTCAATCCCGTCATCGGCAGTTGGGTCGACCGGCTGGGCAAAAGACGCACGGCCATGATCGGCTTGGCCTTCGCCACCTTTTTCGCTTTCGCCGCCTTCTGGGTCACGCACGGTTTCTTCCCGCTGCTGCTCCTTTCGGCCATCGCCAGCGGCCTGTTCACGGCGCAGATGCCGCTGGCCGAGAATCTGTCTTTGCACATGGCGCAAACCCACCAGTTCGATTACGGGCGCGTGCGCCTGTGGGGATCGCTGGCCTTCATCCTGGCCGCCCTGCTGGGCGGCTGGTACCTGTCGGGGCGAAGTTCCGAAGTCGTCCTGCCGGTGTCGCTGGCTTTTCTGCTGCTGATGGCCCTGATCACGCTGGGATTGCCGGAAATGCGCATCGAGAAGCGCAAGGATGCGCCGCAAAGCGCCGTCGGCATGATGACGCTGTTTCAAGACCGCCGCTTTCTATTGTTCATCGCCACCGCCAGCGCCCTGCAAACCAGCCACATGGTCTATTACGGCTTTTCCACCCTGCATTGGCGCCAAGCGGGAATCGGCGAGACTACGATCGGCATCCTCTGGTCGCTGGGCGTGCTGGCGGAGATATTGCTATTCTCGCAAGGCAACAAGGTCTTGAACCGGCTGGGACCGGCGGGCCTGATGATTCTGGCCGGAGCGGGAGGATTGGTGCGCTGGACGGTGCTGGGATTCACCACCTGGCTTCCCGCCCTGTATGGCGCGCAGGCGCTGCACGCCCTTACCTTTGGGGCCTTCCATTTGGGCTGCATGCATTACCTGTCGCGCAACATTCCGCTCTCGCTTTCCGGACGCGCCCAGGGGCTTTACTCGTCGGGCGTGGCGGGCGTGGCGCAAGGAATCGGCCTGCTGGCCGCTGGCCCCCTTTATCACGCGCTGGGAGGCCATGCCTTCCTGGTCATGACCGTCGTTTCCGGGCTGGGCCTGTGGGGGGCGCTGCGCATCCGATTGAAGGGGAATAGCTGATCCGTTCAGCCAGGGTTCAGCTTCGAATGCAAGAATGCCCGCAGTCAACTTCTGGAGCATTCATTCATGAACTGGCCAATCCCCGCCCTTCTGATTCTTGCCATATCCACAGCCAGCGGGGCAAGTTTCGCCCAAACCGGCCAAGACCCGCTGCTGGTCAAGGAATGTTCCTCCTGCCATTTACCCTTTTCAGCGGGATGGCTGCCCAAGGCCTCGTGGCGCAAGATCATGGCGAACCTGGACAACCATTTCGGCGACGACGCCAGATTGACCGAAGACCGCAGGAAAGCGGTTGAGGAAGCCCTGCTGGCCAGGGCTGGCGACGCCAAAACCGAACGGCCCAGCCCCTTCATCAAGGGCGTCAACGGAGACGAAGCGCCCCTGCGCCTGACCGAGACGTATGGCTTCCAGCGCAAGCACAAGAAGTTCAAGCCAGGATCGCCCATGCTGGCCCGCGCCAAGACGCTGGCCAATTGCCAAGCCTGCCACCCCAAGGCGGCAGAGGGCATCTTCGAGGACTGAATCGCTTACCTGGGCAGAACGCTGGAACCGACCAGGAAGGCGTCGATGGCGGCGGCGGCCCTGCGGCCCTCGCGGATCGCCCAGACGACCAGGCTTTGCCCACGACGAATGTCGCCCGCCGCGAACACTTTGGGCACCGAGGTGGCAAAGCCCTCGTAATCAGCGGCCACGTTGCCGCGCTGATCCAACCCCACGCCCAAGGCGTCAAGCAGCCCCTGCTTGACCGGTGAGACGAAGCCCATGGCCAGGAAGGCCAGATCGGCCTCGATCACGAACTCGGTTCCCGCAATCGGCTGCATTTTCTGATCCACCTGTACGGCATTCAGACCGGCCAGCTTGCCGTTCTTGCCAAAGAAGGATTGGGTGGCGACGCTCCACATGCGCTCGCACCCTTCCTCGTGTGACGAGGAGGTGCGCATCTTGTTGGGCCAATTCGGCCAATTGAGCGCCTTGTTTTCCTTTTCGGGGGGCTTGGGCATGATCTCGATCTGCGTGACCGACAATGCCCTTTGGCGCACCGAGGTGCCGATGCAATCCGACCCCGTGTCGCCGCCGCCAATCACCACCACGCGCTTTCCGGTGGCGAAGATATCGTCGCAATCGAACTGTTCGCCGCCGACGCGCCTGTTCTGCTGGCCCAGAAAATCCATGGCGAAATGAATGCCCGAAAGCTCGCGTCCGGGCACGGCCAGATCGCGCGGTTGCTCGGCGCCGCCCGCCAGCAGCACGGCGTCGAACTTGGCCAACAATTCCTTGGCGTCCACATTCTGTCCGACATGCGCCTTGGTGCGGAACTCGACGCCCTCGGCGCGCATCTGGGCGACGCGCCGGTCGATCAGCGACTTGGACAGTTTGAAATCGGGAATGCCATAGCGCAGTAGACCGCCCGCCTTGGCGTTCTTCTCGAAGACCGTCACTTCATGACCGGCGCGGGCCAGTTGCTGGGCGGCGGCCAAACCCGCCGGGCCGGAACCGATGACGGCAACCGATTTTCCCGAGCGCTTGGCGGGGATTTGCGGCGTGATCCAGCCTTCTTCCCAGGCACGGTCGATGATGGCGCATTCGATGGTCTTGATGGTCACCGGCACGTCGTCGATATTGAGCGTGCAAGCCTGTTCGCAAGGCGCCGGACAGATGCGGCCGGTGAATTCCGGGAAATTGTTGGTGGCGTGCAACGCCTCCAACGCTTCTTTCCAGCGGCCCTTATAGATCAGATCGTTCCAATCGGGGATGACGTTCGCCACCGGACAGCCGGAATGGCAAAAGGGAATGCCGCAATCCATGCAGCGCGCCCCCTGGCGCGACAACGCCGCGTCATCAAGGCCGATCACGAACTCGTTATAGTGCGAGATGCGGTCGGAAGCGGGCGCATAGGTCCGCTCCTGGCGCGAGAATTCCATAAATCCAGTGGGCTTGCCCATCTTAGTGTCCTTTCGCCGGACGAGCCGCCGGGGCGGACTTTCCAGACTGCATCGCCTGCATTTCCGTAAGCGCGCGCCGGTAATCGACCGGCATCACCTTCTTGAACTTGGGCAGATAATGGACCCAATTGAGAAGGATGTCGTGCGCCCGCTTGCTGCCGGTGTAACGGTGGTGGCTCTCGATGACCTGATGCAAGCGCTGGGCATCGAAACGCGACATGTCGCTCATGACGTCGACGCGGCCATGCGCTTCCAAGTCATTGCCCTGATGATCAAGATTTTCCAGGGCTTCCGACTCGTCCTTCACCGGCTCAAGCTCGACCATCGACAGGTTGCAGCGTTGATCGAAATCGCCGTCCTCGTCCAGCACATAGGCGATGCCGCCGCTCATGCCTGCCGCGAAATTGCGCCCGGTCTTGCCCAGAACGACGACGACACCGCCGGTCATGTATTCGCAACCGTGATCGCCAACGCCTTCGACAACCGCCAGGGCGCCCGAATTGCGAACGCCGAAACGTTCGCCCGCGACGCCACGGAAATAGCATTCGCCCGAGATGGCGCCGTACAGAACGGTATTGCCGACGATGATGTTCTCCTCGGCCACGATTTTGCACTCGGGCGACGGATAGACGACGATGCGCCCGCCCGACAATCCCTTGCCGACATAATCATTGGCTTGGCCTTCAAGCGTCAGCGCGACGCCGTGGGCCAGGAAAGCGCCCAGGCTTTGCCCCGCCGTGCCCTTGGCGTTGATCAGGATCGTGTCTTCCGGCAGGCCCGCATGGCCGTGGCGCATGGCCACTTCGCCCGACAACATGGCCCCCACCGTGCGATTGACGTTGGTGACCTTGACGTCGATGGCGACCGCTTCTCCCTTCTCAAGGGCTGGCATGGCTTTCTCGATCAGCAGATTGTCGAGCGCCTCGTTCAGGTGATGGTCCTGATCCTCGTTCTTGCGGATGGCGACACCCTTGCCCGCTTCCGGCTTATAGAGAAGTTTGCTGAAATCAAGACCCCTGGCCTTCCAATGCGAAATGGCCTTGCGCATGTCCAAAAGATCGGAACGCCCAGTCAACTCCTCCATCTTGCGCACGCCAAGGCGCGCCATGATGCGGCGCACTTCCTCGGCGATGTAGAAGAAGTAATTGATCACATGCTCGGGCTGGCCGGTGAAGCGCTTGCGCAATTCAGGATCTTGCGTCGCCACGCCGACCGGGCAGGTGTTCAGATGGCATTTGCGCATCATGATGCAGCCGACGGCGATCAGGGGGGCGGTGGCGAAGCCGAATTCGTCGGCACCCAACAAGGCGCCGATCACCACGTCGCGCCCGGTGCGCAATCCGCCATCCACCTGCACGGCGACGCGACCGCGCAGCTTGTTCAGCACCAAGGTCTGATGCGTCTCGGCCAAGCCGATTTCCCAGGGCGAACCGGCATGTTTGATGGCGGTCAGCGGGCTTGCGCCGGTGCCGCCGTCATAACCCGAAATCGTGATGTGGTCGGCCCTGGCCTTGGCGACGCCAGCGGCGATGGTGCCGACGCCGATCTCGCTGACCAGCTTGACCGAAATACGCGCCTTGGGGTTCACGTTCTTCAGATCGTAGATCAGCTGGGCCAAATCCTCGATCGAATAGATGTCGTGATGCGGCGGCGGGCTGATCAGCCCCACGCCGGGCGTGGAATGGCGCACGCGGGCGATGGTGGCGTCCACCTTGTGGCCGGGCAATTGTCCGCCCTCGCCGGGCTTGGCGCCCTGGGCCATCTTGATCTGGATATCCGACCCATTGACCAGATATTCAGCGGTCACGCCGAAACGCCCGGAGGCCACCTGCTTGATGGCGGAACGCAACAGATCGCCATTGGGCAGCGGCTTGTAGCGCTCGGACTCTTCGCCGCCCTCGCCCGAATTCGACTTGCCGCCGATGCGGTTCATGGCGGCGGCCAGGGTGGTGTGCGCCTCGCGCGAGATGGAGCCGAACGACATGGCGCCGGTGGCGAAACGCTTCACGATCTCCTTGGCGGGTTCCACTTCGTCAAGCGGAACGGGCGTTGGCGCCCACTTCATGTCGAACAGGCCGCGCAAGGTCAGCAGCTTCTCGCTCTGCTCGTCGATCAGCTTGCAAAATTCCTGGAATTTCTCGAAGCCAGCGCCACGCACTGAATGTTGCAGCGCCGCGATGCTCTCGGGCGTCCAGGCATGATTGTCGCCGCGCAAACGCCAAGCGTAGTCGCCGCCCGGATCGAGCGACAGGCGATACATGGGGTCGTCGCCATAGGCGATGGCGTGACGCCTGACGGTTTCATCGGCGATTTCCGCAAGACCGGCGCCGCCGACGCGGCTGGACGTCTTGGTGAAATAGGCGTCGAGGAATTCCTGCGACAGGCCAACGGCGTCGAAAATCTGGGCGCCGCAATAAGATTGGAAGGTCGAGATGCCCATCTTGGCCATCACCTTCAACACCGCCTTGTCGAGCGCCTTGATGGTGCGCTTTTGCACTTCATATTCGCTCAAATCCTCGGGCAGCGGCACGGTGGCGATGGTTTCGAACAACAGATAAGGGTTGATCGCCTCGGCGCCGTAACCGGCCAGCACGCAGAAATGATGCACTTCTCTGGGTTCGCCCGTCTCGACAACCAGACCAGCGCGGGTACGACTGCCCGACCTGACCAGATGATGATGCACGGTCGATGTCGCCAACAGCGACGGCACGGCGATGCGCGCCGCGGATATCTTGCGATCCGACAGAATCAGGATGTTGCAGCCCTCGCCCAACGCCTTGTCGGCCTCGGTCTTGAAGCGCTCAAGCGCCTTCTGCATGCCGCCAGCGCCTTCGCTGGCGTTGTAGGTGATGTCGATGGTGCGCGCCTTGAATACGCCGTCGGTGGCGTCTTCGATGGCGCGGATTTTTTCCAGGTCCTGATTGGTCAGGATGGGTTGACGCACTTCCAGGCGCTGCCTGCTGTCGCCGTCGGTCAGGCCCAGCAGATTGGGACGCGGGCCGATGAAGGACACCAAGCTCATGACCAGTTCCTCGCGCGTCGAATCGATCGGCGGATTGGTCACCTGGGCGAAGCACTGCTTGAAGTAATTGAACAAGGGCTTGGGCTTGTCCGACAACACGGCCAACGGCGAATCATTGCCCATCGATCCCACCGCTTCCTGGCCGGTGACGGCCATGGGCGTGATCAGGAACTTGATGTCTTCTTGCGTATAGCCGAAGGCCTGTTGGCGATCGAGCAGCGTCTGGGGATCGGGAGCCATGGGGGCCACGGCCGCCGGAAGATCTTCCAGCACGATCTGCGTCTTCTTGACCCAGCTTTTGTAGGGATGGGCGCGGGTCAGTTCGCGCTTGATCTCCTCGTCGGGGATCAGGCGGCCCTTTTCCAGATCGATCAGCAGCATGCGCCCCGGCTGCAAGCGCCACTTCTGGATGATCTCGGACTCCGGAATGTCGAGCACGCCGACTTCCGACGACATGATGACGCGATCATCCTTGGTCACGATGTAACGGGCCGGGCGCAGGCCATTGCGGTCGAGCGTAGCGCCGATCTGGCGCCCGTCCGAAAAGGCGACGGCGGCAGGACCGTCCCAGGGTTCCATCATGGCGGCGTGATATTCGTAGAAGCTCTTGCGCTCCTCGTCCATCAGCGGATTGCCCGCCCAGGCTTCGGGAATCATGATCATCACCGCATGGGCCAGCGAATAGCCGCCCATCAGCAGCAGTTCCAGCGCGTTGTCGAAACTGGCCGAATCGGACTGGCCTTCGACCGTGATCGGCCAGATCTTGTTCAGATCGTCGCCCAGCACGTCTGACTTCATGGTGCCGCGCCTTGCGGTCATCCAGTTCAAATTGCCGCGCAAGGTGTTGATCTCGCCATTGTGGCAGATCAGGCGGAAGGGATGGGCCAGCTTCCAGGTGGGGAAGGTGTTGGTCGAGAAACGCTGATGCACCAGGGCCAGGGCGGATTCAAACCGCTCGTCCAGCAGGTCGGGATAGAAGGCGCCGACCTGTTCGGCCAGGAACATGCCCTTGTAGACGATGGTGCGCGACGAGAGCGACGGCAGATAGTAATCGGCCAGCTTGGCGTCGCCGCTTTCGTTGATTTGATTGAACGACTTCTTGCGGATCACCATCAGCTTGCGCTCGAAAGCGTCCTGGCTGGCCAGAGCGGCATTGCGCCCGATGAAAATCTGGCGAACCAGCGGGGCCGTTCCCCGCACGCCTTCCGACAAGGCCATCTCGTTGACCGGCACGTCGCGCCAGCCCAGCAGAACCTGCCCCTCTTCGGCAACCGCCCTCTCCAGACCGGCCACACACAGATCGCGCTCGGCGGCGGACTTGGGCAGATTGACCATGCCGCAGGCATAGTGGCCCTGTTCGGGCAGGGTGATGCCCAGCTTGGCGGCCTCGGCGCGCAGGAAGGCGTCGGGCATCTGAACCAGGATTCCCGCCCCGTCGCCCGCATGCGGATCGGCGCCCACCGCGCCACGGTGAACCAAGCGTTTCAAAATCTCCAACCCGTCGGCGACGATCTTGTGGCTTTTCTTGTTCTTGATATGCGCCACGAAGCCGATGCCGCAGGCATCGCGCTCGAACGAGGGATCATATAGGCCTTGCGCTTCTGGAAGGCCTGAAAGAAACGGGTTCGACATAGGCTCAGTCATCCTTACTGGCGGCTGGTGCTTCGTCCGCCTTCACCACACGTGGCTTGTTATGGAACAAGCTGTCTTTTTTACAAAAAAATGGACAGGTTTCCAGCCATATTTTTTGCAGGGCCGATTTGCAAGCATTCCCTAAGGGAAACCAATCGGTTGAGAACGGCTGGATTCCAAAGCGGCAAAAGACCTATAGTCGGGCCGCCAAGCCGCCAAAGGGGGATTTGCATGGCCGATCCAAAGCATATCCGGTTCGACACTCTGGCCCTTCATGCGGGCCAGCAGCCTGACCCCGAGCATGGCTCTCGGGCGGTGCCGATCTATCAAACCACCAGTTTTGTCTTTAAAAACACCGATCACGCGGCTTCCTTGTTCAATCTGGAACGTGCCGGTCACATCTATTCACGCATTTCCAACCCCACCGTAGCGGTTCTGGAAGAACGTTTAAGCGCCCTGGAAGGCGGCGTTGGCGCTATCGCCACCGCCTCGGGTCAGGCCGCCTTGCATCTGGCCATCGCAACACTGATGGGATCGGGCGGCCATATCGTGGCGTCCCGCGCCCTCTATGGGGGCAGCTATAACCTGCTGGCCCACACCCTGCCCCGCTTCGGAATTACCGCCAGTTTCGTCGATCCCCGAGACCCCGAGGCTTTCAGGCAGGCCATTCGCCCCGAAACAAGGCTGGTTTTCGCGGAAACCGTGGGCAACCCCAATTTAGAAGTGCTGGACACACCATTAATCGCGCAGGTTGCGCATAACGCAAAGCTGCCCTTGATGATTGACGCCACCTTCACCACCCCGGCCCTGGGCCGCCCCCTCGCCATGGGTGCCGACATCGTCATGCATTCGGCCACCAAATATCTGGGCGGCCATGGGATCGCCATCGGCGGCATCTTGATCGATGGCGGGAACTTCGACTGGGAGGCGACGGACGGCAAGTTCCCGACCTTGACGGAACCTTATGCGGGTTATCACGGCCTGGATTTTGCCCAGGAATTCGGACCCGCCGCGTTCATCCAGCGCGCCAGAGCCGAAGGACTTCGCGATTTCGGGGCCTGCATCAGCCCCACCAACGCCTTTCATATCCTGCAAGGGGTGGAAACCCTGCCCATCCGCATGGCGCGACATATTCACAATGCCCGCCAAGTGGTGCGCCATCTGGAATGTTCTCCCGCCGTGGCCTGGGTCAATTCGCCCGATCTGCCCGAGCACCCCGACCACGAGCGCGCCCAGGAAATGTACCCGAAGGGCATTACCGCCATCGTCACTTTCGGCATCAAGGGCGGGCGGGTTGCGGCTGCGCGCTTCATCGAGAAGCTGAAAATCTTCTCGCATCTGGCCAATATCGGCGACGCCAAATCGCTGGCCATCCATCCCGCCAGCACCACGCATCAACAGATGGATGCCGAGGCCCTGGCCCTGGCCGGAATCGGCGAGGAACTGGTCCGCCTGTCGATCGGGTTGGAAGACCAGGACGACCTGATCGATGATCTAGCCCAGGCCCTGCACGCCTCGCAGAAGGGGGGCTGACATGGACGTCACCCTGGACGGAAACAAGATATTCGCGGCCACCGGCGGCAAGCCTTTCGACGGTTCAAAACCCACGATCCTGCTGCTGCATGGCGCCGGAATGGATCATAGCGTGTGGGTGTTGCAGGCCCGCTGGCTGGCCCATCACGGCATGAACGTGCTGGCCATCGACCTGCCCGGTCACGGAAAAAGCGAGGGAACCGCCTTTGCCAATGTCGGCGATTATGCCGATTGGCTGACGCGTTTCATGGAGGCGGCTGGGTTGAAGCAGGCGGCGCTGGCCGGACACAGTCTTGGCGCCTTGATCTGCCTGGAAGCGGCGGCCCGATATCCGGAGCGCGTCTCGCGCCTGACGCTGCTGGGAGCGGCGCAAAAAATGCCCGTGCATCCCGACATGCTGGCGTCGGCCAAGGAAGGCACGGACGAAGTGATCCGCTGCATGACCTCATGGAGTTTTGCCCGCCCGCATCATTTCGGCACCCATAAAATGCCCGGCATGTGGATGCTGGGCCAGACGCATCAGTTGATCGCTCGCTCGAAGCCGGGCGTGATCTTCAATGGCCTGACCGCCTGCAACGATTACAGGGGGGCCGCGGATGCGGCGGCGAAAGTCGCCTGCCCCACCCTTCTGATCCTGGGCGAGGCCGATCAGATGACGCCCGCCAAGGGCGGCAAGGAACTGGCGGGGATGATTTTGGGCGCGCGTTTTGTCATCATCCCAGGCTCGGGCCATATGATGATGACCGAAGCCCCCGACGCCACGCTGGACGCCATGCGGGGGAATTTACCAGCTTAACCGGCTGATCAACTGCCCATCCGTCCAATAATGGAGCGTGGCGGTTGGGCGGATGTCGGCGTCCTCCTTCTCGTGCCAATGTTCGACGATGGCCTGATAGGCCACCGACGGGGCCGAGGTGGCGATGACGCCCGCCACCGGCGCAGCGTATATCCGATGCAGATGCCCGCACAGAATCTGCACCACATTGGGATATTGGCGCAGCAGCGCGTCCAGGGCCTCGACCCCCTCGATCTGATGGCCGATGCTGCCATTGCGCAATTTCGTTCTGAAAGGCGGGTGGTGCAGAAAAAGAACGGTGGGACGATTTGGCTGCTCGGCCAGACGCGCTTCCAGCCAAGCCTTGCTTTGGGCGGAAAACTGGCCCTGCTGGCTGCCAGGGCGGCGGCTATCCAGGCCGATCAGGCGCAAATCGCCCATCGCGCCCTCATGATTGAGAAAACCGTTTTCAACCGGGCCGCACCAAGGCGCCATCGACTGGCGAAACGGTTCCGTCCAATCGCGATTGCCGGGAACGGCGAAAACCGGCATCGGCAAGCGCGCCAGCATTTCCGCCGCCAGGACATACATCGCAGGCTCGCCCCGGTCGGCCACGTCGCCGGTCACGACCACCGCATCGGGCCTGGGATCTTGCGCCAGCAAATGGCTGATCGCCCGCGCCAGTCGTTCCGTGCGCTCGGGGTTCGTACTCGACAGATGAAAATCGGAAAGCTGGGCCAGAATCACGGAAAACGCCTCTATCTGTATATCAACAGATTGTGGACTTAGCGCATTTCATTCACAATGGCTAGATGTTGAAGCTCTGGACAGCCACTCTCCTCCTGCTTCTGCTCGGCGGATGCGCCATGTTCGAGCCGGAAAGAGCCAGCCGCGCGCCAGCCGTCGGCGGCGACCCGGCGCGCTGTCTGGCCGAGTTGCGGGCGACGGGAACCAAATTCGAGGAAATGGCAGATTTCGCCACCCCCGATGGCTGCCGGGTAGTCAATGCCGTCAAGCTGTTGAAATTAGGGGCCGATCTCAACCGACCAGCCGCCATGTCATGCCCGCTGGCCCTTTCCCTGGCCCGTTTCGAGACAAGCGCCATGCAGCCGCTGGCCCGCCAGCATCTGGGGCAAAGCGTTCGCAAGATCCACCATGTCGGGGCCTATGACTGCAGAAAGCAGCGCAACGGCAAACAGATCAGCCAGCACGGGCTGGGTCAGGCCATCGATTTCTGGGCCTTTGAGTTAAGCGACGGCGCCATCATCAAAGTGCGCGACGATTGGAAAACCAGCGGCGCCCGGGGCGTTTTCCTGCGCAATCTGTCGGAACAAGCCTGCAATCACTTCCATCTGGTGCTGACGCCCGCCTCGGATTACGATCACAAGGACCATATTCATGTCGATCTTGGACCTTGGATGCGGTGCGGATAGGCCAGCCCTGTGATGGAGATCACACATTCTTAATGGCCGGTTCGCCATAATCGGTTCCGCATTTCGGCCACGATCCTTGGGCCTAATGACCACCATCGTCATTTCTTTGGGAGTTTCCTTCCATGAACCGCAGTACCGCCATTCTCGCCGCTGTCTTGTTCGCCAGCCCCTCGCTGGCCCTGGCCCAGGCGCCCAATCCGCAGCTTCAGAACGACAAGGCGCAAATCAAGCAAGATCGTCAGCAGATCAAGGAAGATCGCCAAGACTTGCGCGACGCGCACAAGGAGGCCATCGAAGACCGAAAGGCCATGCGCGATGCCCTGAAGGAAGGCGACAAGGAAAAGGCCGCCCAGTATCGCGACGAGTTGAAACAAGACCGCAAGGACATGCGCGACGCCAAGAAGGACATGAAGAAGGATCGTCACGACTTGCGCGACGACAAACGCGACGCCCGCGATGACGTTCGCGACCGCCGGGATGGAAAACCCGAAAAGCGCGCCAAGGAAATGCGCGAGAAGCGAAACGAATTTCGTGAGCAGAAGGGCGAGCGGCGCGAAAACAAGCGCAACTGATCGCCAGGAATTCGGGCGGCGGGAAATTCACCCTGCCGCCCTTTTCATCTGGAATGACGACGAGGGGGAGAAACAAAATGTTCAAGCGAGCCACGATCATCGCTGCCGCCATGATGCTGGCGGGTCCTGTGTTGGCCCAACAAACCGGTCCGCAGCCGCAGCAAGGCGGCCAAATGCCCCCGCCTCCCCAGCAAGGCCAGGGGCAGATGATGCAGGGTAGACAGGGCATGGGCGGACCCGGCCAGGGACAGATGATGAATCAGGGCCAAGGCATGGGCGGTCAACAGGGCCAGCAACGCATGATGCAGCAGGGTCAAGGGCAAATGGGACAAATGCCGCCACCGCCGCCGCCACCGCAAGGCCAGGGACAGATGATGCAAGGTGGACAGGGCATGGGCGGACCCGGCCAGGGACAGATGATGAATCAGGGCCAAGGCATGGGCGGCCAACAGGGCCAGCGCATGATGCAGCAAGGCCAAGGGCAAATGATGAATCAGGGTCAAGGCATGGGCAGGCCCGGCGGTGGCGGTGGTCCTGGCGGTGGCGGTGGTCCCGGCGGTGGCGGTGGTCCCGGCGGCGGCGGTGGCCGTCGTTAGCTTAAGTGAACATGGTTTATGTAAAATGTGGGGGAGTTTGAGATGAAGTCCATTTACACACATGCACGCCGCCTTCTGGCTGCCGCCTTGGCGGTATTGGGCATCACGATCATCTGGCCGACCGCGCCCGCCCAGGCCTGCGGCGACTCCCCCTATATAGGCGAAGTCTGCGTCTTTGCCTTCAACTTCTGTCCGCAAGGTTACCTGCCTGCGGATGGGCGCAGCCTCCCGATCAGGGACAATGCGGCACTTTTCTCTTTGCTGGGCATCACCTATGGCGGCGACGGCAAGACTGACTTCAAACTTCCCGATCTGCGCAAATCGGACAAGGACGCCAAGGACACGCCAAAGACCATTGGCACGACATGCATCGTACTCCAGGGAATTTATCCCATGCGCCCCTGAGAGAGAGGCGCTGATCGACTTATCGCAGGATGCTCTAGGCGACGTGGAAGGTCTTTAACCACACGCTCTTGGCTTGCGCCACCGGGGCGGGAACCTCGAAGCGCCCGCCAATCTGGCCCCAATCTTGGGCATCGATCCATCCCCAGCGCATTGCATAGTCAAGGGGTTCGGAAAAGGACGAGTGGAGCGCGAGGAAATAGCCGGACAATCCGCACTGATCGGAGTGACTGCAGTGGCATTCCAAGCGATCATCGATTCCTGAGAACAGAATGTTCAGGGTGAACAGATTGTCCCGCTTGCAGACAAGCCTGCATCCCCACTCCATATCGACGACCTGCCATGCCTCGGGCTGAAGTTTGCCGAGCGCCTGAGCCAGTTTTCGCGCCAGAAAATGAGGCACCCCCAATTCCATACCCTTATACAAGTGGGGCAGATTCGAGGGCTTCATGCCGTGATCAAGGGCGAATTCAAGATCGGCCAGTTGCTTGACCTCTTTTCCGTTTGGAAAATAAAAGGCAAAAACCTGCTTGGCGGCGGCAAGCACGTCCGAGGCGCTAAACGGATATTGATCCAGAAGTTGGGCGGCAACTGCGCCCCACTCGTTTTGGGGGCGGCCTTCATAAGGCGATGTCTTTGTCATGGCGTCACCATAACATGAAATGCAACGCCATCCTAAAAATAAGGGCCTGGGATTTCTCCCAGGCCCTCGGCCTGCCGCCAGCGACTGGAGTGCGGGTTCGCTAGCGGGTCAGGTCGTAGCTGATTCCCGTCACCTTCGTCTTCTCGTCGATGGTGTCGAAAATCTTGTCCAGAATAGTCACCAGCACGCGCAGGCCGCCCTTATAGAACATGGTCGGGAAGCGGTGGTGATGGTGACGGTCGAAGATCGGGAAACCGATGCGGATCAGGGGCACGCCGGTATCCTTCTCCAGATACTTGCCGTACGAGCTGCCGATCAGATAATCGGAAGGTTCGGTGGCCAGAAGTGAGCGCATGTGCCACAGATCCTTGCCCTTCCACACCTGGCCGGAAGCGCCAAAGGGCGAACTGGCCAGCAGGGCCTTCATCTTCTCTTCCCACTCGCTGCCGCCGTTGGTGGACAACAGGTGAGCCGGCTCGCCGCCCAACTCCAAGATGAAGCGGGTCATGCCATAGACGAAATCGGGATCGCCATAGATCGAGAAGCTCTTGCCATGGATCCAAGACAGCGAGTCTTCAATGGCGTCGACCAAGCGGCCACGGTCCTTGGCGATCGATTCCGGAATGGCTTTGCCGGTCAGGGCCGACAGCTTCATCAGGAAATCGTCCGTCGCACCCAGGCCCATCGGATAGTTGAAGGAAGCCACTTCCTGGCCCTTCTCCTTGGCGAAATCCAGGGTCTTGCCCGTGCACCATTCCTGCAACGAGATGGTGGCCTTGGCGTCGAGCGCCTTGGTCACGGCTTCCAGCGGCGTACCGCCGTCATACATGCGGTACGAACCGTCGGCGGGCGTGTCGTAAATGTCGGACACGTCGGAGAGCAGGGTCGCGTCGGCGCCCATGGCGGCGATGATGTCCTTGATCTCACGGGCATTGGCGACGCCATAACCATCGAAACCGCCGATGATGTTGACGCCGTTGCCGGCCTTGCGGTCCTTGCCTTCCCAGAAGTTGGAAAGGATGCTCTTCATCATATTGTCATAGCCAACGATATGGCTGCCAACGAAGCTGGGCGTGTGGGCGTAGGCGACCGGGAAATCGGCCGGGATGCTGCCCTTGTCACGCGACTGAATGATGAAGCTGTTCAAGTCGTCGCCGATGACTTCGGCGATGCACGACGTATGCACGGCGATCATCTTGGGCTTGTACAGCGCATAAGCGTTGGCCAGGCCTTCGACCATGTTGTTGAGGCCGCCGAACACCGCCGCGTCTTCGGTCATGGCCGAACAGACCATGGCCGACGGTTCCTTGAAGTGGCGCGACAGGTGCGAACGGAAGTAAGCCGCGCAGCCCAGCGATCCATGCGTGAAGGCCAAGGTGCCTTCGAAACCGGCGGCGCAATAGGCCGCTCCCACCGGCTGGCAGGCCTTGGCGGGATTGATCACCAGGGCTTCGCGGGCGAAGTTCTTTTCGCGGTATTCCATCGTGTTGATGTAGTCCGCCTGCTTGGCGACCACGTCGGCGTCCGGCATGTCTTCGAACTGTTCGCGCTTGCGCTTGAAGATTTCGAGATATTCCGGGTCGTTGAAAAGGTCGATATGGTCTTTGATCTTGAGTGCTGTCTGAGGCATCGAAGTTCTCCTAAATCAGGCGGCTTTCCAGGGGGCCTTGTTCAAGGCCCATACCGGGCTATTGATCGCCATGTCCATATCGCGGGCGAAGACGGCGAAACCGTCGTAACCGTGATAGGGGCCTGAGTAATCCCACGAGTGCAACTGGCGGAAAGGCACGCCCATCTTCTGGGTCGAGTACTTTTCCTTGATGCCGGAACCGACGAGATCGGGGCGCATCTTGTCGATGAACTTTTCCAACTCGTAGTCGGTCACGTCGTCATAGACCAGCGTGGCGTCTTTGATATATTCGGCGGTGCGCTGATAATCGTCGCTATGCGCGAATTCATAGCCCGTGCCGATGATGTCGATGCCAAGATCGCCGTAAGCGTCGGCAACGTGACGCGGACGCAGACCGCCGACATACAGCATCGCCTTCTTGCCTTGCAGACGCGGCTTGTATTTGGCAAGCACCGCATCGGCCAAAGGCTGATACTTGGCGATCACGCGCTCGGCGCCAGCCTTGATCTTGTCGTCGAACTTCTCGGCGATGGCGCGAAGCGACTTGGCGATCTGGGTGGGGCCGAAGAAGTTGTACTCCATCCAGGGGATGTTGTACTGCTCTTCCATATGGCGGCAGATATAGTTCATCGAGCGGTAGCAGTGGATGAGATTGAGCTTGCCTTTGTTGCCGCGCTCGATCTCGGCCAGGGTGGCGTCGCCCGACCACAGGCCGATGACGCGAAGCCCCATGTCTTCCAGCAGGATGCGGCTGGCCCAGGCGTCGCCGCCGATGTTGTAGTCGCCGATCACGACCACGTCGTAAGGGGTGGTTTCGAATTCCTTCGACTTGCCCTTGCCCAGCATCCAGTCGCGCACGGCGTCGTTGGCGATGTGATGGCCGAGCGACTGAGAAACGCCGCGAAAACCTTCGCAACGCACGGGCACGACCAGCTTGCCGTGCTCCTTGCCCTTCTTCTTGGCGACGGCTTCGATGTCGTCGCCGATCAGACCGACCGGACATTCCGACTGGATCGAGACGCCCTTGTTGAGCGGGAACATCGTGTGGATTTCGTCGATCACCTTTTCCAGCTTCTTGTCGCCGCCGAAGACGATGTCGCGTTCCTGGAAATCGCTGGTGATCTGCATGGTCACGAAGGTGTCGACGCCGGTGGTGCCGGTGTAGTAGTTGCGGCGCTGCGACCAGGAATATTGACCGCAACCGACCGGGCCATGGCTGATATGCACCATGTCCTTCAGCGGGCCGAAGACCACGCCTTTCGAACCGGCATAGGCGCAGCCACGGATGGTCATGACGCCGGGGGCTGACTTGATGTTCGACTTGACGCCACAATCGGGCTTGCCCTCATCGTAGACGTTCAAGTGTCGTGCGCGCTTCTTGGCGGTCTTCTCGGGATAAGCCGAGAGGACCTCCTCGATCAGGGCCTTGCGCTCGGCCTTTACGTCCGGGTTCATGCCATCCATGACCTGTCTCCTAATAGAATTCCGAAACTCGTTGCCTTAAGGAAAGCCGGGGCCGCTTACGCAGCACCCTTCTTCGTCTTGGCTTCAAGCTCGGCCAAAGCCTGTTCGTCCGACTTCATGATGCCGAATTCGAGCAGCATTTCTTCCAGCTCTTCCATCGAGATCGGCGTGGGAATGACGCCCTTGCCGCAGTTGTCGTGGATCTTCTGGGCCAGCTGACGATATTCGTTGGCTTGGGCGCAATCGGGAGCGTACTGAATGACCGTCATGCGGCGCAGCTCGGCGTGCTGGACGATGTTTTCGCGCGGCACGAAATGGATCATCTTGCAACCCAGGCGCTTGGCCAATGCCTCGGCCAGTTCCAGCTCGCGGTCGGTCTGACGCTCGTTGCAGATCAGGCCACCCAAGCGAACGCCGCCCGAATGGGCGTATTTCAGAATGCCCTTGGCGATGTTGTTGGCGGCATACAGCGCCATCATCTCGCCTGACATGACGATGTAAATTTCCTGCGCCTTGTTTTCGCGGATGGGCATGGCGAAGCCGCCGCACACCACGTCGCCCAGCACGTCGTAGGAAACATAGTCGACGTCGTCATAGGCGCCGTTTTCTTCCAAGAAGTTGATGGCGGTGATCACGCCGCGTCCTGCGCAGCCCACGCCCGGCTCGGGACCGCCGGCTTCCGTGCACTTGATGCCCTTGTAGCCAATCTTCATCACGTCTTCGAGTTCGAGATCCTCGACGGACCCCTTCTCGGCGGCCAGAGCCAGCACGGTGTCCTGCAGCTTGGTGTTGAGAATCAGGCGGGTCGAATCGGCCTTGGGATCGCAACCGACGATCAGAATCTTCTGACCCATCTCGACCAGCGCAGCCAGAGTGTTTTGCGAGGTGGTCGACTTGCCGATGCCGCCCTTGCCGTAGAAAGCGATCTGACGAAGTGCCATGGAACTGCTCCTTTTGATATCTGAACCAAACGGGGTCGAGCCGCCGCTTGCCTCTATCCTTGCAGGAGGCGTGCCAGTTCTAAGGACAGCCCTGCTGCCATATAATGTCGTTATAATACAGTGTGTTATAATTGATTGCCTTCAAAACCCCCCATGAGCCGGGCTTGTCGCAACCCCGACAAAGCCCCCTCTCCTTTGTCGCCTCCCCCACATCAGACATCAAAGAAACGGCGGATTTTGTGGCTGGCGCAGCCGGTCCGGAAATTGCATAAAGCTGTGGATTGATTCAAAGACGGGGGCGTCAAAGGTGGCTCGGCCGGATGAAGAAGCCGCAAGGGGGCACAGCACCAATCTGATCGGCATACCGACGGGGCTTTTGGCCTCGGTGGCCTATAACGACTATCCCGTGGCCTTGCACATCGCGGGCGTGCGCGAGACCAACAAGGGCCTGTTCCAAGAAATGCTGCCCCGGGCGGAAAGCATCGAGGAAGCCGCCTGGGCCTTTCAGGAATGGATGGGGTCCATGTTCGGCCTGGAACCTGAGCAGCTGGAAAAAGGCGGCGGGGCCAAGGAAAAGAAGCGCTTCCGTTCCAGTTATCTGCGCTTGTTGAAAGGCTGGGGTTTCGAAACCAACACGCCGGAAGGCGCTGTCATGAAAGGTTGGGTGGAAAGCCGATTTGGCCTGTTTCCCACTTTTCACAAGGAACCGGTGGGACGCGTGGGCAGCAAAGGCTGGGTGGCCTATACTGAAGAAAAGATGTCCAGCCGCTTCCATTCCAATTCCATCTATCTGCAACTGGACTTGCTGTATGAATTCTGCCAATGGTCGCTGGCGCGCTTTTTTCTGTCCGGTCGCAAGCATCTGACGCTATATAGAGGCGTGAACAGTTACGAGGAGCAGGTTCTGGTCGAGCGCATCGACAAACGCACCATTGTCGTGCGGCTCAACAATCTGAATTCCTTTTCGTCTTCGCGCGACATTGCGGGCGAATTCGGCGATCACATCCTGGAGGCCCTTGTGCCAGCATCTAAAATTCTGTTCTTCAACGCCCTTCTGCCTACCGCGCCCTTGAAGGGCGAACATGAATATATGGTCATCGGCGGCGATTTTCGCGTTAAGGCGAGCTATTTCTAATGGGCAAAATGATTCTGACCGATCACATCAAGCGCCGCGCCATGGGGGCCTATCTTGGCCTGGCGGTCGGCGACGCCCTGGGAGCCACCGTCGAATTCCTGACCAAAGGCGAAATCGAAACGCAATATGGCACCCACAAGAAAATGATCGGCGGCGGCTGGCTGAAATTGAAGCCCGGCCAGACCACCGACGACACCGCCATGAGCATTGCGCTTGGAAAGGCGCATGTCGAAGCCAATGGATACGACCAGAAGATCGCTTGCGAGAAATTTCTCGATTGGCTGAAAACCAAGCCCGTCGATGTCGGCAACACCTGCAGGCGCGGCATTCGCCGCTATATGACGGAAGGAACGCTTGAAGCGCTGCCCAATGACGGCGACGCGGGCAATGGCGCCGTCATGCGCATTCTGCCCACGGCCATCGCCACGCTGGGCGCTCCGAAAACCTTCGAGAGCTGGGCGCTTTCCCAGGCCCACATCACCCATAACCACCCTTTGTCCGACGCAGCCACGCTGACTTTGGGACGCATGGCGCAGTCGCTGATCCTGGGCGGCGGCATCAAGGCGGCGCGCGATCACGCCAACGCGCTGGTCGAATCGCACCGAACCTTCCGCTTCGATCCATATAAGGGCCAATGTTCGGCTTATGTGGTGGATACGGTGCAAACGGTTTTGCACTATTTCTTTCGCACCGATTCATTTCGCACATGCCTGATCGAAGTCGTCAACCAGGGCGGCGACGCCGACACCACGGGCGCGTTGGCGGGCATGCTGGCGGGCGCCACCTACGGCATCGAAGACATTCCAGACGCTTGGCGCGAAAAGCTGGAAGAACCGGCCCAGCGCGAGATCGAGCGCCAGGTGCCGCATCTGCTGAAAATTGCCGAAACCGTATCTGCCGCGGAAGGATCATCGTCATGAACGTCACCTTCTGGGAAAAGCCCGGATGCAAGGGCAATGCCCGCCAGAAAGGTTTGCTGGTCGCATCCGGCCATCGACTGGACGTCAGAAACCTTCTTGAAGAGTCGTGGACTCTTGATTTGCTGAATTCCTTTTTCGAAGGTCTTGAAACCAAGGACTGGTTCAATCGCTCGTCGCCCCGCATTAAGTCGGGTGAAATCGTGCCCGAGAATTTGGGGGCATCGGATGCGCTTAGGCTGATGCTGACCGACCCGCTGTTGATCCGCCGCCCCCTGATGGAAGCCGACGGCAAGCGCTGCGCCGGGTTCGAGCCGGAACGTCTGAAAGGTTGGATCGACATCCGCCCAGACCTGTTGGCTGGACAAAGCCCGCCGGAAACCTGCACCGGCCCCAAGGAAGGCTGCGCACTTGTCGCTGAAGACGAATAGCGGCCTTGGCGGCGAGAATCAAGCCGCCGAGACGAAAACGAACGCCAAGCCGGTGGCAATGAACAAAATCGGGAAGGCCCATGACAAGAACAGAAATGCCTGTTCCTGCACATAGACTCCGAACCAGCGCGCAGGCAATTTGTAGCGGTAAAACACGACAGTTATGATCGTGCCGAAAGCCAGCGCCACGTAATTCAAGCCCAACAGTCGCGTCACCGTATTGTCGCCCGAACTGAGCGCCGGAAAGGACGAACTGAAGGTGAAGCTAAGCGCAATGACGGCGAATAGGCCGCCGATGATGACATTGCCAAGCTCGAAGGCATCGACATCGAATTCGCCGTCTTGCGCGCGATTCATCCAGGTTGCCAGAAACGGGATCAACAGAGATGCGAAAAGCGGAATGAAAATGGTGGCGATCGAGCTTGTCGCCACGCGACTCACTGTCAGCGACGCCACGATCTTTGCATAGCGGTCGCCGTTCCATCCATTGACCAGTTCGCGCTTAAGGCCAACCAAACCGGTGGACCAACCATCGAGTTCGGCGTTTTTGGATATGCGGCTGAATCCAACATCGTCGCTGGTGAAATTCATATCCACCGTTTCAACCGTATCTTCCTGCACCACCATGACGATTTCCAGATTCTGGCGGTCGAAGGGAAATCGCGAGGTTTCAACCGGCGTTTTGTAGGTCGCCGTTATTCTGTCAATGACCTCGACCATGCCATTGGGAAATATGCGCAGACGACGTTCAGAGAAGGCTGGATCGCCCACACGATTGACATGGCGAATGGTTGGCGTCCAAATCTTGGCAATTTCTTTTTCCGCCGCCGAAACGCGATATTCCTTATAGCCGCGCAGGGCCTCTTTGGCAGGATAGCGCAACCGGGAATCAATCCATGTCAGGCGAAGATCGACCGTTGCCTCAAACGTCCCGGCGTTGTCATCGAACGATTCGAGGTGATTGAAGAACAGGGCCGGGCGAACGACAACCGGCAGGCCGTTTCCATGTGGAATCGATACAACCCGCGAGGCTGCGTCGTCTTGCGCCGGGGAAGCCGCATTGGCCAAAGGTGCCGCAAGAAAGAACGCCAGCCCAGCCAGGGCGAAAACAATCTTTGCGGCACGTCTTGTCGCTGCAGGGATCATTCCGCGTTCCCCTTCTTCTTGTCATGCGCAGATCTGTCGGCAAGCCTTTCGCAATTTTGTGCTAGTTCGCGCATTTCCTCGCACCAGGATTCAACGCCGGGAAGATCGCGCCCACGCTCGCCATCGGCCAATGAAGCCACATGTTCGTTCAGCACTTCAAGTGGGCGCATGATCATGCCCCGCACGACGACAAGGATAAAACCGATCAGCAGAACCGATGAAACCAACCCCAGCAACACCTGCCACACCACCGCCTGACCGTCGGCAGAGCGGGTCTGGCTGAAATCGCTGGCGATGGCCATCACGCCGATCCGCTTTTTGGCGTAATTGTAAACCGGCTGCAGCAAAACGCCGTATGGAACGCCATTGGCTTCGCGCAAATAGTGGGCGCTCTCGGTCACATTGACGTCGGCGTCGCCCACCAGCGCTTGAAGCAATGCAGGATGTGTGGAATGGAACTTTATGAAGGCGCCGACGCGGTTTTCATCATTGAAAATATCGCCTTTCAGCGACGTGGCGGTTGCATGCAGAATTTTTTCATCGACGAAGAAGCCAAGATCAAAGCCATAGGCCCCCTTGAGTTCATCAAGCAGCGGCCCAATTTCCATGGCCATTTCGAAGCTGCCAATATTCTTGCCGGATTCATCCGTCATCGGCAAGGCGCCGAACACGCCAATTCCCGAGGTGGTTATCTCGATCCCCTTGCGAATGGTTTGGTTGGCGTTGACTTCTACGATCATTGGCCGATAGGCGGATTGGTCTTCTCCGAATTTGTCGGGATTATGCACCCGCAGAAACGACGTTGCCGGCGACAGTTGGAACTGAGCCTGGCTGATGCCGTACTTTTCATGCTGAATGCGGAAGGCGTTTTTCGTAGCCGACAAAAGTTCCGCCCGGTTGCGTGCGGCAAAAGCCTTCTTGACCGCAGGCATGGCCGCCATCATTTCCGCCGCGGCGATGGCCTTGCTCTCGGCGCCTAAGAGTTTTGAATGCAGGGTCTGTTCCATCAGGGTGAACTGGCCCTCTTCGAACGAGGCCGTCATCCGATGCGAAATCAGATAGCTGACAAGTGAAACCGCCGCGATCACCACAATCACCGACCGCGTCATCACGGTCAGGGCGTTCTTTCGAAAGGTCATGCGGCACATCTCCAATCAAATGGATGCCGTCACGAAGCAAGCGCCCCATGACGGCAGAAAATCTATCCGCCCGATTTCGACCGGGCAAGTTCGGCACAATATATATCATGAAAATTTGTCGTCCCAGCGCCAATCGGACGGATGCACCCAATCCGTTTCGCATACAAAATCGTCCCGCCACATCGGGGCAGAGACAAAAATTCAAATCGTTGGGAGACGCGCTAAGTGATCGCTTACTAAACGGTCTGATTGAACATGAAGTTCATCAGCTTATTGTCGCCCAGGATGGAGCCGAAAACCTCGGTATATTGGCCCTGGGTTTGCGCGATCGAGGCGATGCTGGTGACGGCGCCCTCATATTCACGCTTAAGCTTCGCCGCAAAGCTGTACTCTTCCTGCATCTGGGCGATCAACGCCTTGGTCATCTCGGACTTATTCTGAATGGTCGTGTTTTCCAGAATGTTGTATTGGCCCTCGGTCGTCACTTGCATGGCGGAAAGCTGCGCCACCATCATTTCCGCATTCTCGAGCGCATCCTCGACTTCCGAAGCCGCCTGGGCGATGCCTTCTGGCGAATCGAAGCCGCCATATATCCAGCTTTGGCCGACATTGAGGCCGCCCTTCGAGATGGTGCCCGTATAATCGACGCCATCGACATTGAAGGAAATGGCGCTGTTGGCGTAATCGGTGTCGGTTCGCGTGATCACCTTGCTGGTCGCCGAACCCGATCCGGCCGCCGCCGTCTGGGCCGTCGAGAAAGTTGTATCGATGTTCAAGTCGGCAGCGTCGTAATTGTCGTAACGCTTGATGCTGTTTTGCATATCCGGAACCCAAAATTTACCGTCGCTGTCGGTAATCATGTAATCCACGGACATGTTGTAACCTTGCAGCGTCACCGCCGTGCCGCTTTCGTCCACCTTCAGGTCGTAGTCCCTGGCTTCGTAATTGGTGCGGCTTTTGGCGCCCAGAAGGTTGTAGACGCCCGCCCTTTCTTGCACTTCGGAATTGATGGCGGCCAGCTTCTTGTCGAATTCCTGGGCGTAATAGGTCGGATCGCGGTCAGCGCTCTCCAATAAAACCTTGAGGTCGAAGATCAAGTCCTTGATTTTCTTGGCGCCCTCAACGGCGCCGCCGATGGACTCGACGGCATTGCTGACGCCGCCACGGACCATGGAAAGTTTCTCGTTCTGCGCTTCGTAATATTTGGCGCGCGAGTCGTAAACTTCGCTGCGAGCCTCGCTGGCTTTTTCAATCTTGGCCTTGTACTGCTCGGTGATCTTTTCGTAGATCACGTCCTGCATCGACTTGCTGGAGAATGTCGAAGACGAAGACGACAGAATGGAAAGCCCGCCGGCATAGTCGATAGCCATTACCACCTCCTGGCGCGATTGCGCGCAGGCACCGGCACCGCTCGCGATTGCCCGCAAGCCGACCAACAGAGCATCAAGGAGGAAAGCAACGTCGCAAGAACGAGCATCATTTTGAACATCCTGTTCACTTGCCGCCTATCCGACGGCCACGCCGCATTCAGCAGCCACACCTAGAATATACGCGCATGAGCGTTAATTTTCAATGGACGCAAGAGCAAAGCTCGGACAATCTCGCCCCCATGCCAGATACTCAACGATTCCCAGCCATTGGCGCAGATTTAGCAAAGCGCCATCTGTTTAGCGCCGTCAGCTTGGCCATTTTGGGTCTGCTGGCTTGGCTTTTCATTCATTATATTGATTTTGCTTCATATTTCGATCACGGCGAACCCAACATGGCCTCGCGCTCCTGGCGCGTCGCCCAGGGCTTGCCTGCCTATATGCCCCCAGACGCGCCTGATTTTCTGCTGACCGTTTACGGCCCCCTGCCCTATCTGTGGAACGGCTTCTGGCTTACCCTTTTCGGCGGCTCGATTGCCGCCAGTAAATTGGGGGGCATTCTGGCGGCCATCGTAACCCTGGCCGCCTTCGCCCACCATGTTTGGAACAGGTTTGGCCAACTCTGGCTGGCGCCGGGATTGGCGCTGTTGGGGGCGGGAATGCTCATGGCAACCCCCTATAGCTTCTGGACCAGGGCCGATCCGATCACTTTGATGATCGCCAGCCTGGGCCTGACCGCCAGCGCCCAGTTCGGGCGCTCCGGCAAGGTCTGGTGGGCCGCCCCTTTGGCGTTAGGCGCGGCGGTCGGATTGGCCATGAATGTAAAGGCCCATGGATTTTTGTTCCTGGCGCCGCTAGCACTTGGCTTTGCCGCCAGGCGCTGGCTTCTGGCTTGGCCGCTGGCGGCATTTTGTGCCGCCGCGGCTTGGTACATGCCATTCCTGCACCCATCCTTTCCGCTTGATCTGTATCTGGGCGGCCTGTCCAAGGTGGTCGGCGTGCGCGGCATCGAACCAGATCTGCTGCTTTACGCCCTGAAACGCATGCTGCCGTTTCTGACCCCGCTTTTGCTGTTGCCTTGGGCCTGGAAGGGGTTGGAGCAGAATGAACGGCTTTATGCCCTTGGCTATGGATTATGCGTTCTGATTGGACTTTATCCCGCATCGGTGGCGGGAAGCGCTTGGTATCAACTGGTCCCCTTCCTGCCCATCTGGGCCGATTTATGCCTGCGCCTTGGCCGGGCCGCTCTGCCCGCCAGCCCAAAACGCCTGACCGGCGCGCTGTTGCTTCTGATCCTGATCCCTCTGTTCTTGGGCTGGCCCGCTCAGCGGCGCATGCATAAATACATGAATGAAAGAGCTTGGATGAGCGAAGCCAAGGCCGAGATAGAGGGTATCCTGACCCGCCATCCCGGCCAATCGGTAGAAATGGGCTTCGGGCGCGACGTGGCGGAAACCTACCGCGCCACTTTCTTGAAGCCCATGCTGGCCTTTGCGGGCCATCCCAACACCTTCGATGGCTGGTCGGACATGGAAGCCGCCTTTGTCGGCCTTCCCCCATCGGCGGCCAGACGAGAACGACTAGCCAAATGTCAGACCGACTTATGGCTGATCCCCGCCCAAGAGCAGCCGTTCACTATGTCCAGCGTCTTTTTGGGCCAGGATTTCCTGTTTTCCTACCGTCAAGCATTTCTGGAAAGCTACGAAGCCAAGGAAAAAGGGCGATTCTTCGACCTCTGGGGCTGCCGGGGCGGTTGATTTCCCCTTCTCAAGAAGCTAGCTTGCCGCTTGCCATGATCTATTCTTGCCGCATCTGCCAAACCCCTGTCGTCCCCTTCATGTCGTTCGGTCGCATGCCGATCGCCAACGCCTTCCTGCGCTCGAAAGCCGAGTTCGCGGGCGAGTATTTCTACGAACTGAAACCGGCCCTTTGCCCTTCCTGCAAATGCTTTCAGATCGTGGAAATTCCCAGGCCCGAGCAGATGTTCCATGATCATTATGCCTATTTCGCCAGCACTTCGGCGGTGATGAGCCGCCACTTCGCCGAGATGGCCGAGGATTTGAAGAAGCGCTACCTGACCGGTCCCGACTGTTTCGTGACCGAGATCGGCTCAAACGACGGCATCACGCTGCGGAACTTCGCCGATGCGGGCATCCGGCACCTGGGAATCGAGCCATCCGCCAATGTCGCCGAGGCTGCCAGAGCCAAGGGAGTTCAAACCCTATGCGCCTTCTTCGGCGTCGAAACGGCCAAGCAGATCGTGGCGGAACACGGCAACGCCGATCTATTCATCGCCACCAACACCATGCACCATATCGAAGACATCAATGCCGTGGCGGCAGGCGTTGCCATCTTGCTCAAGCCCACCGGCGTTATGATCCAAGAAGACCCCTATCTGGGCGACATGGTCGAAGACTGCGCCTATGACCAAGTTTACGCCGAACACATGTATATCTGGTCGATCACGGCGCTGAACAACGCCTTCGGACGCCATGGGCTGGAAGTGTTCCATGTCGAGCACAATGACCATCATGGTGGCTGCATGCGCTACCATCTTGGGCGCAAAGGCGTGCGTTCCCCTTCGCCTGAACTGACTGCGGCCCAGGGCAAGGAACAGCGGTTGGGACTGGACAAGGCGGAAACCTACCTGCGCTTCAAGCAGCGCTGCGAGGAATCGCGTGATCGTCTGATGAACCTGATCGACGGGTACAAACGCCAGGGCAAACGCGTCGTGGGCTATGGCGCCACCGCCAAAAGCGCCACCGTCATCAACTGGTGCGGCATCACGCCCGAGCACCTGGATTGGATACAAGACAGCACGCCCGCCAAGCAAAACACCTTCGCGCCGGGCAGCCACATTCCCGTCGTGGCGCCTGATCAATTCCGAGCCCAGCCGCCCGATGCAGCCGTGCTGTTCGCCTGGAACCATTTCAAGGAAATCGACGCCAAGGAACAGTCCTGGCGGGCGCAGGGCGGCAAGTGGATCATGCCCGTGCGCAAAGTGGAGATCGTCTGATGCGTGTTTTCTATGGGCAAGCCATTTATGGCGAAGAAGAGATCGCCGCCGTCATCGATGTGCTGCGCAATCAGTCGCTGGCTCTGATGACCGGACCCAAGGTGGCCGAGTTTGAAGGCAAGATCGCGGCCTTGTTCGGAAAGCGCCATGGTTTGATGGTCAATTCCGGCTCGTCGGCCAACCTGCTGGCCTTTGCCGCCCTCGACCTGCCCAAGGGGGCCGAGGTCATCACCCCCGCCCTGACCTTCGCCACGACGGTAGCGCCTCTGATCCAACTGGGTCTTATGCCGGTCTTTTGCGATGTGGAACCCGACAGCTATGTCGTGGACACGAAGCGCATCGAAGCGCTGATCGGCCCCAAGACCAAGGCGCTGATGATTCCCAACCTGATCGGCAATCTGCCCGACTGGGTGGAGTTGCGCCGCATCGCCGACAGCCGCGGCCTTTACGTGATCGAAGATTCTTGCGACACGCTGGGCGCCACCATTTCGGGTCGCCCCACCGGCACCCTGGCCGACATTTCCGTCACCAGCTTCTATGCATCGCATGTGGTGACCGCCGCCGGTTTCGGCGGCATGATCAGCATGAACGACGAGGGCTTGGCGCGCCGCGCCACGCTTTTGCGCGGTTGGGGCCGATCCAGCAGTTTGATGGGAGAGACCGAAAGCGTCGATGCCAGATTCAATGCCGAGGTCGATGGCATTCCCTACGATTCAAAATTCATTTTCGAGGGCATAGGCTATAATTTCCTGCCCTCTGAAATCTCGGCGGCCTTTGGGCTGGCCCAGTTGGCCAAGCTGGAGGGCTTCATCCAAACCCGCGAGGCCAACTTCCAGGCCTTGCTGCGTTTCTTCTCTCAATATGAGAACTGGTTCATCCTGCCGCGCCAGCGCAGCGACGTGCGCACCGGATGGCTGGCCTTCCCGCTGATTGTGAGGGACGACGCCCCTTTCACCCGGCGCGATCTGCAGATCCATTTCGAGAAGCGCGACATTCAAACGCGCACCGTTTTCACCGGCAACATTCTGCGCCAACCGGGCTTCAAGGGCATTGCCCACCGGGCCGATCCCGAAGGATTCGCCAATGCCGATCGCGTGATGCGGGGCGGCATTCTGATCGGTTGCCATCAGGGGCTTGACGCCAAGGCCCTGGCCTATGTCGAAGAAACATTCCGCTCTTTCGCCAAGACATTCTAGGTCCGACGATGCGCCGCGCTTTGCTCACAGGTGCCACCAGCTTTCCGGGAATGGCCCTTGCCGAGCGGCTTTTGAAATTGGGGCTTGAGGTCCACGCCATCGTGCGCGAAAAGACCGACACGACAGGGCTGGCCCGCCAGGGCGTCTTCTTGCATCCCATTGACGGAACGGCCACCTCCATCGACGAAGCGGTGCGCAAAAGCCGCCCCAACATCACCTATCACTTGGCCAATCTGTATTTGCGCGATCCGGCTCCCGACGACATTCAGCGCCTGATCGACGCCAACGTCACCCTGGGCGCATGCCTATTGGACTCGCTGATCCGGCGCGATTTCATCAACTTCGTCAATGTCGGCACCTTTGCCCAATTCTACCAGTCGCAAACGCCCAGGCCCTTCAATCTGTACGCCGCCAGCAAGGAAGCGTTCGAAACGATCCTGGCCTATCATGCGGATCTGGGGCTGAACGCGACCACGCTGATTTTGTTCGACACTTATGGCCCCGGCGACAAGCGCGCCAAACTTGTGCCCTCGCTGATCAAGGCGCTGGAAACCGGCGCTCCCTTGCCGTTGCCCGCCGAAAACATGGTGATGGATCTGACCTATCGCAGCGACGTGGCAGAAGCCTTGTATCTGGCTGGCGCAGGACTGATCGGAAGGCAGCAAGATTGGCAGAACCGACGCTTTGCCGTATCCGGATTCAGGCACGCCATTCGAGATGTCGTCGTCACGCTGGAAGAGGTCGCCGGGCGCAGCATCAACAAATTATGGGGCGAATGGAAGGTCCCCGCGCGGCATATCGACATTCCTTGGCAAGGTCCGCAAATTCCCGGTTGGAAAGCTACCGTCAACTTGAAGGAGGGGTTGCTGAAAACCTTGATCGCGGGTCCCCATGCGCCTTGAAGACACCGCCATCCCCGATGTGAAGATCGTGCACCTTGACCCGCACGCCGATGCGCGCGGCCTGTTCGTCGAAACCTGGGATGCCGCGAAATTCGAGGGCCTGGACATTTGCCAGAACTGGGTGCTGGACGGACTGTCGCGCCAGAACAGAAAAGGGACGGTGCGCGCCCTGCATTTCCAAACGCCGCCCCGGGCGCAGGCCAAACTGGTGCGCGTCGCCAGGGGCAAGGCGTTGGACGTCGCCGTCGATCTCAGGCAAGGGTCGCCCAGTTTCGGTCAACATGTGGCCGTCGAGCTGGATGAAACCGACTGGAAGCTGCTTTACATACCCACGGGGTTCGCGCACGGTTTCTGCGCCATGCAAGACGGCACCGAGCTGGTCTACAAACTGTCGTCGCCCTACAGCCCCGAATGCAACAAGCATGGCCTGTTGTGGAATGATCCCGACCTTGCCATCGCTTGGCCGGTGGCCGAGGACGAAGCCATTCTGGCAGAACGCGACACAACCTTTCCAAGGCTTAAGGATTTGCCGCCCCTCTTCGGGCGTTTCGGTGGCGCGCCATGAAGATTCTCGTCACCGGCGGGGCAGGTTTCATCGGCGGCGCGGTGGTGCGCCGCCTGATCAGCCAAACGGCGCATCAGGTGGTCAATCTCGATGCGCTGACCTATGCGGCCAATCCGGCCTCGCTTGCTGCGGTCGCGACGCACGAACGCTATGCCTTCGAGCAAGCCGACATCCGAGACAGCGCTGCCGTTCGCTCCGTCCTGGCCAAGCATCAGCCCGACGCCATCATGCATCTGGCAGCGGAAAGCCATGTCGATCGCTCGATCGACGGCCCGGCTGAATTCATCGACACCAATATCACCGGCACCTATCGCCTGCTGGAAGAGGCGCTCGATTACTGGCGCGGCCTTGCGGGCGAGAGGAAGGCGGCCTTTCGCTTCCATCATGTATCCACTGACGAGGTGTTCGGAAGTCTGGGGCCAAACGATCCCGCCTTTACCGAGACCACGCCCTACCATCCGCGCTCGCCCTATTCGGCGTCAAAGGCGGCATCGGATCATCTGGCGCTGGCCTGGCATCATACCTATGGCTTGCCGGTGGTCCTGTCCAATTGCTCGAACAATTACGGACCCTACCAATTCCCCGAAAAGCTGATCCCCCTGATGATCGTGCGCGCCCTGGCAGGCCAGCCCCTGCCCGTCTATGGCAAAGGCGAAAACGTGCGCGACTGGCTGTTCGTCGATGACCATGCCAGCGCCTTGATTTCCATCTTGGAAAGTGGGCGTCTGGGCGAAAGCTATCTGGTGGGCGGCAGATCGGAGAAACGCAATATCGATGTCGTCGAAACCCTATGTCGGCTTATGGACGAACTCGTCCCCGCCTCGCCCCACAGACCGCATGCGCGTCTGATTTCGTATGTGACAGACAGACCCGGTCACGATCATCGTTACGCCATCGATGCGACAAAACTGCAAAATGAGCTAGGTTGGCAGCCATCCGTTTCGTTTGAGCAAGGATTGCGCAATACCGTCATTTGGTATCTGGACAATCGCGGCTGGTGGGAGTCATTGGTTGAAAAGCACAAGGCGACCCAACGCGCTGGCACGGGAGAAAAGCGGTGAAGGGTATCGTACTAGCTGGCGGTTCGGGCACGCGCCTGCATCCAATGACCAAGGCGGTGAACAAACAACTGTTGCCTATCTACGACAAGCCGATGGTCTATTACCCACTGTCGGTGCTGATGCTGGCAGGCATCAGGGACATTCTGCTGATCACGACGCCGGACGCCATTGAGCGTTTTCGCCAATTGCTGGGCAACGGATCTAATCTTGGCCTGAACATCTCATACGCTGAACAGCCGCAACCAAACGGCCTGGCCGAGGCTTTCATCATCGGGCGCGAGTTCATCGGCCAGGATTCAGTCGCCATGGTGCTGGGCGACAACATCTATTACGGCCACGGATTGCGCGGCTTGGTGCAAGAAGCGGCGCGTTCGAACCAGGGTGCCACCGTTTTCGCCTATGAGGTTGCCGATCCCGAACGCTACGGCGTCGTCAGTTTCGACAAATCAGGCAAGGTCACCAAGCTGGAAGAAAAACCCACGGCACCGGAATCCAACTGGGCGGTGACGGGTTTGTATTTCTACGACAACCGGGTTTGCGATTTGGCGGCCTCGCTGAAACCCTCGCCCAGGGGCGAGTTGGAAATCACCGACCTCAACCGTCTTTATCTGGAACTGGGGGCGCTGACTGTCCAACATCTGTCGCGCGGCTATGCTTGGCTGGATACCGGCACGCATGATTCACTGCTGCAGGCGGCGCAATTCGTGCAAACGGTGGAATCCCGCCAAGGACTGAAGATCGCCTGCCTGGAAGAAATCGCGCTGCGCATGGGGTTCATCGATCTGGCCCGTTTTGAAAGCCTGATCGCCCCTTACGGCAAAAGCGGCTATGGCGACTATTTGAAACGCATTGCCGCCGAAACGAGGCGGATGGCGGAATAGCTATTCCTGCGCAACAGCCTTGGCGAGAATGCCATCCAGTGTCGGGCGCGGGCGGGCCAATACAAAGATGCGAAAACCGAACAATCCCCGCGACAGCTTTAGCAGCAATCGGTCGAGCGCTACTAAAATCTTGGTAACGCCATTGTCGCCCAGGGCCAGCTCGAATGGCGCGGGAACCGCCTGCACGCTGGTGACTTCGAACCCTGCTTCCTCCAGCAATCTGGGCAGGCTTTGGAACGTGAACAGGCGCGTATGGCTGGCGTCCAGAATGCCCCGCTTGCCGTAATTGAAATAGCCGAACAGCAATTGAAGACGGTTCAGTATGAAACCGATATTGCCAGCCGTGACGATGACTTGGGTTTCAGGCTTTGACCCCAGGCTTTCATGCAAGCGTTCCATGAAATGCTCGGGTTCCTTCAGATGCCCCAGCAAATCGAGCAGCAGAACGCAATCGAAGTGGGTGGGATCAACCGGCAAAGGGTCGCGATCAAGGTCTGAGGGCGTGAAGCGATCATACCCGCGCTCCTTGGGTGGCGCATGTTTGTCGATGCCGGCGACATGGCAACCCTTTTCCTTCAATGCCGCCCCTACCAACCCATCGGACGAACCGATATCCAACACCTTGGCCTGGGCGGGTACGGTTTCGACCGCCATGCGATGAGCCTCGGTAAAAGTCATCTTGCCGACGTGATACAGCACTTCGCGTCCCTTGGGCGACACGTCGAATTTGCGCTGATAGACCAAGCTCAGGCGCTGCAACTGGCCCAACGTCGCCTGCTTGACGATATCCCAGGCATATTTGAATCCGTTGACGTGGCTGACTTCTTCGCCATAACGGGTGGGAATGGGAAATTCCTTGATCCTGAGGCCAGCGAAGTGAAGTTGCACGATGATTTCCGTGTCGAAATGGAAATCGTTGGAATTGAGATGAAAGGGCAAACGCTCCAACGCCTTGACGGAATAGAGACGCAGGCCCGAGTGGAACTCCGACAGATCGGTGCCCAGCACCCAATTCTCGAAACGGGTCAGCACCTTGTTGCCGACATATTTATACATCGGCATGCCGCCTTTCAGGGCGTCGGCGGGAACCATCATGCGTGAGCCGAAAACGGCATCGGCTTCGCCCGCCAGCAAGGGGCGTACGAATTCCGGCAATTTTTCCGGCGGATACTGGCCGTCGCCATGGATCAGGCAGATGGCGTCAAAGCCTTCGCGGATGGCATAGCGCATGCCCAGCTTGACGTTGCCGCCATAGTTCTGATTGACCGGATTGCGTAGGATGGTAGTGGGAAAGGGCAACGGCGTCGATTTTTGGAATTCCAGCGCCATTTCGGCAGTGCGATCCCTCGACGCATCGTCGATGATCAGTACATGCGTGTCGAATTCCTTCAGTTCTTCGGGGATTCGCTTCATCGTATCCTGGATGAACCGCTCGGCATTGTAGGCCAGCAGAAAGACCAGAACCCGATTGCCTGACACGCGCTTACTCCATCTCTTTAAGCAGATACCTTTGAATCTTGCCGGTGGCGGTCTTGGGCAATTCATCCAGAAAACGCACCAGGCGGGGATACTTATAAGGGGCCACGGCGTTTTTGACAAATTCCTGAATGTCGCGGGCCAGATCCTCGCTGGGGGTGACCCCATCTTTCAGAACCACGAAGGCCTTGACGATCTGGCCCCGCTCGTCGTCGGGCGCTCCGACCACCGCGCATTCCTTGATTCTGGCATGCTCGATCAGAATCTGTTCCACCTCCTGGGCCGAGATATTGTAGCCCGACGAGACGATCATGTCGTCGCCGCGGTCGATATACCAGAACCAGCCGTCGGCATCCTGTTCGAAAATGTCGCCGGTGACGTTCCAGCCTTGTTTGACATAAACTTTCTGACGTTCTGGATCGTCGAAATAACGGCAACCCACCGGCCCCTTGACGGCCAGCCAGCCTTTCTCGCCCAATGGCGCAAGATTGCCGTCCTGATCGACGATGCGCGCCGTATAGCCGGGCAACAGACGCCCGGTGGCACCGGGCCGCTCCACCCCCAAAGGCTGGGCGATGAAATGGTTCAGCATCTCGGTCGAACCGATGCCGTTGACCAGCCGATGCCCGGTCGCTTCGATCCAATTGCGGAAAGTGTGATCGCGCAGATGCTCGCCCGCCGAAGCGCAGAAACGCAGACTGGACAGGTCGTATTTCTTGGCCTCGTCCATCATGGCGTTGTACGAGGTCGGCACGGCGAAAAGCGACGTCACCCGATGCTTGGCGATGGCGTTCAAGATGGCGTCGGGGGCCGCCTTGGGCAGCATGACCGAACAGCAGCCATGGCGCAGCGGAAAGGCGATGAAGGCGCCGAAGCCGTATGAAAAGGCCATCGACGGCGAGCCGGTATGCACATCGCCCGGCTTGATGCCGAAATCCCTGGGCCAGCATTCGGCAACCGCGATCACATCGCGGTGATAATGGACGGCGGCCTTGGGCTGGCCGGTGGTGCCCGATGTAAAGACGATCAGCGCCGGATCGTCGGCTGAGGTATCGGCCACCTTGCCGCCGTTCGGTTTGGCTTCCAGGGCGCGCTCGAAATCGCCACCGCCGGTTCCCACGGGATGGAACAGGCCAACCTTTGCAGGCTCGCCCGCCTTCTCGGCGGCCAGGATCATTTCCTCGGCCAGCGACGCCTCGCATAGCGCATGGCGGATATTCACGCGTTCCAGAATGAAGCCCAATTCCTTGGCGCGCAGCAAAGGCATGGTGGTGACGGCGATGCCGCCAGCCCGCACGACGCCCAGCCAGGACGCCAGCAGCATGGGAGAGTTCGTGCCACGCAGCAAAACGCGATTGCCGGGCACCAGCCCCCAATCCTCGACCAGCACGCGGGCGATGCGCTCCGAACGGTCCTTGAGATGGGCAAAACTCCAGACCGTGCCTTCCCAGATGGTGGCGGGCTTGTCGGCAAAACCCAGCGAACAGGCGCGATCCACCAATTCAGAGGCGGCGTTCAAGCGATCTGGCCAGCCATGCAGATGCGGGGCCGAGTAATCGAAATCGGGCATCTGGCCCGGCAAGGGCAGACGATCACGCACGAAACGGTCAAGATGACCGCTGGCACCCCCCGGAGCAGGCATCGGTCAGACCTTGCGGGTCAGATTGGACAGATCGCGCACGGCGCCCTGGGCAGCGCTGGTCGCCATCAGCGCATAGGCCTGAAGCGCTTGCGAAACCTTGCGGTCGCGGCCCACGGGCATCCAGGCGTCGGCCCCCTTGGCCAGCATGGCGGCCCTGCGGGCCGCCAGCACGTCGTCGGGCACGGCCAATTGAATGCGCCGCTTCGGAATGTCGATCTCGATCCGATCGCCGGTCTCGACCAAGCCGATCAGGCCGCCTTCGGCGGCTTCCGGCGAGACATGGCCGATCGACAAGCCCGCCGTGCCGCCCGAAAAGCGCCCGTCGGTGATCAGGGCGCATTCCTTACCCAAACCCATCGATTTAATATAGCTGGTGGGATACAGCATCTCTTGCATGCCGGGTCCGCCCCGAGGCCCCTCATAGCGCACGATCACCACGTCGCCTGCCTTGACCTTGCCGTTCAAGATGGCTTCGACAGCTTCGTCCTGACTGTTGTAAACCTGGGCGGGACCAGCAAAGGTCAGGATGGAGGCATCGACGCCCGCCGTTTTGACGATGCAGCCCTGCTCTGCCAAATTTCCAAACAGCACGGCCAGACCGCCATCCTGGCTATAGGCGTTAGCACCCTCGCGCAGGCAGCCATGCTTGCGGTCCAGATCAAGCGACCGATAGCGCTTGGATTGCGAGAAGGCCTTGATGGTAGGCTTGCCGCCCGGCGAGGCGCGATAAAAGGCCGCCACTTCCTGCGACTTCGTGCGCATGACGTCCCATTCCTCGAGCGCCTGGGCCAAGGTGGGGCTATGCACGGTGGGCACGTCGCGATGGATCAGCCCCAACCGATCCAGCTCGCCCAGAATGGCCATGATGCCGCCCGCGCGATGCACGTCTTCCATATGGAAATCTGGGGTCGAAGGAGCCACCTTGCATAGATGCGGCACCTTGCGCGACAGGCGGTCGATGTCGTTCATCGTAAAATCGGTTCCCGCCTCGCGGGCGATGGCCAGCAGATGCAAGACGGTATTGGTGGAGCCGCCCATGGCGATATCGAGCGCCATGGCGTTCTCGAAGGTCTTCATGCTGGCCAACGAACGCGGCAGAACCCTGGCGTCTTCGTTCTCGTACCATCTTCTGGTGATCTCCACCGCCAGATGGGCGGCGCGCACGAACAATTCCCGTCGGTCGGCATGGGTGGCGACCAGGGTGCCGTTGCCGGGCAACGCCAAGCCCAGCGCCTCGGCCAGACAATTCATGGAGTTTGCAGTGAACATGCCCGAGCAGGAACCGCAGGTCGGGCAGCTTGACCGCTCATAGGCGGTGACGTCCTCGTCGCTGGTCGCCGGATTGGCTGCCTGGATCATGGCGTCGATCAGATCGACGGCGCGGGTCTTGCCGCCGATCACCACCTTGCCCGCTTCCATCGGCCCGCCGGAAACCATCACGGTGGGAATGTTCAGACGCATGGCGGCCATCATCATGCCGGGCGTGATCTTGTCGCAATTCGAGATGCAGACCATGGCGTCGGCGCAATGGGCGTTGACCATATATTCGACCGAATCCGCGATCAGGTCGCGCGACGGCAGGCTGTAAAGCATGCCGCCATGGCCCATGGCGATGCCGTCGTCGATGGCGATGGTGTTAAACTCCTTGGCCACGGCCCCGGCCCGCTCGATCTCGCGGGCCACCATCTGGCCGATCTCGCGCAGATGCACATGGCCGGGAACGAATTGGGTAAAGGAGTTCACCACGGCGATGATCGGCTTGCCGAAATCCTCGTCCTTCATGCCGGTGGCGCGCCAAAGTCCGCGGGCGCCAGCCATGTTGCGGCCATGGGTCGAGGTGCGTGAGCGCAGGGCAGGCATCTGGAACTCCTATTATTCTTGGACCGGCAGAGAATAATTGGCACGCACTGTCTTGCATACCCCCCGCCCGCGCATGGGGGTATGCATTTTATGTTGCCCCTCAGGTGCCGGGCGCGCCCTCTGGGCGCTTGGCTTCCACGCCATCAGGCGTGCGGCCCCTTGGGCCTAGTCGCTTCGCTCCGAGTTGTCCCTCAGGTGTCGAGCGGGCCCCGCCTTGCAAATGCCATGATTTCCACGTATCTGGAACGCCATGCGCAAATCAGCCCTGATCCTCGCCTTTCTCGCCCTGGCCTTTCCGGCAAATGCCGAAGACGCCCAAGGCTTCAAAAACCGCCTCGGCCAGGCCTTGGCGGCCTGGACCCAGGACAAACCGGGCGAGGGCAAATTATCCTTCGCCGAACCGATCCATGTCCTGCCCGCCGTATCCGGTGGTTTTACGGTAAAAGTGTCGGAACTGGCCTGGCTGGCGCCGACCGGAGGCAACAATCTGGCGACCATCGATTTCGGCCCGGCCGAGTTCCTGATCGCGCCGTCTCAAGGCGGTTGGGCGGTCACCGGCCATGTGTCGGACATGATCCGTTTCGTGGCGGGCGGACAGGTCAGGGCCGCCGCCAAGATCGGCCGCAACCGCATCGACGGGTTGTGGGACCCCAAGCGCGAGGTCTTTGCGAAACTGAAGATCGATCTGGAAACGGTCGGCGTCGAATTCGCCTCGGGCGACAACATCACCGCCGCCAGCGTCAAGCTGAACGCCAGCAGCCCGGATGGCTCTTTCCAGGGCGTCGTCGATCTAATGAACTTACACGGCTACCGCGCCGCCGACCGCACCGTGATCAAAATCGATCAAGGACGCCTGGAACTGGCGCAAAAGCCGTTGAAGGAAACCGGGCGGCTGAATTTCGCCTGGCGCCACCAGTCGCCCGCCCCCAGCACGCCGGGCGCGCCGCAGGAAATCAACCCAACCCAACTAAGCCTGAAGGGAATCGTCGATCCGTTCGACTGGCGCGAAGCCCTGGCCCAGCTAGTGCCCGCCGCCGCCGACGGTTCGAACCCGTTCGGCAAGGCGCTGTGGTCGCGGATCGAACCCATCTTGCACCGACACAACGCGAAACTGACGCTGACCGATGGGCAAGCCCGTTCGGCGCATCTGACCGCCAAGCTGGTGGGCGATGCCCGTTTCCCGCCCAAGGCCCCCACCACCGGCGCCTTTACGGCGAAACTATCGGGCGTCCAGGAGAGGCTGAAAGGACTGAGCCAAGGCGGCTCGGCAGGCCTGCTGTCGTCAATGGCGGTTTTGGGAATCCTGAGCGCCACCGGCATCCCGGACGGCAAAGGGCAACTCGATTACAAAATCGACATAGCAGCCGATGGACAGATTATGCTGAACGGCAAGAAGGCTGGCGGATTGCTGCCGAAACTGTAAGCCTTCGACCTACGGATTTCCATTCAGGAAGATAACGCGCTCACCCTTGCGGCCCATGCCCAATTCGACGCGGGCGCGTTCCTCGATCAGGTCGGGATCAAGCGAACCGGGCTTCAGGCCAGAGACCCGGGAATCCCAAGCAGTTCTTTCTGAATGGACGACGACGAAGGTCTCTTCCGCCTGCTTCAGCTCTTGCTTCAAATGAAGGAGCCGGACCACACCCCGATCGCCTTGGATGGCGTGGAATCCGAAATAGGCGCACACACAAAGCCCCAGCAGGGATGGCAGGATGGCTTTCAGCCGCCGACGCAGTTCTTGCATCGTGTTCATGCCATCCACGGAATCACGCCCGAGTCGCGGCGTCAAGAGCCTATTTATAAAAAAGTTATTTGGATTCAGTGTGTTCGCAAATGTTCTGTATTTGGATTCTTGTTCCGCGACTCGGATCGTTCTCAACTCGATATGTTCTGCATAGTCAACATATAGATACAAACCTAGCGCCCAACCCCTGGCTTAGTGGCGGAAGGCCCGCATCGGGTCGTCGATCACCTGACCCGTCCTGGCATCGATGAAGACTTTGTTCCAGCCCTTGGCGGCGGTCAGAATCTTGGCTTCGTACTCGTTCGAACTGACGCGCTTCAAAGGCGACACATGCAAAGCGCCCTGGGCCACCAGCAATTCACGGATACGCTCGGGCGAAAGCAGGTTCTGCGAAGCTGCGGCTTCGCTGGCCGGGGCTGTCGTCTTCATGGCGTCATTGGCGTTGGCAGCCAGGGCAATGGCAGGCGACAGAGCGATGGCCAAAGCCAGGGTGGAAATTTTCATCATGAGATATCTCCATTGAGTGGTGAACTTGCGTGGCGAAGATTGTCTGAACCATCAAAGCCGCACAGTGTCGAACGTCACACGACTATTGTGACCTTCATCACACGCATGAAGATGCCTGACCGACGCTGAATGAGGGCTGAACCCAAAATGAATTCTGTCTGAACGAAAAAGGGGAGCGCCGATAACGCTCCCCTTCATGCGAATACGTAAAATTCTTAGCGCTTGAAAGCGCCGATACCGGGATATTTGGCGGCACCACCCAACTCTTCCTCGATGCGGATCAGCTGATTGTATTTCGCCATGCGATCCGAACGCGACAGCGAACCAGTTTTGATCTGTCCGCAATTGGTGGCCACGGCCAAATCAGCGATGGTGGAATCTTCGGTCTCGCCGGAACGATGGCTCATCACCGCCGTATAGCCCGCCTTGTGGGCCATCTCGACAGCTTCCAAGGTTTCCGACAGCGAACCGATTTGGTTGACCTTGACCAGGATCGAATTGCCGATCCCCTTCTTGATCCCCTCGCCCAGACGCTCGGGGTTGGTCACGAACAAATCGTCGCCCACCAGCTGAACCATGCCGCCCAGCTTCTCGGTCAAGAGTTTCCACCCCGCCCAATCGTCTTCGGCGCAGCCGTCCTCGATGGAGACGATGGGATAGGCTTTGACCAGCTTTTCATAGAAGCCGACCAGCCCTTTGGCGTCATAGCTTTTCTTGGCGCCTACCATTTCATATTTGCCGTTCTTGAAGAACTCGCTGGAAGCGCAGTCGAGACCCAGCACCACATCCTTGCCGGGCTTGAAGCCAGCCGTGGCTATCGCCTTCATGATGAAGTCGAGCGCTTCCTCGGCGCTTTTCAGATTGGGCGCAAAGCCGCCCTCGTCGCCGACATTGGTGCTGTGGCCAGCTTTCTTCAACTCGCCCTTCAGGGCATGGAACACTTCGGCGCCATAGCGGATGGCCTCGGCGCAAGTGGGGGCGCCCACCGGCAGGATCATGAATTCCTGAATGTCGATGGGGTTATCGGCATGCGCGCCGCCATTGATGATGTTCATCATCGGCACCGGCAGCGTGCGGGCGAACGTGCCGCCGACATAGCGGTACAGCGGCAATCCGGCCTCTTCGGCCGCCGCCTTGGCCACCGCCAGCGACACGCCCAGAATGGCGTTGGCGCCCAGACGCTTCTTGTTCTTGGTGCCGTCCAGCTCGATCATCGTGCGGTCGATGGCGACCTGATCTTCGCCGTCCATGCCCGACAGCGCGTCGTAGATTTCGCCATTCACGGATTCCACGGCCTTCAACACGCCCTTGCCGCCATAGCGCTTCTTGTTGCCGTCGCGCAACTCGCAAGCCTCGTGAGCGCCGGTCGACGCGCCCGAGGGAACGGCGGCGCGCCCGAAAGCGCCGGACTCCAGAATGACATCCACCTCGACGGTGGGATTGCCGCGCGAATCAAGAATCTCGCGGGCGTGAATATCGATAATGGCGGTCATGACGCATCTCCTTGTTTGGCGATTCTGTCGAAGGCTAGCAAATTCGAAAGCAGCTTGGGCATATCCCTAAGCGCGATCATGTTGGGGCCATCGCTGGGCGCATGATCGGGATCGGGATGGCATTCGATGAACAGTCCGGCCACGCCGATGGCGACGGCGGCGCGGGCCAGCGGCGGCACCATGCTGCGGTCGCCGCCCGAGGCGTTGCCCTGCCCGCCCGGCGATTGCACGGCGTGAGTGGCGTCGAAAACGACCGGATAACCGGTGCGCTCCATGATGGGAATGCCGCGAAAATCGACCACAAGCGTGTTATAGCCGAAGCTGGCGCCGCGTTCCGTTAAAAGAATGTTGCCGTTGCCGGTGCTGGCCACCTTGGCCGCCACATTGGCCATGTCCCAAGGCGCCAGAAACTGGCCCTTCTTCACATTGACCACGCGCCCGGTTTGGCCCGCTGCCAGCAACAGATCGGTCTGGCGGCACAGAAAGGCGGGGATTTGCAGCACATCCACCACTTCGGCCACCGGGGCCGCGTGAATGGTTTCGTGAATGTCAGTCAGCACGGGGCAGCCGAACTTCTGCTTGATCTCGGCGAAGACCGGCAGCGCTTTGTCCATGCCCATGCCGCGTTGCCCCGACACTGATGTGCGGTTGGCCTTGTCATAGGACGCCTTGAAGATCAGGCCGATGCCCAAGTCAGCCGTCATGCCCGCCAACGCCTCGGCGCATTCCATGGCGTGATCGCGGCTTTCCATCTGGCAGGGACCGGCGATCAGGGCCAGCGGCAAATCGTTGCCGAAGGTCACGTTCCCGACAGCGACGTGACGGATCATGATTACACCAATCGGCTTTGCGCCACGGCGGCCGCGATGAACGAGGTGAACAAGGGATGCGGCTCGAACGGGCGGCTTTTCAGTTCGGGATGGAACTGCACGCCGACGAACCAGGGATGGTTGGGGATCTCCACGATCTCGGGCAGCAGGCCGTCGGGCGACATGCCCGAGAACAACAATCCCGCCTTCTCAAGATCGTCCTTGTAGTTCAGGTTCACTTCATAGCGGTGACGATGGCGCTCGAAGATCACGTCGGCGCCGTAAATTTCGCGCGCTTTCGATCCCGGCTTCAGATGGCATTCGAAAGCGCCCAGGCGCATGGTGCCGCCCAGGTCGCCGCCCAGACGGCGCACTTCCAACTGGTTGCCCTTCATCCATTCGGTCATCAGACCGACCACCGGCTCGCTGGCTGGGCCGAACTCGGTCGAGGAGGCGTCGGGATGGCCAGCCAGATGGCGCGCCGCCTCGATCACCGCCATCTGCATGCCGAAACAGATGCCGAAATAGGGAACATTGTGCTCGCGGGCGAATTGCGCCGCCGCGATCTTGCCTTCGGTGCCGCGCTCGCCAAAGCCGCCCGGCACCAGAATGCCATGAACGCCTTCCAGGCGCTGAAGCGCCCCTTCCTCGGTCTCGAAGATCGAGGCATCCAGCCAATCCAGCTTCACCTTCACATTGTTGGCGATGCCGCCATGGGTCAGCGCTTCGGAGAGCGACTTATAGGCATCGAGCAGCACGGTGTATTTGCCGACGACGGCGATGGTGACCTCGCCCTCTGGATGGCGAACGATATTGGTGATGCCGCACCAGCGGGACAAGTCCGGCTCCTTGCCGTCGTCCATGCCGAAATGCTGCAGCACAGCGCGGTCCATGCCTTCTTCGTGATAGCTGATCGGCACCTGATAGATATTGTCGACATCGAGCGCAGGCACCACCGCTTCGGGGCGCACGTTGCAAAAAAGTGCTATCTTGCGCTTCTCGCCCGCCGGAATGGGACGGTCGGCGCGGCACATCAGCATGTCGGGCTGAATGCCCACAGAAAGCAGTTCCTTGACGGAATGCTGTGTCGGCTTTGTCTTCAACTCGCCCGCCGTGGGGATATAGGGCAGCAAGGTCAGATGCACGAACATGGTCCGCTCGCGCCCCAACTCGTTGCCCAACTGGCGGATGGCTTCCAGGAAAGGCAATCCTTCGATATCGCCGACCGTGCCGCCGATTTCGCACAAGATGAAATCGGCGTCGCCGGTGTCGGACAGCACGAATTCCTTGATGGCGTCGGTGACGTGCGGAATCACCTGCACGGTGGCGCCCAGATAGTCGCCGCGCCGTTCCTTGGCGATCACGGTGGAATAGATGCGCCCGGTGGTGATGTTGTCGCTTTGGCGCGACGAGACGCCGGTGAAGCGCTCGTAATGGCCAAGGTCGAGATCGGTCTCGGCGCCGTCGTCGGTAACGTAGACCTCGCCATGCTGATAGGGACTCATGGTCCCCGGATCGACATTGAGATAAGGGTCCAGCTTGCGCAGGCGGACCTTAAGCCCCCTGGCCTGCAACAGCGCGCCCAGCGCCGCTGAAGCCAGACCCTTGCCAAGCGAGGAGACGACCCCGCCCGTGATGAAGATGAAGCGGGGTTTTTTGGGCTCCGTCATGAAGCCCTCAGCGCGCGACGGGAGCGGAAGGTTCCACCGGCTTGGCCGGTGCGGGCAAAGCCGCCGGAGCTTCCTGCGTGGCGGCAGGCTGATCCATGATCGAACGGTCGACCCGTTTGCTGTTGGCGATCAGGGCCAGTCCCAGGCTGGTCAGGATGAAGCCGGTAGCCAGAATCGCCGTGGTGCGGGTCAGCAAGTTGCCTGCCGAGCGGCCAGTCATGAACCCGCCGCCGCCGCCACCCATGCCCAGCACGCCGCCCTCGCTTTTTTGCAAAAGGATGACGCCAACCAAACCGATGGCAAGCAACAGATGAATGACCAGAAGAACGTTTTCCATGACGACACCGAAAGCCTTGAGTTGTGCCGTTTTAATACCCCGATCCGGCTTTGGCTAGGGGTTTGTGCGAATTCAGGGACAAGCCGTTGCGATAGCCCAGAAATCTTCGACTTTCAGGCTGGCGCCGCCGATCAAACCGCCGTCCACGTCGGGCAAAGCCAGCAATTCCTTGGCGTTCGAGGGCTTCATCGAGCCGCCATACAGGATTCGCACCCCTTGGCCCAGGCCCGACTCGCGCCGGATCATGGCATGGACCTCCTGAACCTCCTCCAGGGTCGGCGTGCGACCGGTGCCGATGGCCCAGACGGGTTCATAGGCGATGACGACCTTTTCAGCCGCGCCGCCATCGGGCAGCGAGCCTTTCAACTGACCGGCCACGATCTCGAGCGTTTTGCCCGAATCGCGCTGGGCCTCGGTCTCTCCCACGCAGACGATGGGCGTCAGATTGGCGACAAGGGCCGCCTGGGCCTTGGCCTTGACCAGAGCGTCCGATTCGCCATGATCGGCGCGGCGCTCGGAATGGCCCAGGATAACGTAACGGCACCCCAGATCGGTCAGCATCTGGGCCGACACGTCGCCAGTATGGGCGCCTGAAACCTTGGGGTGGCAATCCTGACCGCCCACGGCGACCGGCGAACCGGCCACGGCGCGCACAGCCTCGACCAGCAGCGTGAAAGGGGGGCAGATCAGGATGTCGCACTTGTGGCTGCGAGGCTTGGCCAATTCGGCCACGCCGGCGGCCAGGGCCACGCCATCGGCCAACAGGCCGTTCATCTTCCAGTTTCCGGCGATCAGCTTGCGGCGCATGGTCCATCCCTCGCTCATGTTGCAAAGGCTGGATAGCACGTCTGGCCGCCGTTTTCCAGGAGATCAGGCGCTTTTCACCGCATCCAGGAAGTGGCGTACCGCTTGGCTCAGATGGTCGGACTGTTCGGACAGGTCACGAGCCGCCGTCAGAACCGACGATGCGGCCTCGCCGGTCTGCCCCGCCGCCTCCTGAACGCCGGTCACATTGTCGGTCACTTCGCGGGTTCCCGCCGCCGCCTGCTCGACATTGCGGGCGATTTCATTGGTGGCCGCCGATTGCTCCTCCATGGCGCTGGCGATGCCAGAGGCGATCTCGCCGATCTGATTGATGACGCCGACGATCCCCTGAATGGCCTGAGCCGCCTGCTGGGTCTGCTGTTGCACGGAAGCGATCTGCAACGTGATTTCGTCGGTCGCCTTGGCGGTTTGATTGGCCAGGCTTTTGACCTCGTTGGCGACCACGGCGAATCCCTTGCCCGCCTCGCCCGCCCTGGCCGCCTCAATCGTCGCGTTCAAGGCCAGCAAATTGGTCTGGCTGGCGATGTCGTTGATCAGATGCACCACTTCGCCGATGCGGCTGGCGGCTTCCGTAAGGCCGTTCATGATTTCCTGCGTCTTGCCCGCCTCTTCCATGGCCTGGGCGGAAATGCGCGAACTGGTCGTCACCTGACGGGTGATTTCGTCGATCGAACTGGACAATTCCTCGGCCGCCGCCGCCACGGTCTGCACATTCGTGCTGGCCTCCTCGGCCGCCGCCGAAACCGCCGTCGCCTGACGGCTGGTTTGATCGGCGGTCGCCGACAGTCCCTGCGCCGTCACATTCATCTGCCGGGCCGCACCCGACACCGCCTGCACGCGTCCCGTGGCCTCTTGATCGAAACCGGCGGTGATGGTCTCGATATGTTTGGCGCGCTGTTCTCTGGCGGCCCGTTGGGTTTCCTGCTCGGCTTCAAGCTCGCGCTGGCGCGCCAGATTCGAACGGAAAATATGCATGGCCTTGGCCATGGCGCCGATTTCATCCTGGCGCTGGCTGTCCGGAATGGTGACGGACAGATTGCCGCCCGCCAACTGATCCATGGCGGAGGTCATCTGCACCAAGGGTGGCACGATGGAACGCGAGGTGATCCAGGCGATGACGCCCGCCAGGCCCAGCCCCAGCAGCAGCGATATCCAGGCAACCCAGTTCAACTGCGAGACCATGGAAGCCACCGCCCCGGTATCGGCTTCCAGCAGCCTGCGCTGGTCGGCAACGATGCCGCCTGTCCTTTTCCCGCCGCTATCCCTTTCTCCGTCGATCAGATCGACCAGCTTGGCCACCCTGGGCAGGGCGCGTTCGGTCAATACGCCAAGCGCCCCCTTGGGATCGGTCGCCGACAAGGCCTCGGCATCGTCCTGCGCCTGGCGCAGATCGGCCAACAAGGACTTGGCCGAAGCCCACATCTCGGCGTTTTTCTTGTTGGTGAAGCGAACGGCCAGCTTGTCCATCTCGCCGCTAAGAACCGTCATCGTCGCCCAGGCTTCGGCGCGTCCATCCTTGAACTGCTGGTTGCCGGTCAGCATATAGCCACGCAAAGCGGCCAAGGAAACGTAAAGCTGCGTCTTGATCGAGGAACTGGTCTCGGCGACCGGCATGCGCAATGTGTACATGCGTTCGCTGGCTGTATCGATCTGGCGGACCTCATAGACGACAAAGCCGGTGACCAAGCCCAAGAGAAGGCATAAGACGCCGAAACCGATCCACAAACGCTTCCCGATCCCAAAATTCATTGCCGTATCCTTTTCCTGGCACAGTTTTTATTGAGTGTAAAAACTATACTCGGAAGACCCCGTCATCTTTGATGACGGTCAAGACAATGAAAATTAGAACGAACGCATCAACCCTGATTCATTGATCATGAAAAGCCGTCGGACAGGATGTTGCGCAACCAGCCGTCGGCATAATCCACTTCCATCTTGCGGTAGATACGTGGGACCGGGCGCGGCGCTTCCTTGGTGCCGAAAGTCACCGGCGATATGCCGCTGCCTTCCTTGATATAGACCCACTGCCCGTTCTCAACCCGGAACAGATGCACGACCGAGAAACCCCAATCATGGGCCACCACGCTGTAGCAGGTGTTGGTATAGATGGGCGTCGGCGCCGGTTGGCCGTTGATCTTCGCCACAAGGCTGGCGGCCACGATCTTGGCCTGGGAATTGGCCATATGCGCCGATTTCGGAAAAGCGTTGTTGCCGGCCAAGTCGCCGCCCACGCAGGCGTCGCCGATGACATAGACATCCTTGTGGGCCGTCGATTCCATATTCTCGGGCTTAACGGCGCACCAGGCGTCCTTGAAATTGGCCAGTCCCGCGTCGCGGGCAATCTTGCCTGCGCGATGCGGCGGAATGACATTGATGACATTGCCTTTGAACTCGTCGAAACCGTTCAGGCAGACCATGGCGCCGGGATCGACCTGTTCAACCTTGCCGCCATTGGCCGCCGCCACCCATTCGATCATGCCGCCCTGGCCATAACCGTAAAGCGCCTTCCAGGCTTCTTCGAACAGGGGGCGCTTGGAGAAGCTATCGTTGGAATCGAGAATCAGGATTTTGGACTTTTTCTTGCCGTGATGCTGGCAATACATCGCCACCTGGGCGGCGCGCTCGTAAGGGCCGGGCGGGCAGCGAAACGGCCCCTTGGGCACGACGATGATGAAACGGCCGCCATCGGGCATGGCCTCAAGCTGCTGCTTCAACAGCAAAGTTTGCGGTCCGGCCTTCCAAGCGTGCGGCAAGCGCGTTTCCGAAATCTCGGCGGTCAGCCCCTTGAAGGCGCCATAGTCGAAATCGACGCCGGGGGCCATCACCAGGGCGTCATAGGAAAAGCTGTTGCCTTCCGCCGTGCTCACCTTCTTGCCGACGGGATCGACCTGGGTCACCTCATTGTGCACGACCTGAACGCCGCGACGCGCCAACCCCTGATAACCTGCCTGCAGGCTTTTGATGTCGCGCGACCCGGAAAGGACTTCGTTGGACAAGGGGCACGAGGTATAGCGCGTTCCCCGCTCGATCAACGTCACCTCGATGCCAGGATCGAGCATGCGCAGATAGCGGGCTGCCGTGGCGCCGCCGAAGCCGCCGCCGATAACCACGACCCGAGCTTTGACGGCTGATGCGGACCAAGCCTTGGGTACGCTAAGAACGGAAGCGCCCGCTGCGGCGGTCAAGGTCTTTAGGAAATTGCGGCGATCGATCGAGGACATGGGCTTTCCTTACTTGCTCTGAGCGCCGAAATAGCGAGCGGCGGCGGCGGCATCCGCCGGGGTCGCTTCATGGATCGCCTTTTTCATCTTGCGATGCGGCATCTTGAACTCGCCGCTACGGTATTTTTCCAGCTCGAGTTCCATATATCTCGCCCATTGGCCGTTCAGATTGGGCGCATCCACGTCGGGGTCCGATCCGGCCTTGCCGTGGCAGTCGGTGCAGATTTTGGAAACCGTCGCCAAACCCTTGTCCATCGCTTCGGGCGACGTCTTTTGCACGACCGGCGTCCAAGGCTGTTTCGCGAAATAATCGGCCAGCGCGTCGATTTCGTCGTCGCTGAAGCCTTTGACGATGCGACTCATGGTGATGGCGCTGCGCTCGTCGTATTTCCACTGTTTCATGACGCGCCGCAGGTAATCGCGCTGCAGCCCGCCGATGGAGGGCATGGAGGCGCCGGCGCTGACCCCTCCCACGCCATGGCAGTTGTTGCAGGTGCGGGCCAGGATGTTGACGTCCGTGCGCGCCTGTGCCGCGCCGGAAAGGCAGGCCAGAGCAAGAACCAGGAAAATCCTACGCATCGCTCTCTCCATCAAGGCATGGTAACGCGGCCGATAAGCACCAGGGTCAGAAGCGTCAACCCCGCCACGATCAGGACGCTGGCCGCGAAAGTCGAGGCCATGTCCACGCGACGCGAGATGCGCTTGACCAGATGCTTTTCCAACTCGCCACTGGCTTTCAGACGTTCATACTCGATCCTGTGATCGTGCTTGAATTCGTCGAGCGGAATGGCGCCGGTGAAAATGGTCGTGCTCATCGGGAAACGGCTGGGCCTGAAATGCACGTTGAAGAAATGCACCGTGTTCAGGAACACCGTCGCCAGAAGCGCTTCCTCGGCATGAACCAGAGTGGCGATGTTGAACACCCAGCCCGGCAGGAAGGAAGCCGTCAAGGTGGGCAGGAACAACACCATGCCGGAAACGCCGATGATGGCGGCACCCCAGAACGGCGCCCAGTAGTCGAACTTCTGCCAATAGGTCCAGCGGTCGAATTCCGGGCGCGGCCCCAGACCGAAGAACCAGCGGAACATGTTCAGCACGTCATGCACGTCCTTCATGTTGGGCAGCATCGACGAATAGCCGAACCACTTGAAGGTTTTGCGGTTGCGCCAGATGTTGACGCAAGCGATGGCGAGATGGACCAGGAAAATAGAGATCCAGATCGTGGCCGCGGTGCGGTGGATGATGGCTTCCGCCTTGGGGCCGCCAATGAAGGCGACGATGGTCTTAGCCCAATCCGTATGCGAGAAAAGCAGCGTGGTGCCCGTCAGCGCCAGCACCATGGTGGCGACGGCGAAAAGCAGGTGTATCCAACGCCAAGTCGCGCTGTAACGGCGGAAATAGACGGTTTCAGGCTGATCCAGATTCTCGACGTAGCCGATCCCCTTGCGCCTGTCCATCAACTCGCGATACAGCCACAACAGAACATGGCCCCAGAAGAACGCCATGACGCTGATGATCAGGGTCTGCATGAACAGATTGGCCCAGTAAAGGGCGGGATATTTCTTGGGGTCCTGGGGATTGCCATGGGCCTGGAAACTGGCGAAACCGGGCGTGACGTTCTTGTGGCAGGTTTCGCAGATCTTCAGACGGTTGTCGGCATGCAGGCGCGAGGTGGGATCGTCACTTTTCTGAATGCCGTGCCCGCCGTGACAATCGAAGCATTTGGCGGTGTTGGTGTATCCCAGCCGGTTGACCTGACCGTGATAGGAGGCCAGATAAGTTTTCTGCGCCTCTTTATGGCAATCGCCGCAATTTTGCGTGATCGCCAGCTTGACCGGATCGTTCTTGGGCGAGCCGATGGCGTGCATGGTGTGGCAATCGGAACAGACGGCCGACTTGTCGTCTTTCTTCTCGGTGATCGCCTTGCCATGAACGGATGCCAGATAGTCGGTTTTTTCCTTCACATGGCATCGCCCACAAACTTCGGGATTCTTCAGACGGTGCAAGACCCGCTGGGCCTCGCCGGGAGCGCCGATGGCGTGGGCGTCGTGGCAATCGTAGCAAGAGGCGTTGACCCTGGACTGGTCTTGTCCCCTGGGTTTGGCATGGGCCGAATGCAGATAATCCTCGGTCTGGCGCATAACCAGCCCCAAACGCTCATGCTTGGGATCAGGCGAGTCCTTGACCTTGTCCCACTCCTGCTTGTGGCAAGAAACGCAGGAAATGCTTTTAGCCAGGGGTTTGGCGTGCGGCAGCTTCACGACATCGCTATGGCAGCCGGTGCAGGCCACCTTGCCATGCACGCTCAGTTCCAGAACGCTGTTTTCTATGAAGATGTTCTGTTGGGTCCCGTCCGGACGGAGGGTGAACTTGTCTTCATGGTCGCCATGGCAGCGCAGGCAGCGACTGTTCTCAATGGCGGGCCGAATTTCCGTCGCGGCCTTGTCGATAGCCTGCCCAACAGACGTCTCGGAGGCGACGGCACTGCCCAAAAACAGCCCAGCCCACGCCAACGCAGCCAGCAACACCCTGGCATTCCACGTCATTTCGCCGTCTCCTCTCGCTCTTTCCATCCCAGGCGGCTTTTTGCGCCGCCTGTTTTTTTATGCATATAGCCTAATGGAAGGAGGTTGAACAGCCTAAGAATGTAATTTGTTACTGCCAGATCAGGACCCCATGGGTCTCCATCACGCGCTTGCAGGCATCGACGACCTCGGCATCAAAGCGAACGCCCCGCCCCTCATCGATGAAGGCCAAGGCTTTTTCCAGGGGCAGCGGGGGCCGATAGGGTCTGTGCGAACACATGGCCTCGACGATATCGGCAACGCACAAGACGCGGGATTCCAGCGGGATGTCCTCGCCAGGCTTTTGCGGATAGCCCTCGCCATCCAAGAAACGATGATGATTGAGCACGGCTTGGGCAATCGGCCAGGGCAAATCGACCGTCGACATGATGTCAAAACCGATAAGGGGGTGGCTTTTGACGATTTCGAATTCGAGATCGCTTAATGGACCTGGCCGGTTGGTGATTTCGCTAGGAACGTAAATCATGCCGATGTCATGCACCAGCCCCGCCAAATAGATGCATTCCACGACATCCGGAGCCAGTTTCATTTCCTGGGCGATGGCCTTTGCCAGAACGGCCACGCGCTGCTGATGGCCCGACATGTAGGGATCGCGCATTTCCACGGTCAAGGCGACGGCCTTTACGGTCTGGACCAGGGAAACCTTGACTCTTTGGGCTTCTTCCTTGCGGTCCAACTCGGCCTGCTTGCGCCGTTCGACCTCGGCTTCAAGGTCGCGCGTGCGCTCCGAAACCGTATGTTCCAACTGATCTCGCAGTCTTAGCATATCGAGGCGCGATTGCGCCAAGCGGCGGTTGATCATCGCCATGCCCATGGCGGCGGCGCTGAAAACCAGCAACAGCAAACCGCCGCCCATGACCCAGACGGCATGTTCTTCCAGCAGTTCCAACATGGTCTGGTTCTTGTTTAGCGCATAAGGCCCCAGTTTGTGGGCGCGCAACAGATCATGCACCGGCGCGTAATCAAGCGGCACGGTAAAGCCCTCGATACCCGCAGTCTTTTTCAGTCGCGCCCGAGGGGGCAAAGACAGCAGGGCCACGGCAACCCGCTTGGCCAATAGATCCGATGTGTTCAAGGCTTTGGCGAACGCCCATTCCGGATAGGCGCGCGTGCTGATCGCCAAGGGAAAACCTGTCGGCGTCGAGGCGAAGCGCAATACTCGCATTTCAGACGGCGCGATCCGCCCGTCTTCAATCAATTGTTCCAAAGTGCCAGTACGCACGAAAGCGGCATCGGCATTGCCTTCCTGCACGTCCATCACGGCATCTTCATAGGTCGGAGCCTGCAAGACCTTCTTGAAGAACTTTCGATCAAGACCCAGTTGCCTGAATTCCTGCATGACCGACAGCCAACCACCCAGCGCCAGTTCACCCGTCGCCGAGACGGTCCTGCCCTTCAAATCCAGGGGGGTCGTTATGTCCTTTCTGTCGGCGCGCGTCAAAACCACGCCACCCAAGCTGTGCAAGGGGCCGGATTTCGTCGAGCGCACCAGGGTGGCTAGGCGGCTGATGCCCCGGCGCACTTCCAGATCGACGTAATAGGCAGGCCCCAGAAGAAGAAAATCGACCTTGTTGTCTTGCAATTCCTTTTCCACGTCGCCGTAGCTTAAGGGGACGATGGAGAATTTCGTGCCCGCCAACGCGGTTTCCAGTTCAGCCGCCAGCGGCGACCAAGTCCGCAAGGCGTCCTCGTTGCCATTGATGGCCGCAACGCCGATGCGCACGGACTGGGGGGGAACATTCTCGTCGGCTCGGCTTGGAATGGCCACCAGCGGCAGGAAAAGCAGCAACGACAACATCCGAAGGCGAGCGATCATGGCCCATCCTCCAGGCGGCACCAAACCGGCGTATGGTCGGATGCCTTTTCCAACGCCCTGGGTTCGCGGTCGATGCCGCAGCCTTGCAGCTTGTCGACCAGCCGTGGCGACAGCAAGAAGAAGTCGATGCGCAAGCCCAGATCGCGCGGCCAAGCCCCGGCTTGATAATCCCAGAAAGTCCAGGCCCGTCTGGCGTCGGGATGGCTGAGGGAGAACGCGTCGTACAGCCCCAGATTCAACAAGGTGCGCCATTTGCGCCGCGTTTCTGGCTGCGTCAGCGCATCGTTGGCAAAAGCCTTGGGATCGTAAACGTCGTCATCCGTGGGAATGACGTTGAAATCGCCCGCCATCAGGAAGGGAACGCCCTCGGCCAGCAGCGCCTTGGCCCTGGCGATCAAACGATCCATCCAAGCCAGCTTATAGGCGAATTTCTCGGCGCCGATTGGATTGCCATTGGGAAGGTAAAGCCCAATCACCCGAATCCCCGCCACGTCCGCTTCAACGTAGCGGGCCTGGGCGTCGGCCTCGTCGCCCGGCAGGCTGGTCATGACGGGGTGAATCGGCAAACGCGACAACAGAGCCACGCCGTTATAGCTTTTCTGCCCCACCACCAGCGACTGATAGCCCAGCGAGCGGAATTCCATTTCCGGAAAACCGGAGGCCTCCGTCTTGATTTCCTGAAACAAAAGCACATCCGGACGCACCCGCCCGGTCCATTCAAGAACCAATGGCAAGCGGGCGCGAATGGAATTGACGTTCCAGGTGGCCAGCACGGGCACGGCCCCCCTCCCCTTGATCAATTATTCTAGAACGACCTAAACGGAAAAGGAATTCCCGCAACCGCAGGTCGAGGATGCGTTGGGATTGCGAAGCACGAAAGACGAACCGGACAGGTCTTCGACGAAATCGACCTCGGTCCCCCGCAACAGGTCAAGCGATGCGTCGTCGATCACGATCTGGACGCCGTGGCTTTCGAGCACCGAATCGCCTTGCTGGGTTTCGGCATCCAAGGTTATGCCGTAGGAAAATCCAGAACAGCCGCCACCCTGCACCGAAAGGCGCAATTTGAGAGCCGGATTGCCCTCGCCTTCGATCAGGATGCGGACGCGCTCGGCGGCGCTCTCGGTGAGCACAATGTCAGCCAGCCCAGTATCAACCATAGATTACCTACTCCGTCGGGGTTCTTGGATTAAAAAGCGATATTACCACGATAATATGGTACACAGGGAGGCTTTTGTCAGCACTGGGGAGCGTGCTATGAAGCTCAAAGTTTCTTTCTGGAGGCAAAACTCAATGAAACGCATTCTTGTTCTGGCCCTTCTGTCCTTTCTCCTGGCTCCCCTCACACCGGCTTTCGCCCAGTCCCTGGACCAGGCCAAGGCTGTGGTCGAAGCCCTCCATCAGACCATGCTGGAAGCGATGAAGGCCGCCCAGGCCGGTCAGGATTTCCAGGCCCGTTACGCCAAGCTGGCGCCCGCATTGGAGAAGAATTACGCCTTCTCCGAAATGGCCCGCATCGCTTCGGGAAGCCATTGGGGTTCTTTCTCCGATGACGAGAAAGCGAAAATCGTCAAAGCCTACAGCCGCATGTCGGCTTCGACCTATGCGGCGCGCCTAACGGGGTTTTCAGGCGAGCGCTTCGAGACGCTGGGCGCCGAGGCGCTGCCGCCGCCCGCCCAGGGCGTCATGATCAGCAGCCAGATCGTTCGCACTTCGGACAAACCGGTCTCCATTTCCTATCGCGTCCAGCCCTCGGCCGACGGATTTCGCATCGTCGATGTCTATTACGAAGGCTCGGTCAGCGAATTAGCCACCCAGCGTTCGCAATATCTGTCGATCCTGCGCGACAAGGGATCGGCCGGACTTCTCGCCCGTCTTGATGAATTGTCGAACCAACTGGCCGCCGGCAAGGCCGCTGGCAAGTAGCGTCCCTTTCACCTGCGCTTCCACACCTGCATCAAGGCGGGCAGGAAGAACAACGTGGCCGTCAGCACCAGCGTAAGCGCCACGGCCAGCAGGATTCCCATGTTCGACGTTCCGGGATGGCTTGAAACCGCCAGGCTTCCGAACGAGACCATGGTTGTCAGCGCCGAGAAGACAACGGCCCTGGGCGTGGTGGAAGCCAGCACGCGGGCCGTGTCCTTCTCGAGTTTTTCGCGGTAGACGAACTGAATGCCATTGGCGATGCCAAGCCCGAACAAAAGCGGCAGCACGATCACATTGGCGAAATTGAAGGGAAGATCGCCCAGCACGCTGATCGGCAGCAGCAGCAAAGCCGCCAGCAGCAAGGGGGCGAAGACCAGCGCTACATCGCGCCTGCGCCGAAGCAAGAGAACCATCAGGACCAATAGCAGCGACAGCGTCGTCAACAAGGCCTGGGCGAAAGCGCCCAGAACAGCCAGCGACGCCTCATAGATGGTGACGGGGCCGCCAGAGGCTTCGGGCGAGACCGAACGCACCGCTTCAACGAATTTGGCCAACACCTTTTGGTCGCGCATGTCGCCCTTGGGATAGGCCTTGACCTTCACCCGACCGTCGGCGGCAATTTCGTTGCGGCGCAAGTCTTCGGGAAGATCGTCGATGCCGAAAGGAGCCGCATTCATCGTCTGGCGCAAATCCAGCAGACGCTTATGCGCCCCGCCCACCACGCGCCGTTCGAACTCCGCCCTGGCCTCATGCGTGTCGGGAAGACGGTTCAAGGCAGAATAAAGCCTGACCGACACCGGGTCTTGAGATTGCCCCAAGAGGTCGATGAAATCCTGAAAAGCCTGTCGTTGCCCGACATCCGTCGGCGGCTCGAGCCGTTCATTGCCCAGCAGCGGGGTCAGGAACATGCCCGTCACCGACAAAATTTCCAGCTTGATCTCCTGGTCCTTGGGTACGTAATCGCCGATCGACGAGGCCTCCGCCACTTCTGGCAAGTCGCGCAAGCGTCTGGTCAGCTCCTTCGCCTCGGCCAGATTGGCCGCCAGAATCGTGATGCCATAGGGACCCGAACGCGGCTTGTCGGCAATGTCGAACAAGGTGGACACCGATTCCGTCCTTGGATCCTTCAAGCGCAAGGGATCGAAATCGAAACGCGTCTGCGGCAAAAAGGCCGCCCCCGCCAGCGCCAGCAGGCTCGCCACGGCCACCACGCTTTTAGGATGGCGCAACAGCAAGCCCCGTCCACCCACCTCTCGGGGCGCAGCGGGCCTCAAACGGGGCGGCCACAAGATCAGCAAGGCGGGCAGCAAGGTCAGATTGCAGATCAGGGCGATGAACATGCTTGCCCCTGCGATCAGTCCCAACTCGGCCAGGCCGATATAATCGGTCGGCAGGAAGGAAAAGAAGCCAATGGCCGCCGTCACAGCACACAAAGTCAGCGGCCCGCCGACCGTTCTAGCGGCCCACAGCACGGAAGATTGGGGATCGTCGCCGCGCTCGCGGGCCTCACGGAAGCGCAGCGCGAAGTGAATGCCGAAATCGACGCCAAGGCCGATGAACAGAACGGCGAAAGCCACGGAAATCAGATTGAGCTTGGCGACCGCCAGGGTTGCAAAGGCCGTCGAAAGAACCAATCCCGCCAGCAGCGTGACCAGCACGGATGCAACAAGTCGCATATTGCGCAGCCCCACGACCAGCAGACCAACGACAAGAAGCAAGGCGGCCCCATTCGCCCAGCCCATCCCCTCGGCAACGCTTTTCAATTCCTCGTCGGCCAAAGCGACCGAACCGGTCAGGCGCACGCGAACACCGCGCTCCGGCACCAGCATCAGGCTGCGCGCCAAGTCGCGCACCCTGTCCATCGCCGCCTTGCCGGGAGCCAGCGAGCCATTGTCCAGTTTTGGCGCCAACAAAATGAAGCGGCGCCCCGGCTTGCCGGAGGACTGGCCGCTCATCATGTTGCGCCAGGACAAGGTTTTGAAGTCCCCCTGCGCCTGCGCCTCGGCGATTTCGGCTAAGGATTCCAAGACGGGTCTTGCCGACAAGCCGGGACCAACTTGCCCTTTGCGCTCGGCTTCGACGGACAGCCCCAGGATATGGAAAAGCCCACGCAGGCTGGGATCGCGCCACAGGCTGGCAAGAAAAGGCTGCGCCTGGGCCAGCCGGTCGCTAAGTTGCTCTAGCTGTCCTGCATCCTCGTAAAGCAATCCATTGGTGCGAAAAAACGCCTCGCCTTCAATGTCTTGGACGCCGGGAAACAGGTCGCTGTGCTTGCGCAAGGCGCTGGCCAGCAGCAAGGCGGCATCGTCGGCCAAATCGGGCGTGTCGGCATCCACCACCACCAGAAGCGTGTCGTTCAGATGGGGGAAGGCCTTCGAGATATCCGCAGACAGGCGCTGGAACGGCAGATCGGGCGACAACATGCCGCTTGTGTCGGTGCGTATCTTGATGTGCGTGGCCGCCCAGTAGCCGCCCACTCCCACCAGAAGGGCGTAACCCAGGCCGACAGCCAGGGCGTGGCGAAGAACCAAGCCCACAAGCGAGGCAAGCGCGTTCATTGATTTTTCGAAGATGGCGGATGTCATGGCGCGAGCGTCATAACATCTGACGGCATGACGGACAATGCCAGATCACGGACCAAGGCCCTTGATCACCTTGTCACCGGCTTTCAAGCGAAGCCGCGAGGCCGTTCCGCCGACCAGTTCAATTACATAGCGAACCGGCTCGTCAGCCGGAATGGCAAGCAGGGAACCCGGCACCGTCCGCTCCGCGATGTTGACGATACGCCCACTTTCAACCACGAAGAACATGTCTAGCGGCAACAACGTATTCTTCATCCACATGGATATCTGCAACGTCACTTCGAAATCGAACAGCATGCCGGCGTCGGGCGCCAGTTCTCGCCGATACATCAGCCCCTTGGCGCGGCTTGCCGTGCTGGCGGCGACTTCGACCATGAAACGATGCTCCGTTCCATCCTTGCTTCGGATCACCAATTCACGAACCGGCAGGTCCTGCGAAACGGAGGGAAAGGGCGCCAGAAGAAAAAGAGCGACAAGCCCAGCATGCGCCAGCCGGGTCAGGAGGGAAATTTTTTTTAGCCAGCTCGGCATTAGGAAAAATCTCTTCTCATCCGCAGAAGGTCCGTCTTCTTAGAATTTCCCCAAACAACAACATAATGTTTGAGGACATTACCATTCCAACCCGCCGAGAGCATGAAAAAACGCACAGAACCGCCACCGGTCGGATTTGCATCGAATTTTATGAAAATGCATTATTAAATAATAATGTTATTGTTTCAAATCACTAAAGGATGATTTGCCTGTTTCCACAAATCAAAATTTGAAGTATTTTTTAAACCAGAAGATGGCAGTTGGTATTCCTCTGATTTGTACTAAGTCCAAATCAAAATCAGCCAACGAAGTCATTGCGAGATGTCGGCACAAGGTGCCGTGGTGGTGGGGAAAAGGATCGGACCAAGCGCTGTTGGCGCGCCCCAACCCACACAGAGAAGACGGTAGACGGGTAACCCCCCACCCCCCATCCGTCACCGTCCCAAGGAACGCCGCGCCCCCGACGCGGCGTTCCGCTTTTTAGGCGGCTTAAGATACGGCCTGAACCGAAGTGGGAAGCACCTGACGCAAGAGTTCCGCCAGTTCCATGAACGTCTCGGCCCTGGGATCGGTGCGCCGCCAAGCCAGATCGATTCTGCGGCAGGGGGCTGGAGCCATAAATGGGCGCATGGCGATCTGCGGATCGTCCAACGCCTCGGCCGTCACATAAAGGGCGGGAAGCAGGCAAGGCCCCAGGCCCGAGGCCACCATCTGGCGCAAAGTATCCAAGCTGGTCGCCTTGAAATCTGGATGTTCCTTGGCGCCGTTGGCGCGGCAAAGCCCCAACCCGATATCGCGCAACCCGTCGCCATCGCGCTCGAACAAGACCAACGACAAACCGGCCAGATCCGATGGACGCACCTTCTCTTTGGCGCCCAGGGGATGATCGGCTGGCAAGGCCAGCCAGAGCGGCTCGTTGAACAAGGGAGTCGAGATGCGCCCCTCTCCGTCCAAGGGTCCCAGCCCCATGACCAGATCCATCTCACCGCTGGCCAGTTCGGCCAAGTGCCGCTCAAGCCGCTCTTCTCGCAGATAAAGGCGCAGGCTTTGATATCTGGCTTTCAAGTTCGGCAAGACGTGGGGCAGCAGATACGGACCCAGGGTCGGCGCCACGCCAATTCTGAGCAGCCCCTCCAACGGTGACGCGAAGGCGCGGGCCGAAGCCTCGAAATCGGTCACTCCGGCCAAAATGGCCCTGGCCCGCTCGGCCAAGGCGCGACCGGCGGCGGTGAACACCACCCGGCGCTTGGTCCGTTCGACCAGCATGATGCCGAGATGCGCCTCAAGCGATTGAATTTGCGTGCTCAACGCCGGCTGCGTGACGTGCACGCGTTCAGCCGCCTTGCGAAAATGTTCCGTATCGGCCAGGGCCACCAAGGCCCGCAACTGTCTGATGCTGAGCATGTCGTATTGATACTATTTTCTTATTAATACATCAATATAAATTAATTGGACCAATCACAGTATCCAAGCCATCCTTTCATCCGTTCCCAGCAAGGAACTGAGCTAGGAGATTGTGATGTCCTATCCCTATGAGGCCTCGTTGACCGCGGAAGAAGAAACGCTTCTGTCCCGTCGCTGGCTGTCTTGCCGAGACCCTAAGGCTGCCGAGCGCATCGTGAAGGCTTTTCAGCCCTTGGTGCGCGCCCAGGCGCGCCGGTTCCAAAACAACGCGCTGCTGCTCGACGATCTGGTCGGCGAAGGCAATCTGGGCTTGATGCGCGCCTTGGACAAGTTCGACCCCGAGCGCGGCGTGCGTTTCGCCACCTACGCCACTTGGTGGGTCCGCGCCGCCCTGCTCGACCATGTGCTGAAGAATTTCTCGGCCCTGTCCATTTCCGCCAGCGAGGTCCATAAGCGGCTGTTCTTCAAACTGGGCGGCTTGAAGGCCGAACTGATGCCCGGACGCTCTGGCCCGCTGCCGCGCGAACTGGCGATCGAAGCGGCCAAGCGCCTGGATGTGTCCCTGGAAACGCTGGAGGAAGTCGACTCGCTGCTGTCCAGGCCCATGCGCTCGCTTGACGAGCCGGTGGGCCATGAAGAAGACAGCGCCAGCCTTGGCGATCTGATGGCCGACCCAGGCCTTGATCCCGAGGCGCTGGCGATGGCGGGGCAGGAAAGCGAACAGCGTCGCCAATTGCTCAAAGAGGCCCTGGCCACTTTGTCCGAACGCGAGCGCCATATCGTGGCCGGACGCCATTTGAGCGACCAGCCGCAAAAGCTGGAGGCCTTCGCCCGCTTCTACGGCATTTCGCGCGAACGCGTGCGTCAGATCGAAAATGCCGCCCTCGCCAAGCTGCGCAAACTGATCACGGCGGCTGCCCGCAAACCGCGCCCGGCGGCCCTGCAAGGAACTTGATTTAGCAGTGAGTACGTTAGCTCCCTCCACTTTGGGGCGGCAGGCAACTGCCGCCCCATTTTTTAGGGGAAGCGGCTCATTCGATTTCAGACGATCTGCTCGAGGCCGAATTTCTGGATCAAACGGTAGGTGTTGCGCTCGCTGATGCCCAGCACCCTGGCCACGCGGGCGCGATGCCCGGCATGGCGCTCGAGCAAATCGGCCAGATAGGCTCTTTTGATGTCTTCCAACGTCGGTTCTTGTCCAAGGCTCAGGAAAAAACCATTCGACGTGGGCTGGCTGGATGGCGAGGGAATTGATCCAAGATCGCTGGGCAGGGCCAGATGCCGCTCGTCGATCTCAGGCGAATTTCCCGACAGGATGATGGCGCGCTCGACCACGTTCTTCAGCTCGCGGATGTTGCCCGGCCAGGAATAGGCCTCAAGGCGGGAAAGCGCCGTCGGCGCCAGCACTTTCTCGACCCGGCGCGAGAAATCGTGATTGCTGATGAAATGCGCCGCCAGCAAAGCGATGTCGCCCTGTCTGTCGCGCAGGGGCGGCACCGTAATGACGAAGGCGTTCAGGCGATAGAACAAGTCGGATCTGAACTGACCGCTGGTCGCCATCTGGGACAGGTCGCGATTGGTGGCGGCGACGATTCGCACATTGGCGACATGGTCGCGGGTACCGCCGACGCGTCTGAAACGTCCGGTTTCCAGAACGCGCAGCAATTTGGCCTGCACGGCGCCTTCGATTTCACCGATCTCGTCCAGAAACAGCGTACCTTCGATGGCGCCCTCGATCAGGCCGTTCTTCTGACGGTCAGCACTGGTGAATGATCCCTTTTCATGGCCAAACAATTCCGATTCGAAAAGGTGCTTTTGCAGCGTGCAGCAATCGACGGCGACGAAGTTGCGCGAAGACCGGCTGGATCTTTCATGGATAGCATTGGCCACCAGCTCCTTGCCGACGCCGCTTTCGCCCTGAATCAGCACGGTCATGTCGCTGGCGGCCACGGCGTCGATCAAGCGGTTGACGTCCGATAAGGCGGGCGAGTTGCCGACCATGGGGGTCGCGTGCGACATCCGGCTTTTCAAGAAGCGATGTTCGCGACGGATCGCGGCGTTCTCAAGCGCTCGCTTCACCACCACTTCCAACTCGTCGATATTGACTGGCTTGACCAGATATTCCGCGGCTCCGTTCTTGATCGCGCTGACCGCATTCTCGACCGAAGCGAAAGCGGTCAGCATCACGATGGGGAATTGGTTGTTGAGGCGCGCCAGAAGCTCGATCCCGTCCGCGTCGGGAAGCCTGCAATCCAGGATCAACAGATCCGGCTCATTCTCATCGATGAAGATTTCCGCCTCGCTCCAGCGCGTGCGCCCCGCCACGTCATAGCCGAAGCGCTCAAGCTGATCGACCAGCAGGCGGTTTAAAATCTTGTCGTCTTCTAGAACCAGAATGCGCTGACGCATCGGCATCCCCAATGATGATGGATTTTCACAGCAAGCCCGGTCTGGGCAGGCGCACGATGAACTTGGCCCCGCCGCCCGGCCAACTGACGGCGTGAATGGCGCCGCCGGACCGCTCGACGATGCCCTTGCAGATGGTCAGGCCGATTCCGGAACCAGAGACGCCATCGGCCCGTGATGAAAAGAAGGGCTGAAAGATGCGGCTCATCATCTCGGGCTTGATGCCGATTCCGTTGTCGGCCACCTCGATATCCACCCATTTGTCGTCGGCGCTGGCCGAGACGGACAGTTTGCCGCCATCCGGCATGGCGTGAAACGCATTCTGAAACAGGTTGAGCATGACCATCCTGAAATCGCCATCGGCGGCCATGACCGACAATTCCTTGGCGGGCAGATTCAACGAGACCTCGATATTGTTTTTCTCCGCCTCGAATGACAGAAGCGACACGGTTTCCTCGATGGCGGTGCGCAAGGGAACGATTTGCAACTGCCCACTTTGATTGACCGAGAGTTTCAAAAGCCGGGTGGTGACGTCTATGCATTTGTCCACCTGGCTATCGACCAACCTTAGATAATCCATCAGACTGTCGATATTGACCCGCCCCGCCTCGCCCTGCTTGATCAGGCTTTGCAGGGCTAGGCGCACCGATGCCAGGGGATTGCGGATTTCATGGGCGACGCCGGCGGCCAACTGGCCGATCGCCGACAATTTCTGCTCGTGCGAGAATCGGATGTCGCTAGCCAGATCGCGAATCGATTCCACCACCAACAAACGGCCATCCGAGGCGACCAGGGGGGCCGCATGCACCTCGACATGGCGGTCCTGGCCTCCCTTCAGGCGAATCACTTGCACGGTCTTCACCGGCAATCCATTGACCGCGATTTCATGCAGGGGACAGGTGATCAATGTTGGCGCGCAAGGTTCGCTGCGCCCGTGGCTGGACTCGTAGCAACGTTTTCCCAGCTCGTTGCCGGGTTCGATTCCCAACATGCGCGCATAGGCCTTGTTGGCCATCAGAATCGTGCCGTCCGAGGCCAGAACGCGAACGCCGTCTGGATCGGCATCGATCAGCGCTTGCAGAAATCCCTCTTGTTCCTTCAGCCGCTCGAGCGTGCCCTTCAGGTGATCCGCCATCGCGTCGAAGGATTGGCCCAGAAGTTCCAACTCACCGGTTCCCGCAGGCCTGACGCGTGCCGACAAATCGCCGCCCAGGATGGCCCGGCTGGCCGCATCGATGTCTCTCAGAGGCTGCAAGGCTTGCCTGCGGGACAAACGCCAAGCGACGGCGAAGGCAATGGCCGCCGCAATGAAAGCGCTAAGGGGAATCAACCAGACTGGCGCCATTGATCGTCAATTCCTTGTGATTGGCCTTGAGCTTAGGCCGGAACTGACAAAATGTCACCCTCGACTTTCCCCAGCGCATCCTCCAAGGCGGGAAGATAGGCACCCAGCAGATGCGCCAGCCCCTGGTAAAATGGCGTGGCGCTCATCTCGAGCATGGCTGAGGAAAACTGCGGAACCCAGGCAATCAAATGCGTCGTCAGGAACCGCCGGGACGATCCCAGCATTTGCGCTGGTGGCTGCTTCTCGTCGTCCAGCAGATGGGCGAGAAAGCCAAGCTCGAAGGCCAGTGTATCGGGCGGACGCTGCAGCCGGTCGGCAATTGAGTAGCCGTGGCGCTCATAAAACGCCTCAACCATTTCCCGGCGCTGAAAACCGCTTTCAGTAAACCAATAGCTTTCCGTGGCGAAATCTTTGCGTTCGCGTGACATGAAGATGTTTGTGTAATCCAAAGCCAGTTCATCGCGGCCCTGGCGCGCGCCCACATCGGGCAAGGCGTTGACGGCCATCGATAAAAGCTGGATCCCACGATCAGAGGCCGCATCTTGCAAAGAAAGCCCGAGTCCTTGGGGGTAGCGGCTGACGCGCAGCCACTCCAACAGGGGGCGATCAAGTTCGGCGGCCATCAGGCGAGAGAAAAGAGCCAGATCTTCAACAGCAACCCGGCGAAAGTCATTAAAGGCTTTTTTGTTGTTCAAACAAGTCTCCTGCCTTTGCGGCATTAGGCAAGCAACCAGCCCCTTTTGCGATGGCGGGGCGCACGGCGAACGAAGTATGGGTCGTGACTCCCATCATCCACTCGCACATGACGCCCCGTTCCGGTCGCGAAGCAATCCCTTGCCCACAATCCCCCACAGGGGAGCAACTCGAACCGGCAACGCTGTCGCGTAGCCGTTCCTTTTCCCTTCTTTGAGGACTGCGGCTCCCGAAGCCAATGACCTCAATTACTTTGTACATAGCAAATCATGTGCCACCAGCACCCACGAATCACAAGATGTATAGAATCAATGAGATATGAACAAATACAGCCAAAGACGACCATGACAAGCTGACAGATATCGCCAGACTGTCAAAAATGTCGTGCCATTTTGTCTGATCCGATAACCTCAAAGGTGAGGCTTGGCGACGCCCTTCTCGATGAAGAAGTCGCGGAAGGCCATATCGACATCCAGGATGTGGAAATACAGCCAGAAATGAAGAAAGGCCAACAGTTCGTTGCCGATGGCGGCACCCTCGCCCGCTTCGAAGCGCTTGCGGATGTCGTAAACTTTTGTTTTCAGGGAATCGTGTTCGGCCTTATGGGCTGGCGTCTCGGGATAGCCATACTGGTTCATCAGCGCTTCTTCGCGCTTGAAATGGTAATCGGTGTAATCGACCAGTACGGCCAGCACCGGACCGATCGACATGTCGCCCTTGCCGGACGCGAAAGCATCGTGAAGCTGGCTGATCAAGTCGGCAAGAATCCGATGATCCCGGTCGACATCCTCGATGCCCGTATCGAACTTATCTTGCCAGGTGAAATAGGACACTGTCTTGCACGTCCCGCATTTTACGAATGTTCAATAGGTTAGCCGCCATTCCAGTTCAGGGCAAGCCATCTTCAGTCCCGATTGGGCGGAATGGAATAGGTTCCCGTGGCATGAGCCACCAATTCATTGTCGTCTTCGGAAAACAGGCTGACCTCCATGACGGCCAGACGCTTGCCAAGCTTGATGCTGCTGCCCACGGCAAGAATCCCGGTATTGGCGGGTTTCCTGAGGAAATTGATGTTGAAATTGGTCGTGACCGCCAAAGCCACGCGTCCGATCTGGCTTAGCACCACGCCATACATGCAGGCATCGGCCAGCGCCATCAAGGCTGGTCCCGCGATTGTGCCGCCAGGGCGGATCAGCTCGGGACTATAGGCCATGCGCATATGGCAATTGCCTGGGCCGAGAGACAGGGCCTTCATACGGAAAATCTCGACCAGGGGCAGTTCGGCATCCAACAGGGCCTGGAACTCGTCCAATGCGATTCGGGACATGCATTCCTCGCTTTTGTTTCAAACTGACCGCGCAAGGATTGCTCCTTGAAGCGGGCCAGGGCAAGAGGCACATTGGTGGAAACGGCGCACAGCCCCAAGATGGAGAAAAGGAAACGCCATGACCGACGCACCGATCCTGCTACGTGAAGACAATGACGGCATCGCCCGCCTGACCTTGAACCGCCCCCAGGCCCGCAACGCCCTGTCGCTGGCCCTGATCGACGCCTTGCAAAAGGAGATGGAGGCCATCGCCAAGGACAAATCGATCCGCGTCGTGGTGCTGGGCGCCAATGGTCCGGCCTACTGCGCGGGCCACGACCTGAAGGAAGTGCGCGCCACCCCCACCAAGGCCGCCTATCAGGACTTGTTCGACCGTTGCTCGGCGGTGATGCTGTCGATCATTCGCCTTCCCCAACCCGTGATCGCGCGCGTCCATGCCATGGCGACCGCCGCCGGATGTCAGTTGGTGGCCTCTTGCGACCTGGCCGTGGCCGTCGATCACGCCAAATTCGCCACTCCCGGGGTGAATATCGGCCTGTTTTGTTCAACGCCCATGGTCGCCCTATCTCGCAACGTGCCACGCAAGCAAGCCATGGAAATGCTGCTGACCGGCAATCCCATTCCGGCCCAGCAGGCCCTGTCCATGGGGTTGATCAATCGCGTGGTGCCCGAAGACCGCCTGGACGAGGCCGTGAACGAACTGGCCCAATCCATCAAGGCCAAATCGCCCTCGACCCTGGCCATCGGCAAAGAGGCCTTCTACCGCCAGATCGAGATGGATTACGACCAAGCCTACGCCTATGCCGGGCAGGTCATGGTCCGCAACCTGGAAACGCGCGACGCCTGCGAAGGAATCGACGCTTTCATCGAAAAACGCCCCCCCGTCTGGCAAGGATGCTGATTTCGGTGACCGCAATCTTGCTTCATGTGTTATGCTTCCCTTGGCGTGCAGATAAGGGCCGATTTTAGTCAAATTGTCGCCATTTCTTTTTGTTTACTTGGCCTTGATACGCCGTAAAATCTTGACAGGGGATGAAGCTGATCGTCTGATATCCCAAGTCGCCTGCGTTCCGGTCGTGCCGGAGCGCGAACCGGTTTCAAGAGGGAGCGTTTGAAATGGAACATACCGTGCGGTCCGTAGCCGAAGGAAAGGAAGTCGTTCTGACCGGCCGCCTGACTTTCGCCGATCACAATGGATTCAGGTCGATCATCGCCATGTTCCAGGAACCGGGAAACAAGCGCTTCGTCCTTGATCTTTCCGGCGTGGAATTCATCGACTCCGCCGCCCTGGGCATGGTTCTGCTGGCCCGCGACACTGCGATCAGCAAGGGCGTCAGCCTGATTCTGAAGGGCGCCAAGGGGCAGGTGAAGCGCATCATGGAAGTGGCGAAGTTCAACAAACTCTTTGCAATGGAAGATTGACCCCTAGCGTGATGACAAGACCACTCCTAGCGATAGCGGGCGTGGGACGGAGCGATGTTGAAGAAATCGCTGTTCGCAACGGTTATGCGCTGACGGACAATCTGGAAGACGCCCTCGTCGTGGCGGCCGCCTCCCCCAGCCGGGAAGACATGCTGCGCTTGATGGCGACAGAGCCGCCCTACGCGCTGATCGAAACGCCCGTTCCCCAAAGCGCATTCAGTCTGCGGCTTTCGCGCGCGATTGAGATGCGCGGGCTTTACATGTCTTTGAGCACCGCCACCGCCTTTCAGGTTGATCTGACAAGCGTGCTTTGCTCCATTTGCAGCCATCGCCTGCCTCTAAGCGAGGAGCGGCGCTACGATATCGAAACGGCGGTCGACGAGGCGCTTTCCAATGCCATGGTGCACGGCAACCTGGATATCGCCAGCGTGCTGCGCAACGACCCCGCCGACTTCGAGCTATATTGCGATTTGGTCAATGAACGTCTGGTGACGCCGCTTTACGCCAACCGGCGGATTGAAATTTTGGCGACTTGGACTCAGGAGAGCCTGGATATTGAAGTGCATGACGAAGGGCGCGGCTACGACATCAGCAATTTTAGCGCTCCTCCGCAATTGGAAGCCAAGTGTGGTCGGGGTTTCACTCTGATCCGCAGCTTGGCCAGCAACGTCACCATCGCCGAGCACGGGCGCAGCCTGACCATGAGCTTCGCTCCATGACAGCTTTAAACGCCGTTTCCAGCAAGACCGACCTGAAAAACACCCGTGTTCTGATCATCGACGACCAGGAGCCGAACCGCAAATTGCTGGCCGCCCTGGTCACGTCGATGGGGGTTGGGTTCATCGAACACGCCAAGGACGGCGTTGAAGGACTGGCCAAGGTCGAGAGTTTCAAGCCCGACCTTATTTTGCTCGACATCATGATGCCCAACATGGACGGTTTCGAAATGTGCCGCCTGTTGCGCAAGAACCCCGAATGGCGCGACATGCCGGTTCTGGTCAATACGGCGCTTTCCGAACCCAGGGAACGGGTGGAATGTTTCGAAGCCGGGGCCACCGACATGGTGGTCAAGCCCATCAATGCGCCGGAAGTCCTGGCCCGCGTGCGCATTCACCTTGAAAACCGCCTGTTGGTGGGCACGCTTCGCCAGTATCACGAACGGGTCGCCCAGGAATTGGCGATGGCCAGCCAGATGCAGCGCTCGTTGCTGCCCGACCCGACATGGCTTGCCACCCTGCCCGCCACGCTGGGGCTAACCGTCGAATCGCGCTTTGAAACGTCGAGCGAGCTGGGCGGCGATTTCTGGCATCTGCGTTCGCTGGAAGACGGTCGTCTTGGTCTTGTGCTGGCCGATTTCTCGGGCCACGGAATCTCGGCCGCCTTGAACGCCTTTCGTCTGCACACCCTGTTCGACCAGCATCCGCCGGGACTTGATCCCGCGAAATGGATGGCCGAATTGAACAACGCCTTGAAGCCTCTGCTTCCCGTTGGCCAGTTCGCCACCGTTCTTTACGCCATTTTCGATATGAAGAACAATCGCATCGATTACGCGGCTGGCGGAGCGCCCTCGCCCATTCTGATGATGCCCGGGCAAGAACCTGTCTTGATGGATGCCAGCGGCATTTTCCTGGGCGCCATGCTGGATGCCGATTATGAGAACATGTCCATTGATTTCCCAGAAGGCGCGCAGATCCTTCTTTACAGCGACGCCCTGACGGAAGACCTGGACAAGGACGAGTTGATGCTGGAGGAAAGCGGTTTGATGGAACTGGCCAAGGCAAGCCAGGGCGAAGCCATGCCGCTAGAGTATCTGATGAGCCGCTTCGAGAGCCGCTTCCCGCCGCCTTGGACCGATGATCTGACCGCCATCTGGATTCGCCATTCCGGTCGCAAGAACGCTTGATTTTAGAAAACGAAAAGGCGGAGCAGTTGATTGCTCCGCCTTTTGTCTTGCCGTCGGGATACGAACGCAGGTTACAACTTGTGCATTCTTTCCATGAACTGATCGACGCTGCCCGCCAGATCGTCGGTTTTGCCATGCAGGTTCTTGGCGGCGACGAACAGGTCGTTGGCCGCCATCTGGTTGTCCGACGTCGCCCGCGTAATGTCGGCGATATGGCTGGACACATCGCGGGTTCCCGCCGCCGCCTGTTCGACGCTGCGCGCGATTTCGCCGGTCGCCAGCGACTGCTGTTCGACCGCTTCCTCGATGCCGTTCGACAAATCGTGAATCTCGCCGATGGTCGAGCCGATGCGCTGAATGCCAGTCACGGCGTCGGTCGTAGCGCCCTGCACGCTGCCGATCAGTTGCACGATTTCCTCGGCCGCCTTGGCAGTCTGGTTGGCCAGATGCTTGACCTCGTTGGCGACCACGGCGAATCCCTTGCCCGCCTCGCCCGCCCTGGCCGCCTCAATCGTCGCGTTCAAGGCAAGAAGATTGGTCTGGCTGGCGATGTCGTTGATCAATTGCACCACTTCGCCGATGCGCCCCGCTGCGCTGGAAAGGCCGCCGATCATGTCGTTGGCCTTGCTGGCCTCGGCCACGGCGGCCTGGGCGATCGCCGTCGATTGCGCCACCTGGCGGCGCACTTCGGAAATCGAAGCCGCCAATTCTTCGGCGGCCGCCGCCACGGTTTGCACATTGCCAGCGGCGGAATCGGCGGCCTGGGCAACCACCGACGAACTGCGGCTGGTGTCTTCAAGATTGCGGCTCATGGAACTTGCCTGTTCCAGCATGCCCTGCACATCGACGCCGACGCCCTGCACCACGGTGCGAACGCTGCCCTCGAAACTGTCAGCCAGTTTCTGCGAGGCTTCCAGCTTGCCGTGCATGTGATCAATGGCCGAATTGATCAGATTGGCGGCATGAAGATAAGCGCCGCGCAAGCCGGTGGGGATGATCTTGCGGAACAGCTTGTCTTGGCTGACATACATCATCGAGGCCGCCGCCTCGCGCAAATAGGCGTCAACGATGTCCAAGACATTGTTGATGCTGTGCAGCATGTGGCCGAACTCGCCCGCCTCGCGAATGTCGATGATGCGCGATTCCATATTGCCCTTCGCGGCCTCGTCGCAGACCTTGGCCGTCCAGCGCACCATCTTGTCGGCGCGACGCAGCCAAATCATGGCCGGAATGCCAAGCGCAATCGCGCCCAGCTCGAGAAGCAGGCTGAACTCGATCTCCTGCTTGATCGCCAGACTGTAAAGCGCGTCCAGCGCGATCAAGACAACCGCCGCCGCGCCCGCGAACAGCGATTTAGAGAGTGAGGACAAATTCTTCATAGGTCGTCCCCTTGTCTTTCAGAAGATTTACCACCGTATTCAAGGCCGCGTTCATGCCTTCCTTGCGATCGGAATGCTTGTTCTCGATCTCGATCAGCGTCCGGTACAGGCCGGAAACGGCATTGACCGCTTCCTGACGCGCTTTGCGGCGGTTCGAATGATAGCCGATGATGGCGCCGTTATTGTCGAAGGTCGGGGTGACATGGGCAAACACCCAATAATGCGCCCCGTCCTTGGCCAGATTGACCACATAGGCGAAAATCTCGTTGCCGCTCTCCACCGTATCCCACAGGAGCTTGAAGACGCAGCGCGGCATGTCGGGATGCCTGACCAGAGAGTGTGGCTTTCCAAGCGCCTCTTGCTCAGTGTAACGGGCAACCTTGCAAAACACCTCGTTGACGTAGGTGATGCGGCCCTTCAGGTCCGTCTTGCTCACAATGAATTCATCTTCAGGGAATGTGCGTTCGATCCCTGAAGGCGGAATTTTCAAACTCGCCATAACTTCCCTCCATCACTCCGGACCGGCCGGACTGAACCCACAAGATGATGGGTCATTTTGCAGCGCAACGCAATCGACCTAATCAAGAAGACGAGAATATTCGAGCAACTTTGTCGAGGCTAAGGGGGATTGGTTAAAGATGTCTTTAATTGCGACATGATGCGACCAACGACAACCGCCTTGAAGGCGGAAACATCATGTAAAATAAACCGTTAGGTTGTTTATTAGCGCAACTGCATGTGGCGGGCGGGAGCTAATGTGAAGCGACTCGACTTGGCGCGGGACGCAAAAAAACGGCTGAAGGAACCTTAAAGGTCGCCTTCAGCCGTGATCATTCTTAGCAGTTGTCCTCATTCTTTCAAATGGGCGATGAAGCGGCCAACGTCGGCGCGCAGATGCTCAGACTGTTCGGACAATCCGCCAGCCGCCTCCAGCACCTGCGAAGCGGCATGGCCGGTTTCGGTCGATGCCTGGGTGACGCCGGAAATGTTCGACGACACTTCGTTGGTGCCCGCCGCCGCCTGCTGCACGTTGCGGCTGATCTCGCCGGTCGCAGCGCCTTGCTCTTCCACTGCCGAAGCGATCGCCGACGAGATTTCACTGATCCGCCCAATGGTGGTGGTGATTCCCTCGATGCCCTGAACCGCCGTCTGGGTCGCGGACTGAACCGACGTGATCTGGGCGGCGATTTCATCGGTCGCCTTGGCAGTTTGGTTGGCGAGGCTTTTGACCTCGTTGGCGACCACGGCGAATCCCTTGCCCGCGTCGCCCGCCCTGGCCGCCTCAATCGTCGCGTTCAAGGCGAGCAAATTGGTCTGGCTGGCGATGTCGGTGATCAGGTTCACCACTTCGCCGATCTTGCTGGCGGCGAGGGCCAAACCCTGCACCATGCCATTGACGCGGTTGGCTTCATCCACCGCGTTTGCCGTGACCTTGGCCGATTCCTCGACCTGACGGCCGATCTCGCTGATCGAACTGGACAGTTCCTCGGCCGCCGCCGCCACGGTTTGCACATTGGTCGAGGCTTCGTCGGAAGCCGCCGCCACGGCGGTGGCTTGGCGCTGCGTCTGCTCGGACATGGCTGCCAGGGACTGGGCCGAAGAATGCAACTCGGTCGCCGAGCTTGAAACCGCGTTGACGATGCCCATGACGCTTTCTTCGAAATTGTTGGCCATGTCGATCAGGGTCTTGCGATGGTCCTCTTCGGCTTGATGTTTCAGCCGCTCCTGCTCGGCCTGCATCTGCTCGACCTTGATCAGGTTCTGTTTGAACACTTCGACGGCGCGGGCCATTTCGCCCACTTCGTCATGATTGGCGGTATAGGGGACATCGACGGTACGCTGCCCATCCTTCAATAGGGTCATGACGCCGGTAATCGCCCCGATGGGATTCGATATGCCGCGCGCGATCATGAAACCACCCCCAGCGATCAGGGGAATGCCCACCAGAGCGACGATCATGATCACCCATTGAAGGTGGATGATTGCAGCAAAAGCCTCGTCCTCGTCGATCTGCGACACGACGCCCCAAGTCAGACCATCGAACTTCACAGGGGCGTAGCTGACCAGGGCATGGTCGCCGGTGATGTCAAGATGCACGCCTTTGCCCTGCTCGCCGGCCAGTGCCTTGTCTGTATAGGGAAGGGAAATTTCATGCCCCAAGACCAACGTCGGGTCTTCCTTCAGCAGGCCCGCTATCGTCGAGCGTAAGGTCGTCTTGCCCGCTGACTTGCCGATCAGGTAGGAACTTCCCGTCTCGCCCATGCCGGTTCGCTCATTGGCCATGGCTTCCAGTTGAACCACGGGGATGCGAAAGGCGACCATGCCGATCGCTTGGCCGGACGGATCGTGAATCGGAGCGCCCATGAAGCCGGTGTACTTGTTGTCGTTGGGGGCGTAGGGCTGGAAATCGACGACCTCGAATTTCTTTGACTCCCGCACCTTCTTCCAAAGCGATGCCAAAGGCGATTCGCGCAGCGGATTGCTGGCGTCAAGGCCGATATTCTGACCAAGATCAGCCCCCTTCTGCGACGTATACATGACATGGCCGTGCGCCAAACAGATCATGTACAGTTCGTCATAGCCGTTGGCCTTGGCGTATTTCGCCAACGGGGCGCCGAACTTGTCCCATATCTGTTTATATTCGTCCTTGGCGACGTCATAGGGGCCGTCGGGCGGCGTTTCGATCTTCACATGATATTGACGGAAGGCCTCGTAGGCGGTGTAGACGAATTCGGCATCCGCCAGATTCTCGGCATCCTTGCGCGTCCGGGCCAAAATGCGCTCGGCCTGACCCTTCTTGAATTGATTGATGGCGTCCAGGCTGGAATAGGCTTGTCCCTCAAGCGCGGTGCTGCTGCTGTTCAGCGCCAGACCGCCCACGATTGCGAAAGGAAGAAGGCCGACCAGAAGGAACGCGGCGATCAGTTTCGGCTTCAGACGAAGGTTCATGACCTCCTCCTCTCTCTAGGATTTTTGTTATCAGGCATGGAAGGATTATAGCAGGATCAACTGCGGAAATACATAACCAAGGCGTATTTTGCGAATCTCACATGACAGTCATGCGTTCGCCAAACCCAACGGCAAGTTGAATATGAACGATGCCCCCTGACCTTCTATGGACTCAACGCGGATATGTCCGCCATGTCGCTCGACGATTTTCTTGCACAAGGCCAAGCCGATCCCGGTGCCGGGATAATCGCCTCTGGTATGCAACCGCTGAAAGATGATGAAGATGCGCTCGTAATAGGCCTCGGCAATGCCGATGCCGTTGTCCGCGATGCGAATCTCCCATCCCTCGCCCGTTTCCTTGACCGTGACGCTGACTTCGGGCTTGCGGTCGGGATGACGATATTTGACGGCGTTGCCGATCAGATTCTGAAACAAGCGGACCAATTGAGCGGGGTCGCCAACCACTTCCGGCAAAGGTTCGACGGTGATCGTCGCACCGCTTTCGCGCTTGATCACGGACAGATTCTTCAAGGCGTCCTCGACGACGCGATTCAAATCGACAGCGATGAAGGGATCGTTCTTCTGATTGACCCTGGAGAATTCCAGCAGATCCGTGATCAGCGCCTGCATGCGTTTGGCGCCCTCGACGGCGTAGGCGATGTATTCCTTGGCGTCCTGATCCAACTTTTCGCCATAACGCCGATCAAGAAGCTGAACGTAGCTGGCGATCATGCGCAAAGGTTCTTGCAGATCGTGCGAGGCGACATAGGCGAATTGCTCCAACTCGGCGTTCGAGCGCGCCAATTCATGCGCCATGTCGTTCAGGCGCGTCTCTGCCTGTTTGCGGCTTGAAATGTCTTGTGTGCTGATCAAGGCGCATTCGGCGCCATCGAATTGAATCAGCCGACCCGACAACAACCCCCAGAAGACGCTGCCGTCGCCACGCCGCATTCTAGCCTCGATCCCCGTCGCCATGCCATCGCGGCGCAACTGCTCGATGAACGCCCTGCGGTCTTGCGGATCGGCGTAAAAATCGTAAGACGACTGGCCGGTCATGTCCCTGCCGCCCAGGCCAAACAGCAGATGCGCCGTTAGATTGGCGTTCACCACCACGGCTTCGTCCAAACGGCTGATCACCAGGGCCAGAGGAACGGAATCGACGATCAGGCGCAAGCGCCCCTGTTCGTTGCGCATCGCGTCTTCGGCCATTTTTTCCGCCGTGATGTCGGTCAGCAAGCCGTATGAGCCGATGAAATGGCCCTTTTGGTCGAAGATGGAAGTTGCATTGACGCGGGTGTGGACAACGCGCCCCGCGGCGGAAAGATAGGCCATTTCAAAACGACGATCTGCCACCGAACGACGCTCGACCATGACGTTCAACATGCGGCCTTCCCAACCGGGCGCCATGAAGTCGCGCGGCGTTCGCCCCATGATCGACGCTTCGTCCACGTCAAGCATGGACAGCAAGGCGGGATTGACGGCGATCGTGCGTTCGCTGGCGTCAAGTTCCCAATAGCCTTCGGACGACATGGACAAAACGCGCGCGATGCGCGCTTCAGTGTTGCGTCTGGCTTCCTCGGCGCGTTCGCGTTCCGTCACGTCGATCAGATAGCCCAGATAGGAAACCACCCTGCCCTGGGCGTCGCGCTCGACCAGCGTGCGGTCGTCGACCCAGCGTTCCTCGCCGTCGCTGGGCCTGACCAAACGATAGCGCTGTTCGAACATATCCTGGCCCTGGGCCGCGAAGCGCGAGACTTCCGAAGCCACACGACCCAAATCATCGGGATGAATCAGATTCATGAAGGGCAGATCACCGGAAAGCAAGGCGCCGGGCTGGCAACCGAATTGTGACACGTTGGGCGAGACATATTCGACCGGCCATCCCATTTCGGCCCGCCAGCGAAACACCACGACGGGTCCGGCCACGAACAGGGCGCGCTCGGCCTTCAACGTATCCTCGGCTTGACGGTGGGGGGTAACGTCAATGCCGACCGCCACCAGATAGCGCAAGGGCTTGTTGGTTTCCCGCACGGCGGAAAGGGTCCAGTTGATGATGCGCCGCTCGTCGCCTCTGACATGTTCAGCTTCCAGAACCAGCGGTCCGCCGCCCGTTTTTAAGGAGGACAGGCTCCAGGCGAAGGCCGAGCGTTCAAGCGGGGGCAGGAACAGCCCGGCGAAGGTTCTGTTCACCAGATCGTCTGGATTCAACCCGGCAAGAAAACCGGCTGCCGGATTCGAACGCACGACCACCCCGTCGCAATCCAGAGTCAGAATGGCGGCGGGGCTGGCGGTCAGCAGGGCGGTTGCGTAATCGCGCTCGCGCTCAAGCTCCTCACTGCGCAACTTGGCTTCTTCAGCCGCCCTGGCCCTGGACGCCAGCAAGAACCAGGCCGTCAGGGCCATCAGAAAGGTTGCAGCGACGCCCGCCGCCAGAATGACGACGGCGCGGCCCGTGCGGATGGTGTCTTCAAATTCCGGATGCGAGGTAAAGGAGAACAGCCAAGTCCTGCCGCCGATGGTCCGCAAAACATCATGCTGGTAATGTTCCGACTTCTGAAGATGATGTTGCGTAGCCGCCTTGAACAACAGCGTTTCCGGAGCTTTCTCCAAGCCGTCATAGATGGCGATGTCAGCCATGCCCTTGACCCTGACGTGAACCGACCACATCAGTTGCGGAATTGAAATGCCCGCCGCCACCCATCCCCACAACTGGCTGCGCCGCAGATCGACCGTTTTGGGCAATTCCGCCGACCGGTAAAGCGGCAGGTACATCAGCAAGTCGGAACCGCTGGCCCCAGGCGTGATCAATGTCGTCTTTGCCGTGACGGCGATTTCGCCGCTGTCGCGCGCTATGTCGGCTGCCGTCTTGCGGTCTTCGCGGGAAGAAACGTCAAAGCCGACGGCCCGGTAAACACGCTCGGGTTCGACCATGTAATTGACGTAATATTCCTCTTTCTCGCGTTCGGGATAAATCTTGAACTCGGGCCATTCGCGCCGCGCCATGGCCAAAAAATCGGCCTTTTCTGAAAGGGAGACGCGCTTGACCAGGGCAATGCCGGAAACGCCGGGGAAGTTGTTGTCAAGGTCCAGCGCCTCGACATAGCGCCGCCATTCGTCACGCAACAATTGATTGGAATGTCTGTGAATGCCCGCCGCCGAGCGCAGCAGTTGCGCATACAGATTGAATTGCGCTTCGATCTCGCCCGCGACGATTTCCGACTGCATGCGAAACAAAGACTTGGCGCGCCGCTCCTCCTCGTGGAGTTCGTGAACCCACAGGAGCGCCGTCATTCCCAATGCCAGAAAGCCGATCGCGAACAGCCACAATTTGCCGTGTCTGGACAGGCTTTCCGGCGCCATGCCGGTTCGTGCTTCTGTCATGACCCCTTCGCTCGACAGCCGTGCCAGAGTAAGGCATTGAGACAAAAGGAGCAACCGGCCAAAAGTTATACGTCGAAACGATCCAGATTCCTCTCGACCTGTCCCAGATAGCCCGCTCCAAACAAGCGCACATGCACCAATAGCGGATACAGATTGTATAGATCACGCCTGATTTCAAAGAAGTCGGGGGAGATGGAACGGATTTCGCCGTATCTCCTAAAAAAAGTAGGGCCAAAGGTGCCGAACAATGTGCCGAAGGCCAGTTCGATTTCGGGATGGGCAAAATAGATGGCCGGATCGACAAAGCCGCATACCCGGCCTGACGCCGCCAAAATATTGCCGCCCCACAAATCGCCATGGATCAGCGAAGGCCGCCTGGGTTCTTCGATCCAATGATCGAGATTAGCCGCCAGTCTTTCAAGACGGCCCAACATCGCCCCCGGCAAAGCGCCTTCTTGGTGCGCCAGACGCGCCATATGCAGCAATCGCTGGTCGCGGAAGAAATCAAGCCAGCGCTCGCAAGGTTGATTGGGCTGGGCAAGCCCGCCAATCGGCGTATCGCGCTCCAGACCGAATTCCGGTGCCGTAAAATCATGCAGCGTCGCCACCAGTTCGGCGCAATGCGTCTCGGCGCTTTCGTCCATGCCGTTGGATTCAGCCTCAAGGCATGTCATGACCAGCAAATCCGGTTCCGCCAGCAGAACGTCGGGCACCGGCAGTTTTCCCTTCAGGAAGGAAAGCATCCAACCTTCGGCAGCCAAGCCATCTCCACCTTGCTTGACCACCACGCTTCGCCCATCGGACAGCTCAAAGCGCGCGACCTTGGCGACGCAACCGCCCGCAAGCGGCCGCGTGGAAACAACGCGCGCGCCCAGCGCGCTTTCAATCCGCAAGTTCGGATTGGACATGCGCCAACAAGCCATGGCAGGCCGCCTCGATCAGATCGAGCACATGATCGAAACCGCCAGCGCCGCCGTAATAGGGATCGGGCACGTCGATGACGTCCATCTGAGGGGCGAAGCTCATGAACATGCGGATACGATTTTTCGTGGAATCGGGGGCGGCTTGCAGCAGCGACCTTTCATGCTCGCGGTCCATGGCCAGCAACAGGTCAAAATCAGCGAAATCAGAGGCGCTAACCGCCCTGGCCCGCAAATTGGCCAGGTCGTAGCCTCGCTTTTTGGCCGTTTCCTGGCTGCGCCGGTCAGGCGCCTCGCCCGCGTGAAAGCCCGATATGCCAGCAGAATCAACCCGTACCCGGTCGGCCAAGCCCGCCTTCGCCACCAGACGCCTGAAAACGCCGTCGGCGGTCGGCGAGCGGCAGATGTTTCCCGTGCAAACGAACAAAACCCCAAAGCTGGATTTGGCCATGCCGCTTTCCCTTTACGTCAAACGCGCCCGGACGGTATCATGCCCGGCAATGAAACGCATCGTCATCCTGACCGGCGCGGGGATTTCCAAGGAATCCGGGTTGGATACCTTCCGTGACGCGGACGGCATCTGGTCGAAGGTGCGCCTGGAGGACGTGGCGACGCCCGAGGGGTTTGCCGCCAATCCCAAGCTGGTCCATGACTTCTACAATGCTCGTCGCCGCCAGTTGCAAGACCCGGCCATCAAGCCCAATCCGGCGCATGAGGCGCTGGCCCGGCTGGAACGGCATGACGACTTCAGGGTTCTGACGGTGACCCAGAATATCGACGATCTGCACGAGCGGGCAGGCTCGAAAAACGTGATTCACATGCATGGTGAAATGCTGAAGACGCGTTGCGGCATGTGTGGGTCGGTTCTGGGATGGACGCAAGACATCGAAACCCGCACCCCCTGCCCGGCCTGCGCCCGCGAGGGCGGCCTTAGGCCCCATGTCGTGTGGTTCGGCGAAATGCCGCTTGAGATGGAGCGCATCTACGCCGAACTGGCGGCCTGCGACCTGTTCGTCTCGATCGGCACATCGGGCAATGTCTACCCCGCCGCCGGTTTCGTGGCCGAGGTGCGCAGATTCGGCCAAGCCCATACGGTTGAATTGAATCTGGAACCTTCCGAAGGGGCCAGCCGTTTTGCCGAACGCATCCACGGCCCGGCCAGCCGGATCGTGCCCGACTACGTCAATCGACTGCTCACAAAACAAGAGAAGGAGACCGCAACATGAGCGCCATCGACATCAAGGACCTGCAAGGATTCGACTTCGACGAGATCAAGCCGGGCCAAACGGCTATCTTCGGCAAGACCGTGACCGAGGCCGACATCCTGACTTTCGCCGCCGTCTCGGGCGACACCAACCCCGTTCACCTGAACGAGGATTTCGCCAAACCCACCATGTTCAAGACCCGCATCGCCCACGGCATGCTGTCGGCCGGATTCATATCCACCGTCATCGGCACCAAATTGCCCGGCCCGGGTTGCATCTATGTCAGCCAATCTTTGCGTTTCAAGGCTCCGGTGCGCATCGGCGACACGGTGACCGCCAGGGTCGAAGTGACGGAACTGATCCCCGAGAAGCGCCGTTTGAAGCTGAAAACCACCTGCCATTGCGGCGATACGGTGGTCATCGATGGCGAAGCCGAGGTCCTGATCCCCAAAAGAGGGTGATTTCAGGTAATAATCTTTCAAATCCCGTTGCGTCCCGGCTTGGCATCGGATAACCCTTCTCTTCCCGTTTTTTCCCGCAAAGCCTGGACGAACAATGCGCCTGTACCGCCATTCAGCCGATCTGCCCGACGACGCCAAAGGCGCCGTGGTGGCGATTGGCAATTTCGATGGGGTGCATCGGGGGCATCAGGCGGTGATCGGCGCCGCCTGCGGGCTGGCCATGGCCGATGAAACGCCCCTGGGCGTTCTGACCTTCGAGCCGCATCCCAGGGAAGTGTTCGGCACTCACTCCAATCCCTTCCGCTTAACGCCGCTGCGCATCAAGGCCCGCCTGATCGAGGCGCTGGACGTCGATTTCCTGTTTGTTCAGCATTTCGACCGCGACTTCGCCCAACTCACCCCGCAGGAATTCGTCCTGAAAACCTTGGTCGATGGCCTGAAGGCGCGCCATGTCGTGGTGGGCTATGATTTCGAATTTGGAAAGAACCGGGAAGGCAATGTCGCCTTGTTGCAAAAATTGGGAGGGCAATTCGGCTTTGCCGTCACCAGCGTGCAGCCGGTCAGCGGCGAGAGCGGGCTTTATTCGTCGACCGCCGTGCGGGCCGCCCTGTCCGAGGGCCGCCCCGGCGATGCCGCCGCCCTGTTGGGCCATTGGTGGGAAATCGAGGGCCGTATCGAGCATGGACAGGCCAAGGGCAGCGGCATGGGTTTTCCCACGGCCAATCTGAAGCCGCAGGGCGTTCTGGCTCCCGCCACCGGCGCTTACGCCGTCCGGGCGGGCATCGACATGGGCGACGCCACCCGCTGGGTGAACGGCGTCGCCAACTTCGGCAAGCGCCCCACCGTCACCGACAAGGACGAGCAGGTGTTCGAAGTCCACCTGTTCGACTGCAAGCAAGACCTGTATGGCAAGCATTTGCGCGTGCGCCTGATCGGCCACTTGCGCCCCGAGCGGCGCTTCGACAGTCTGGAGGCCCTGAAGGCCCAGATCGCCCAAGACGTCGCCCAAGCCCGCAACATTCTGGAACAGACACCGGACGTGCCGCCCAAACACGCACCGTCCCCTTCCTTGAAGAGTTCAACATGACCCGCGACTACAAAAGCACTGTTTTCCTGCCCAAGACCGACTTTCCGATGAAGGCTGGCCTGCCCGAACGCGAACCCGACCTGCTGGAACGCTGGCGGAAGATGGACTTGTTCAAGCGTCTGCGAGAAACATCGAAGGGCCGGGAAAAGTTCGTGCTGCATGACGGCCCGCCCTATGCCAACGGGCATCTGCATATCGGCCATGCGCTGAACAAAATTCTGAAGGACATCATCAATCGCGGCCAGCAGATGATGGGCAAGGATGCCAATTACGTGCCGGGCTGGGATTGCCACGGCCTGCCCATCGAATGGAAGATCGAGGAAAAATACCGCGAGGCGGGCAAGGACAAGGATCAGGTGCCCATCGTGCAGTTCCGCGCCGAATGCCGCAGCTTCGCGGCCCATTGGCTGGACGTGCAGCGGGAAGAATTCAAGCGACTGGGCTGCGAAGGCGACTGGGACCGGCCCTATTCCACCATGTCCTTCGAAGCCGAAGCCGCCATCGCCGCCGAAATCTGGAAATTCGCGCTGAATGGCGGGTTGTACAAGGGGGCCAAGCCCGTCATGTGGAGCGTGGTCGAAAAAACCGCGCTGGCCGAGGCCGAAGTCGAATATCACGACCATACCAGCCACACTATCTGGGTGGCGTTCCCAGTGGTGAAAGCCAGCCGTCCCGAATTGGAAGGGGCCAAGATCGTCATCTGGACGACGACGCCCTGGACCATGCCCGGCAACCGCGCCATCGCCTATGGGGCGGAGATCGATTACGTGCTGGTCGATATCGGCAGCGCCAAGATCGTGGTGGCGAAGGAGCTGTTGGAACAAGTGGTCCAGGATTGCAAACTGGAAAGCCACAAGGTAATCGGCGAATTCAAGGGGGCAGATATGGCGGGCACCGTCTGCGCCCATCCCTGGCGCGGCCAAGGTTATGATTACGACGTGCCTTTGCTGGCGGGTGATTTCGTCACCACCGAGCAGGGCACAGGCTTTGTGCATATAGCACCCGGCCACGGCGAGGACGACTGGCATCTGGGCCGCGCCCATCATATCGAAGTGCCGGAAACCGTGGCTGACGACGGCACTTACCGCGAGCATGTGCCGATGTTCGCGGGCTTGCATGTCTTCAAGGCGCATGGACCGGTGATCGAGGCCATGCAAAAGGTTGGCGCTTTGCTGGCCCATGGCAAGCTGGTCCATTCCTATCCGCATTCCTGGCGTTCGAAAGCGCCGCTGATCTTCCGCACCACGCCGCAATGGTTCATCTCGATGGAGACGAACGATCTGCGCAAGAAGGCCTTGGCCGCCATCGACGCCACCCGCTTCGTGCCCGATGCCGGGCGCAACCGCATCGGCGCCATGATCGAGCAGCGCCCCGACTGGTGCGTTTCCCGCCAACGCGCCTGGGGCGTGCCCATCGCCGTCTTCACCAACAAGAAAACCGGCGAGTTGCTGAAGGACGAGCGGGTGATGAAGCGCGTCGTCGACACCTTCAAGGCCGAAGGATCGGATGCTTGGTTCGCCCGCGATCCCAGCTATTTCCTGGCCCCCGACTACGACGCCGCCGACTATGATCGCGTCAGCGATATTCTGGATGTCTGGTTCGATTCTGGAAGCACCCACGCCTTCGTCTGCGAGAACGGTCCTTGGGACTTGCAATGGCCCGCCTCGCTGTATCTGGAAGGGTCTGACCAGCATCGCGGCTGGTTCCATTCATCGCTGCTGGAAGCCTGCGGCACGCGTGGCCGCGCCCCTTATGATGCGGTTCTCACCCATGGCTTCGTACTCGACGAGCAGGGCCGCAAGATGAGCAAGTCGCTGGGCAATGTGGTCGCCCCGCAAGAAGTGGTCGCCAAATCGGGGGCCGACATTCTGCGCTTGTGGGTGGCCTCGTCCGACACGTCGCTGGACCTGCGCATCGGGCCTGAAATCTTGAAGCAGCAGGTGGACGTCTACCGGCGTCTGCGCAACACGCTGCGCTATCTCTTGGGCGCGTTGGACGGCTTCACCCCCGCCGAACGGGTTGAAGCCGACGCCATGCCCGAGTTGGAACGTTGGGTGCTGCATCGCATCTACGAGATGGACAAGCATGTCCGCGGCGCTTGCGACAGTTTCGTCTTCCATCCGATGTTCACCGAGCTGCATAATTTCTGCACCGTCGATCTGTCGGCCTTCTATTTCGACATTCGCAAAGACTCGCTCTATTGCGATCATCCGTCGGACGCCAAGCGGCGCGCCTGCCGCACCGTGCTGGAAACGCTGTATGATTGCCTGACGGCTTGGCTGGCTCCTTTCGTCTGCTTTACGGCGGAAGAAGCTTGGCTGTCCCGCAATCCCGGCGAGGATGAGAGCGTGCATCTGCGCAACTTCCCGGAAATTCCCCATGTCTGGCGAAACGAGGCGCTGGCCAAGCGCTGGGATGCGGTGCGCAATCTGCGCCGCGTGCTGACCGGCGCGCTTGAGCAGGAACGCGCGGCCAAGCGCATCGGCTCCAGCCTTCAGGCCGCCCCCATCTTGTATCTCACGCCCGAACTGGCGAAAAGCGTCGAGGGCGTGGATATGGCCGAGGTGTCGATCACGTCCGACATCAAAATCGTTGTCGATGCCGTGCCGGATGGCGCTTTCGCGCTTGCCGATCTGCAAGGCGTTGGCGTGATTCCCGCCCTCTCGGAGGGCAAGAAATGCCAGCGCTGCTGGAAAGTATTGCCCGACGTCGGCGCCCATGCGGGCCATGACGAGGTGTGCGGGCGCTGCGCCAGCGCGGTGGACCGGCTGGCATGACGTTCCGCCCCCCCGTCCGCCTTGGCTTGGCGATCGCCCTTTTGGTCCTGATCCTCGATCAGGCCAGTAAATGGGCCATCGTCGAACATGTGATGAACCCGCCCCAGGTGATCGTGCTGGGGCCGTTCCTTGACATCGTCATGGCTTGGAACAAGGGCGTCAGCTTCGGGATGTTCAACCAAGACTCGCCCTGGAACGCGCCCGTCTTGTCGCTTCTGGCCCTCGCCATCTCGGCTTTCCTGTTGAATTGGTTATGGAAATCGAACGGACGCTGGGTTCCCCTGGCCATCGGACTGATCGTGGGGGGGGCCTTGGGCAACGTCATCGACCGCATCCGCTTCGGGGCGGTGGCCGACTTTTTGTATTTCCATCTAGACAGTTACTACTGGCCCGCCTTCAATGTCGCCGATTCGGGAATTTCCGTAGGGGCAATCATGCTTGTATGGGACTCCTTGTTTGCTGGACAGGAATCGCCTAAAAAAGAGGGATGATGAACCAGACCCGTTTGCCCATCGCCCGTCTCTTCCTGGCCGCCGCCTTTGCCGTGGCCCTTTCCGGCTGCGGCGAAGCCCGCCGCCAGATCGGCCTTGAAAAGGCGCCGCCCGACGAATTCGCCGTGCTGAACCGAGCGCCCCTCAGCATGCCGCCCGATTATTCGCTGCGCCCGCCGCAGCCGGGTGCCACGCGCCCGCAGGAAGGCTCGACCAGCGAGCAGGCCCGCCAAGCCATTCTGGGCGGACGCACCCAGTTGAAGGCCACGCAGCCTTTGCTGACTGGGGCGCGCACCCAAGGCGAAATGACGGTGCTGAAAAGCGCCGGTGCGGCGGAGATCACGCCCAACATCCGCCAGCTTGTGAACGAGGAAAGCTCGAATCTGGCCGAGGCCGACAAGGCCTTCACCGACAAGCTGATGTTCTGGGGCAAGCCCAACGAATATTCCGAAGCCCTGGACCCCAAGCAGGAAAGCCAGCGCATTCGCGAAAACCAAGCCTTGGGCAAGGATATGGGCGACGGCAGCACGCCATTGATCAAGCGCAGGCACAAGGCCATCCTCGAAGGCATCTTCGATTGACGATGCGCCTCTTGGCTGGCGGCATGCCCTTGCCTATATAGCCTGTGACATGAAACGCCGTCTTGCCCTGATCCTGGTCTCGTTGCTCCTGGCGCCCGTTCCTGTTGGGGCCGCCGTCTTCAATCCCGAAAGCTTTCAACTGGCCAACGGACTTCAGGTGGTGGTGATCCAGAATCGCCGCGCGCCCATCGTGACGCATATGGTCTGGTACAAGGTGGGCGACGCCGATGCGCCGGATGGCCAGTCGGGCATGCCGCACCTGCTTGAGCATCTGATGTTCAAGGGCACCAAGAATTTGCAGCCGGGCCAGTTCTCGAAAATCGTGGCCAGGAACGGCGGGCGCGACAACGCCTTCACCGGTTCCGACTTCACGGCCTATTACCAGAATGTTTCGGCCGACCGGCTGGAGCTGGTGATGAAGATGGAATCCGACCGCATGGCGAATCTGACGCTCGATCCCAAGCTGATCGAGACCGAACGCCAAGTGGTGCTGGAAGAGCGGCGCACCCGCACCGACAATGAACCCGCCTCGCGCCTTCGCGAGAAAATGGGGCCTGAACAATTTGCCGTTCATCCTTATCGCAACCCGGTCATCGGCTGGGAACGCGACATCAAGGCGATCACGCCCAAGGACCTGAAGGCCTTCTATCAACGCTGGTACGCGCCCAACAACGCCATTCTGATCGTGGCGGGCGACGTGACGGCGCAGCAGGTTCTGGGCTTGGCCGAAACCTATTACGCCCCCATCCCGGCCAGCCCCCTGCCCAAGCGCGAACGGGCCGTCGAGCCGCCTCCAACCGGCCCCAAGACCGTCGAGTTGCGCGACAAATCCGTCAAGCAGCCGCTGTGGCTGCGCGAATACCGCGCTCCCTCGCGCCGCCTGGACCCCGAACGCCAGAGCTACGCGCTGGAAGTTCTGGAAACCATTCTGGCGGGCGGCGCCACGTCGCGTTTCTACGAAAGTCTGGTCGTGCGTCAGAAGCTGGCCGCCTCGGCGGGAGCCTCCTATTCCGCAGATCGATACGACTATTCCGAATTCGGCTTCTACGCGTCGCCCAATCCCGGCATCCCGATGGCAAGGCTGGAAGAGGCCATGGAAGCGGAAATCGCCCGCTTGATCGATGGCGGCGTTAGCGAACAGGAAGTCGCCAGGGCCAAGACCCGCCTGATCGATGCCGCCGTCTATGCCCGTGATTCCCTTTCTGGCGGCGCCTATGCGCTGGGCCGGGCGCTGGGCACCGGCCAGAGCATCAACCAAGTCGAGAACTGGCCCGAACGGATAGCGGAAGTCACCGCCGATCAGGTGAATGCCGCCCTGCGCGCCGTGCTGACGCCCAAGGCGGCGGTTACCGGTCGCCTGCTGGGAGAGGGCATGTGATGCGCCGTCTTTTGTTAGCCCTGCTTATGTTGGCCGCCAGCGCCGCCCAAGCTCTGGCGGCGCCACCCATTCGCGTCATCAGCCCGGGCGGCATCGAAGCCTGGCTGATCGAGGATCATGCCAACCCGATCCTAAGTCTTGAGATGGCCTGGCGGGACAGCGGCGCCGCCTATGACGCTCGGGGCAAGGAAGGGTTGGCCCGCCTGATGGCCGCCACGCTGGATGAGGGGGCTGGCCCCTACGATTCCCAAGCCTTTCAACGCAGGCTGGAGGACTTGTCGATCAAGCTGTCCTTCAATGCGGGCATGGACATGATGCAAGGCAGCCTGATCACGCTGTCGCGCCACCGCGCCCAGGCTTTCGAGATGCTGCGACTGTCGCTTGTTCAGCCCCGTTTCGACCAAGACGCCATCCTGCGCATCAAAGGCCAGATTCTGGCAGGGCTGGCCAGATCGTCGGAAGACCCGCAAACCATGGTCAGTCGGGGCTGGTACGCCGCCGCCTTTCCCGCCCATCCCTATGGCCGCGTCTCGGACGGCACCCCAGACAGCATTGCCGCCCTGACAAGGAAAGACCTTGTCGCGGCCACGCAAAGGCTGGGGCGCGCCAATCTGATCCTCGGCGTGGTGGGCGACATCACGCCAGCCGAACTGGCGCCTTTGCTGGATTCCACCTTCAGCCCCCTGCCCGCCCAACCGGTCACCCATCCATTGCCGTCTGCCGATGTGGGAATCCCAGCACAAGGCATCAAACCCCTGGTGCTGAAAAAAGCCATACCGCAAAGTGTGGTCCAGTTCGGACTGGCGGGCGTCAAGCGCGACGACCCCGACTGGTTTCCCGCCTATGTGCTGAACTATATTCTGGGCGGCGGCGGTTTTTCCTCGCGCCTGATGATGGAAATCCGCGAAAAGCGCGGACTGGCCTATTCCGCCTACAGCTATCTGCACCCTTACGACCATGCGGGCATTTGGGTTGGAGGCGTGGCCACGCGCAACGACAAGGTGGCGCAATCGATCCGGCTGGTTCGCAAGGAGTTGTCCCGCCTCAATGCCCAAGGCGTTTCGGCAGAAGAGTTGCGAGACGCCAAAACCTATCTGACCGGCTCATTCCCGCTGCGCTACGATTCCAGCGCCAACATCGCGGGATTGCTGGTTGCCGTGCAGGCGGATCATCTGGGCATCGATTATCTGGATCGGCGCAACGAGCTTGTCATGAAGGTGACCAAAGCCGACGTCGCCCGAGTCGCCAAACGCCTTTTCAAGCCAGAAAATCTGATCGTGGTCATAGCCGGAGACCCCAAGGGGCTGTAAACTTGTCCCAAACATCGGGGGAGTTTCAGCCATGACCGCACTCGACACCACCAAACCCTGGCAGGATTTGTTCGCCCATGCCGGGCGCATCGAGCAGATGCATCTTCGCGACGAATTCAAACGCGATCCTGGCCGCGCCCAGCGCTTCACCTTTGAAAGCGTCGGCCTGTTGGCCGACCTGTCCAAGAACCGCATCACCGACGAGACGCTGAAACTTCTGTGCGATCTGGCCCGCGCGCGCGGCGTTGAGGACTGGCGCGACCGCATGTTCAAGGGCGAGCGCATCAACACCACCGAGAACCGTTCCGTGCTGCATATCGCGCTGCGCAATTGCGAGGATCGTCCGATCATCGTCGATGGCGCGAACGTCATGGACGGCGTTGACGCCGTTCTCAAGAAAATGATGACCTTCTGCCATCAAATTCGCTCGGGCGATTGGCAGGGCTATACCGGACGTCCCATCACCGACATCGTCAATATCGGCATCGGCGGCTCGGATCTTGGTCCGATGATGGTGACGCAAGCCCTGAAACCCTACGCCCACCAGCGGCTGTCCACCCACTTCATCTCGAATGTCGACGGCACCCACGCCGCCGAGGTGCTAAAGCCCCTGGACCCGGCGACCACGCTGTTCATCATCGCCTCGAAGACCTTCACTACCCAAGAAACCATCGCCAACGCCGTTGCAGCCCGCGACTGGTTCCTGGCCAAGGCCCCCAACAAACAAGCGGTGGCCAAGCATTTCGTGGCTTTGTCCACCAACGCCAAGGCGGTGGCGGAATTCGGCATCGACACCAATAACATGTTCGAATTCTGGGATTGGGTGGGCGGGCGCTATTCCCTGTGGTCGGCCATCGGATTGTCGATCGCGCTGTCCATTGGTTTCGAGGATTTCGAATATCTGCTTGAGGGCGCCTTCGAGATGGACGAGCATTTCCGCCTGTCCCCGCTTGAGCAAAACCTGCCCGTGCTGCTGGCCCTGGTCGGCGTCTGGAACGCCAACATCCAAGGCTGCACAGCCCATGCCGTCTTGCCCTATGATCAATATCTGCACCGTTTTCCCGCCTATCTTCAGCAACTCGACATGGAAAGCAACGGCAAGGGCGTCACCCGCGAAGGTACGGCCTGCGCTTGGCAAACCGGCCCCATTATTTTCGGAGAGCCGGGCACCAACGGCCAGCATTCCTTTCATCAGTTGATCCATCAGGGCACGCGCAAAATTTCGTGCGATTTCATTCTGCCCGCCATCAGCCACAATCCGCTGGGCGATCATCACCTGATGCTGATGGCCAATGCGCTGGCCCAGGCCCAGGCCTTGATGCTGGGCAAGAACGAAGCCGAAGTGCGGGCCGAGTTGAAGCCCGGCGAAGAGGGTCTGCTTACCCATAAGATGTTTTCCGGCAACCGCCCCACCACCATCATCGCCATGAAGAAACTGACCCCAGCCACCTTGGGCGCCTTGATCGCCATGTATGAACACAAGGTTTTCGTGCAGGGCGTGATTTGGGGCCTGAACAGCTTCGATCAATGGGGCGTGGAACTGGGCAAGCAACTGGCCAAGCCGATCTTGGCGGAATTGAAGGCGGGCAAGCCCGGCGACGGTCAGGACGCATCGACCAAAGCCATGATGGAACGCCTGCTGGCTTGGCGGAAGGAAGTATGACAGGCCTATGTGAAGACATCTTTTTTTCGTCACCCCCGGACTTGATCCGGGGGTCCATTTTCGTGGATGGCCGGGTCAAGCCCGGCCATGACAAAGAAATCATTCATGGCTAACAAGATGACCCTTCGCCTGCTGCCGCCAACCCTGGTCAACCGCATCGCCGCCGGCGAAGTGGTCGAGCGCCCGGCGTCGGCGGTCAAGGAATTGGTGGAAAACGCGCTGGATGCGAAGGCTGCGCGCATCGAGATCACCGTCGCCGATGGCGGTCGCACCTTGATCGCCGTGCAAGACGACGGTTTCGGCATGACGCCCCAGGAATTGACGCTGGCAGTCGAGCGTCACGCCACATCGAAGCTGCCTAGCGACGACCTGACCCATATCGCCACGCTTGGCTTTCGCGGCGAGGCATTGCCCAGCATCGGATCGGTGGCGCGCTTGAGCATCCAAAGTCGGCGCCAGGGATCGAACGAGGCTTGGAAAATATCCGTCGAGGGCGGCGCCAAGGGACAGATAGAACCGTCGGCCCTGTCCAAAGGCACCAGGGTCGAGGTGCGCGACTTGTTCTACGCAACGCCCGCCCGCCTCAAATTCCTGAAATCATCCAACACCGAAACCGACCATATCGTCGATGTCATCGAACGATTGGCGCTGGCCCATCCCAAGGTGGGGTTCAAGCTGGTTGTCGAAGGTGGGCACAAGGGGTTCGACCTGCCGCCCTTTCCCGGCGACGAAACCGAGGCCAGACGTCTGCGCCTGGGCGCCATCCTGGGCCGCGACGCCATCGAGAACGTACTGGCCTTGCAGGCAGAGCGGGATGGGTGGCGGATCACCGGGCTGGCGGGCCTGCCCAGCTTCGGGCGCGCCACCTCGCAAGGCCAATATCTGTTCGTGAACGGCAGGCCCGTGCGCGACCGGTTGCTGCTGGGCGCCTTGAAGGGCGCCTATCAAGACCTGATGGCCCATGACCGTCATCCCATCGCCGCCTTGTTCCTGGAAATGCCATCCCCCGAAGTGGACGTGAACGTGCATCCGGCCAAAGCCGAAGTGCGTTTTCGCGATCCCGCTTTCGCTCGCGGCCTGATCGTCTCGTCGGTCAGAGCCGCCCTGTCGGCATCCGGCCACCGCACCACCACCACGGCCAGCCAACAGGCCTTCGGCGCTTTCCGCCCCGAAGGCCAGCGGCACGGCGCATCCTTGCTGCGGGAAGGCATGGCGGCGCAGGCCCCGCTGGGGCTTGGCCTGCCGATGGCGCAAACGCCTGCCCTGCCCTTGCAAGACGCCTCGACGAGCGCAACCGGCGAAATCCCCCCGCTGGGCTTTGCCCGCGCCCAGATTTTCGAAACCTATATCGTGGCGCAATCCGAGGACGGGCTGGTGCTGGTCGATCAGCATGCGGCGCATGAACGTTTGGTCTTCGAACGATTGAAGACGCAACTGGCCGAGGGCGGGGTGAAGCGCCAAATCTTGCTGGTGCCGGAAGTCATCGAAATGGATGCGTCAAGCCGCCAGCGCCTTTTGGATGCGGCCCAGCAGTTGGCCAAGCTGGGATTGGCGTTGGAAGCCTTCGGCAACGGCGCGGTTCTGGTGCGCGAAACCCCCGCCTTCCTGGGACAAACCGACATTCGCCAACTGGTGCGGGACTTGGCCGAGGGCATGGCCGAATGGGGCGATCTGCGCAGCTTCGAAACCGCCCTGGGCGACATCGCGGCCCGCATGGCTTGTCATGGCAGCGTTCGGGCCGGACGTAAATTGTCAACTGGCGAAATGGACGCCCTGCTGCGCGCCATGGAAGCCACGCCGCATTCCGGCCAATGCGGCCACGGGCGTCCCACCTGGGTCGAATTGAAGCGCGCCGACATCGAGCGGCTGTTCGGCAGGCGCGGATGAACAGCCTGTTCCCCCCCATCGATCCCTGGGCCAGCGGCTTGTTGAAAGTGGATGCGCGCCACAGCCTGTATTGGGAACAATGCGGACGCCAAGACCAACCCGCCATCTTGTTCTTGCATGGCGGGCCGGGCGGCGGCTGCGGCGACATTCACCGCTGTTTCTTCGATCCCGAACGCTGGCGCATCGTTCTGTTCGATCAAAGAGGATCGGGTCGTTCGCGCCCCTATGCCGAGATCGAGGACAACACCACCCAAGACCTGATCTCGGACATCGAGAAACTGCGTCAGCATCTGGGGATCGAACGCTGGGCCTTGTTCGGCGGCTCGTGGGGCAGCACCCTGGCCCTGGCCTATGCCCAGGCGCATCCTCTGCGCGTGCTGGGATTCGTGCTGCGCGGCGTCTTTCTGTTCCGTCAAAGCGAGGTGGATTGGTTTATGGAGGGCATGGGCCGCTTCTTTCCAGAAGCCGAACAGGCCTTCTTGAAGTTCCTGCCCGCCCCCGAGCGCGCCGACCCTCTGGCCTCATATTACCGTCGCCTAGCCCATCCGGATGGCGCCATGCACCGGCCAGCCGCCAGGGCTTGGTGCGCCTATGAAGAGGCCTGTTCACGCCTGATTCCCCTGCCGCCGGGGGGAGGCGACGCCAGCCTGTCCATGTCCAGGATAGAAGCCCATTACATGATCAACCGGGGATTTATGGCCGAAAACGCCCTCCTGGACGGCATGAACGGCATCAGGCACCTGCCGGGCTACATCGTTCAGGGACGCTACGACGTGATCTGTCCGCCGCGTAGCGCTTGGGAATTAAAGGCTTCCTGGCCGATGGGCGAATTGATCATCGTGCCTGATGGGGGGCATTCGGCGCTTGATCCACCCATCACCCGCGCCTTGGTTGGGGCGGCGCAGAAATTGCGCGACCCACTGAAATAGTTGCCCTTTCAATAAGAACGTCCTTGCCAAGCCTACCTATGTACGTAAGATATCGGCTCGACCAAGTCCTTGCGGGGGAAATGTGCAGTGAAATTTAGCCGATTATTGATGGCTCTGGCCGCCGTGGCGGGGTTTTCCCTGTCTTTGTCGCCAAGCGCCAAGGCTGCTGACGATGCCGACTTTCTGCGCATCGGTGCTGGTTGGTGGGATTTCAACCGCCCCGACAATTACGCCGCCGAATTCGATCTGGCCTACCGCTCGGACTACAAATGGTGGTTCTTGAAGCATCAGGCCGGCGTGCTTGGCACGACCGACGGCTCGGCCTATGGCTATTGGGGCCTGTATATGGACTTCTATTTCGGCAACCGTTTCGTCGTTTCGCCCAGCACCGCCGTTGGCCTTTACTATCGCGGCGATTGGAAGCAGGGCGACAAGAAGTCGAACCTGGGCAGCCCCGTCGAATTCCGCTCCGGCATCGATTTCGCCTACCGTTTCGATGACCGTTCACGGCTGGGTCTGGGCGTTTATCACATTTCGAATACCGGCTTGTGGGACGACCGCAATCCCGGCGAAGAGACGCTGATGCTGTCTTACGACATTCCGATCAGCAAACTCTATTCGGGCTGGCGTTCGCCGGGCGGTAATTCGCCCGCTTCGCAGGCTGCGGCCAAGGCCGCGACGGCTTCGGCGACGGCAGCCACAACGTCCGCAAAGCCCGCCAAGCCCCGCTGATCCGAAAGCCAACCGGTTGGCGCGGACGCAAAAAAAGGAGCCTTCTTAAGGCTCCTTTTTTACTGCGTGATGAATCCGCGCTTGCCTTAATATTCCTTCTTGTTCGTCCACATCGACTCTTCAAAGCGCACCACCCGGTTGCGCCCGGTTTCTTTGGCTTGGTAAAGCGCCACGTCGGCGAACTTCACCGCCTGCCAGAAAGTGTCGCTGTCGGTCGGGAAATCGGCCAAGCCGATCGAGATGGTCTTTCTAAGCACGGCTGAACCAGATTGAACCGTCATCGCCTCCACGGCGGCGCGAATCTTCTCGGCCACCTGATCGCCCTGCGAGGACGGCGTATCGACCAGCAGAATCAGGAATTCCTCGCCGCCGTAACGAATGACCAGATCGGACGCCCGCACCGACTGGCGCAACACCTTCGACAAGGCTTTCAGAACGGCGTCGCCCGCGTCATGGCCATAGGTGTCATTGACCATCTTGAAATGATCGAGATCAAGCATCATCACGGTCATGCTGATCTTGCGACGATGAATATTGGCAACCAAGGTTTCCACATATTCTTCCAAGAAGCGCCGGTTGTTAAGGCCGGTCATCGGATCGTTGAGGCTGGATTCGCGCAACGTCTCCATCAGGCGCTTGGTTTCCAGCACAGGCGCAGCTTCGCGCAGATAGACGTTGATGAAGGGAATCAAACCCTGCAAATAATTGGCGTTCTCTTGCGACGCGACCAGCTGCAAGACATTGCCAACCATGCCCGACTGGATAATCGGCAGGCAGATATGGCACATGCCCGTCTCGATTTTGTCCTCGCCATCCATCGGCTGGAACGAATAGCAGATGCCCGGGCTGGCCACGCCATCGACATGATGGCCGGTTCGCCTAGCCCGGCAGGCTTCGCTGCGCACCAGAATCTGCGGATCGCACCAACGGCAGGCGGCGCCCGCCTCGCCATCGACGTAAAGCGGCACCATCTGGTTCTTGTTGGCGATGATTTCGTAAAGCGAATAGGTCTTGATCGAAAACTCGTCTTCGAGCATGAACGCAATGCGCTGATGAATCTCCGACTTGGTTTCGTCTTCCTCGATGGCCTGCTTGAAACGGGCGGCGCGCGACAAGCCATCCACCATTTCGATGGTGGCGTTCAGCAAATTCTCGTCGGCGGCGGGAACGCGGTTGGTCAGACGGGAAACGCTGTCGCCGATTCGGTTCAGGCCATTGTCCAAGAAGGCCAGCAGGCGGTTCATGTCGCCGGCGATCTGGCCGATTTCATCTTCCGTGCGCTGTTCGACCTTTCCCTTGAAATCGCCCCTCAAGGCCCGCTGCACGGCATGTTCCACATTAAGCGCCGTCGTCGAAACGGGTTTGATGACGCGCCGGATCAGCCAGAAGGTGACGGCGCTGAACAAGGAAACGATGCCGACGATGCCAGCCACCGTAACCAACGCCTTGTTCTTCAGGGATTCGATCGACATGGTCATGGTGACGGCGCCCAGAACGTCGCCTTCCTTCACCTGATGACATTGCAGGCAGTTGGGCGAACCACGAGTCGAGGCGATGAAGGGAATGGTCCCCCTGAACAATGTGCCGTGCTCGCCCTCTTCGACGCGGTACTGCGCTTTGCCGGTGCCCAGCACCTCTTTCTCGATGTCGTCGCTGGGGGATTCGCTGCCCAGGCCCTGGCCGAATTGCTGCTCGACCAGCGGCGAGCGCACCACCTGGGCCGACGCCAGCCCCTGAACTTCCATTAAGCGATTCAGAAAGCTCTCGCGCTTGTCGATTACGCCGTTGATCATCGATTCGGTCAGGTGCACGCGCACGATCTCGGCGGCCGTGCGGATATGATCGGACGAAGAAGCGATGGAAAAAGTTCGAAAAGCGTACAGGTTGATCGCCACCAGCATCACAACCAAGCTAATCGCCATTGCAACGAAGAAAATCGTTACCTTCGAGGTCAAACTCATTCTGCTTAATGCTCCCCCAAGTCACGTAGACGGTTTGGCTGTTCTTTGCCTGCCAACCCAATATGCGTGATTACTAATTTACGACCTGACCATTTATCTTAACCATCTGCGATCCTTGAGGCAATCGGTACAACCGGCAAAAAAACCCTCAACCTTGTCATAATGTTGCGGAAGGGGGCCGTTTTTGCCTGAGAACGATCACAGCGTCAGATCGACCCTGGGGGCGGCATCTAGGCCACCGTCGATTTGAGGCAGACAGGCGAAAAGCCGCCCGGCTTCGACCCCTGCCCTGTTCATCAGTTCCGTCTTCACCTCGTGGGCGCGACGTTCCGCCAATGCCTTCAGCGCGCTGGCGTCGGGCGGCGTCTTGTCCGGCTTGGCCTCGGCATTGACCATTTTCTGCACCGAGTAGAAAAGCCCCAACTCCTCGCGCTTGCGTCGCTCCAAAAGAACGGGCCAATCGACGCTTGGCGCTGAAACAGGGCACAGGGACAATTTCAGCTTGGGGCGCCCCTTCATCAACTCTCCAACCATGGACAATCTGGCAATTCCTTGATCGTCCATCCGTTCATCGCCGGGGTTGAAGGTGATCGGCGCCAGAAGCGGAGCCTGTTGATCGGTCATCTTCTCGATCAGCACCACCACCGGAAAAACGATTTTGAGCGTGGTCAAGGCCGTCGAGCGCAAGGCGCCGCCGATGGCTTGCGACATGGCGTCGCTGAAATCGAACTGCGGATCGGACAAATCGCCGCTGACCGGAATTGACAAGCGGATGCGATCATCGCCGTCACGCAACAGATCCAACACCATCGAAACCGGCATCGACGTGTGCTTGGCGATGGGGGCATTGGGATCGGGTTGGGCCGCGAACAAATTGGACAGGGCAAGATCGGCCTTGCCGGAAAGCGCCCCATTGTCCAGAGCGACCGTCAGTTCGCCATCCAGATGCCCTGTCTGTAGTTCGACCCCCAGCGTCTCGGAAGCATAGGGAGACAGAGGCGGCAATTCAAACGCCCTGACCTGGCTGCTGAACTTTGCGGAAACCCCCGTCGCGAAGGGCTTGGCCGTGCCACGAACCGAAATCAAGGCGGCACCTACCCTGGCTTCCAACTCGAACGGGCTTTCATGCCCGGGTTCTGATGAATCGAGATTAGCCAGTGACAGCTTCACCCTGTCGAAGGTGATGCCGACCGGTTGCTTCAACGTGTTGTCGATAAAATCCAACCGGCTGTCGCCCGCAATGGCGAAGCGGCCCAGCTTGATGCGCTGGCTGGGCGGCGAAGCGGCATCCGTCTGTTTCAGTCCGTCCGCCTTGGCCGGAACGCTATTGCCCAAACCGGGGCTAGTCGGGCGAATCATCTTCAAGGACAGGTCGTCGAAAATCAGGCCATCGGCTTGCATGCCGCCGCCTGCTGCGAATTGGGCGCGGACTAGTTTTGCGGATTTCGTCTGGAACCGTTCCGCCAACAGAATGTCGGCTTTGGCGCCCGGATCGCGCAGCGAGAGACCGTTGCCGTCGATGGCCATCGTCATCGATACGGTGGCGGCGCCATCGCTTCCCATTTCAAGATCGGCAAGGCCGAGCCAGGAAAGGGACTGGCTGCGAGCGGCCAAGCCGGCCCCGGTCGCTGCAACGTTCTCGAGCGTCAACGCCCCTTGCCAGTTGACCCGGCGGGTCGAGGCGCTCCAGGCGAAGTGATCGGCCGCAATTTCCATGCCTTTCGCTTCAAAGTTATGCCCCGATGCCTGGGCCGTCAGGTCGCGAAAGGAAAGTTTGCCATTCGCCTTGACCTCGGGAGCGGAAGACAGTCCGGTTCCCGAAACGGTTAGGTTCGCTGCAAATTGCCCGGTCAGGGCATCGAAGCCAGTCTCCGCCAGCCAGGGCGCCAATAAAGCCAGATCAACGGCGGGCGCCGAGAGGGCAAGATCGAATCCAGGGGTGGCGGCGAATGGCGTGGCCGTCCCCGTCACCTCAAGCGGATTGCCTTCGACCTTGCCCTTGAAATGAAATTTGAGCGGTGCAGCGGGATTGGCACTTCTGATCGCCTCCAACTCCAGCAGATCGACGTCGATAGTGATTTTTCTTTCCCCGGCAGCCAGATCGACGCGGCTTGATGCCAGCTTCAGCCGATCAACATCGATGCTCCACGCCCCGCCTTCGTCGCCAGCCCCCAGATCGATGGGCGCGCCATTGACCAGCAATTTGTCGCCTTCCCGAAGAAGGCTGATCGACAGGCCGGACAAATCCAGGCTTTGCACCGACATTTCCCGGCGCAGCAGGGGCAGCCAACGGAAGGCGAAATCCAGCGATTTAAGGCCCAGCGCCTCGCCGATCTTGGGCCTGGCCTTGAAACTGCTGATCACCAGCCTGCCATCAAGAAGCTCGACGCTTGTATCGGCAATGCTGACCTCGGCCATGCCCAGGCGATGCATCGTTTGGGCAAGCCCCCAGCGCAGACCGGCCTCGGGCAACAATAAGGTCGCCGGAACGCCGAGCAGCAAGGCAAGGCAAGCCAACCCCAGCGATAATTTGACGGAGCGCGAAAGCCGTTGCCATCCGGCTTTCAATGTTTCTGACATGCTGGTCACAAATAGCTCGCTATTTCAAACATCTGGCCAAGCTTACCAAGCAAGCGTCCCATTCAGCAAGGGGCGTGCGAAGGAAGGAGTTGGCGGTTGCATCGACAAGTGTCTAAGGGTAGGTTTGGGCCTCGAATTTTGAGATCGCGCCCGTAGCTCAGCAGGATAGAGCACAGGATTCCTAATCCTGGGGCCGTGGGTTCGAATCCCGCCGGGCGCGCCACTCCCGTTCAAAACTGGGCACCAAGGGTGCATCCCCCAGCGGGGCTGCA